>NZ_JBGCCR010000003.1:0-390834 GCF_041262485.1 Streptacidiphilus sp. BW17 | reverse complement strand
GGGGCGGGCGGCTGCCGCTCGAGTAGTACCCCCGGGGGCGCGGGGAACTGCGCGACACACCACACACAGTGGCTTGTCGCGCAGTTCCCCGCGCCCCTAAATAGTGCAACGCCTGCTCGCGCCCACGCGGCGGAGCCGCATATCAGCACAGCCCCGCGCCCCCGAGGTAGTGCAACTACCCCCTGCAGCCCGCCTGCTCGCGCCCACGCGGCGGAACCGCATATCAGCACGGCCCCGCGCCTCTAGGGCGTTGCCCCGGGGTCAGGCCTTGCCGAGCACCTGGCGCTGGCTGCCGAGGCCGTCGATCTCGAGGGTGAGGACGTCGCCCGGGTTGAGCCACGGCTGGTTCGGGAGGCCCATGGCCACGCCCGCCGGGGTGCCGGTGTTGACCACGTCGCCCGGGTGGAGGGTCATGAACTGGCTGAGGTACCAGATGACATGGCGGACGCCGAAGATCATGTTCGACGTCGAGCCGTTCTGGCGGACCTCGCCGTTGACCGTCAGGCGGAGTCCCAGTGCCTGGGGGTCCGGGATCTCGTCGGCCGTGACCAACCAGGGGCCCATGGGGTTGAAGGTGTCGCAGGACTTGCCCTTGTCCCAGGTGCCCCCGCGCTCCAACTGCCAAGCGCGCTCGGTGACGTCGTTGGTGATGGTGTAGCCCGCGATCACCGCGTCCGCGTCCTCCGGGGAGTCGAGGTACCGGGCGGTCGCGCCGATGACCACGGCCAGCTCGATCTCGTAGTCCGTCTTCTCACTGCCGCGCGGGACCAGGACCTCGTCGTCGGGGCCGACGACACAGTCGCTGGACTTGAGGAAGACCACCGGCTCAGCCGGGATCGGCTGGCCCGCCTCCTCCGCGTGGTCGCGATAGTTGAGGCCGATACAGACCACCTTGCCCGGGCGCGCCACCGGCGCGCCGACGCGCTCGCCGCCGCGACCCTGGCCGCCTGCCAGGGCGAGCCGCGGGAACTCGCCCGCCTCCGCGCGCGCGGAGATCTCCGCGCGGCGCTCGGGCGTGAGCCCAGCGAGGAACGCGGCGTCGATGTCCGGCGTGAGCGCGGACAGGTCGAAGGCACTCTCCGCGTCCGCGGCGAGCAGTGCGGGGCGCTCGGCGCCCGTCGGTCCTATGCGCAGGAAACGCACCTGCGATCACCCACTTTGCGATCGGGACGGTCCGGTCGCCCACCGTCGCTCGGAGAAAGAGCCCTACTTCTATCAAACTGTAGGATCACCCGACCATGGGCCGACCGCCATACGGACGGGTAACAACGGCTCCTACCTGCACAAATCCAAAAATCGCCGCCTGCGCTGAATAGAACGATTCACTCATACGGCGGGAGATGGAAGGATGTCCCCAGTCTCAGGACGAGGACCGTGCAGGGCGGCCCACAGGGCGAAAGGTGGAGCGCAATGGCGCGCAAGGCTCCCGTGACCGATCCGGCGCAGGACGCGCCCGCGACCGGTCAACCCCAGCACGCCGCCGCGGGCATCCCCGCCCTGCGGCACACCACGCAGATCGCCGCCGCGCAGATGGGCCTGCCCCGCGCGGTGAAGACGCTGCTCAAGCTGAACCAGCCGAACGGGTTCGACTGCCCCGGCTGCGCCTGGCCGGAGCCGGACCACACCCACACCGCCGAGTTCTGCGAGAACGGCGCCAAGGCCGTGGCCGAGGAGGCGACGGTGCGCCGCGTCGGTCCCGAGTTCTTCGCCGAGCACTCTGTGGCGGACCTGGCCGAGCGCAGCGGCTACTGGCTGGGCCAGCAGGGCCGGCTCACCGCGCCGATGCTGCTGGAGGAGGGCGCCACCCACTACACGCCCCTCTCCTGGGACGACGCGCTGCAGTTGGTCGCGGACGAGCTCAAGGAGCTGGACGACCCGGACCAGGCCGCCTTCTACACCTCCGGCCGGACGTCCAACGAGGCGGCCTTCGCCTACCAGCTCTTCGCCCGCCAGCTCGGCACCAACAACCTGCCGGACTGCTCGAACATGTGCCACGAGTCCTCCGGCTCCGCGCTGGTGGAGACGCTGGGCGTCGGCAAGGGCAGCGTCCATCTCAAGGACCTCTACCAGGCCGACCTGATCATCGTGGCCGGGCAGAACCCGGGCACCAACCACCCGCGGATGCTCTCCGCACTGGAGCGGGCCAAGCGTGCGGGCGCGACGGTCGTCAGCGTCAACCCGCTGCCGGAGGCGGGGCTGGAGCGGTTCAAGAACCCGCAGACTCCGCGCGGTCTGGTCAGCGGGACCAAGCTGACCGACCTGTTCCTGCAGATCCGTCTCGGAGGCGACCTGGCGCTGTTCCGCGCGCTCAATCTGCTGCTGCTGGAGGCCGAGGACAAGAACCCTGGCACGGTCCTGGACCGCGACTTCATCGAGAGGCACTGCGGCGGCTTCGAGGAGTTCGCCGCCGAGGCGCGGCAGACCGACTGGGACGAGGTCCACGCGGCCACCGGCCTGCCGGACAGTCAGATCCTGGAACTCTCCGAGCTGGTACTGAAGTCGGAGAAGATCATCGTTTGCTGGGCCATGGGCCTGACGCAGCACCAGCACTCTGTGCCGACCATTCGTGAGGTCGTCAACTTCCTGCTGCTGCGCGGCAATGTGGGCAGGCCGGGTGCCGGTGTCTGCCCCGTCCGCGGGCACAGCAACGTCCAGGGCGACCGGACCATGGGCATCTTCGAGCGGCCCGCTGCCGCCTTCCTGGACGCGCTCGGCAAGGAGTTCCACTTCGACCCGCCGCGCGAGCACGGGCTCGACGTGGTGGACACCATCCGCGGGATGCGGGACGGCAAGGTGAAGGTCTTCTTCGCCATGGGCGGCAACTTCGTCGCGGCCACCCCCGACACCGAGGTCACCGAGCAGGCGATGCGCGGCTGCCGCCTGACGGTGCACGTGTCGACCAAGCTGAACCGCTCGCACGTGGTCACCGGGACGCGCGCGCTGATCCTGCCCACGCTCGGCCGGACCGACCAGGACCGGCAGGCCTCCGGACCGCAGCAGGTCACCGTCGAGGACTCGATGGGCATGGTCCACGCCTCGCGCGGCTCGCTCCGGCCGCCCGCGCCGGACCTGCTCTCCGAGGTCGCCATCGTCTGCAAGCTGGCCCGGCGCACCCTCGGCCCCAAGAACACCGTGCCGTGGGAGGACTTCAACGCCTCCTACGGCAACATCCGCGACCGGATCGCCCGGGTCATCCCCGGCTTCGAGAACTACAACACGAAGATCCTGACGCCCGGCGGCTTCGCCCTCCCGCACGGCCCGCGCGACACCCGCGCGTTCCCGACGACGACGGGCAAGGCCAACTTCACCGTCAACGCGATGACCGCGCCGGTCGTCCCCGAGGGCCGCCTGCTGCTGCAGACACTGCGCTCGCACGACCAGTACAACACCACCATCTACGGCCTGGACGACCGCTACCGCGGCATCACCGGCGGACGCCGGATCGTGCTGCTCAACGCCGAGGACGCGGCGGCTCACGGCCTGACGGAGGGTCAGTACGTGGACCTGGTCAGCGAGTGGAAGGACGGCGTCGAGCGGCGCGCGCCGCACTTCCGGGTGGTGCACTACCCGACGACGCGCGGCTGCGCGGCCGCGTACTACCCGGAGACCAACGTCCTGGTCCCGCTGGACAGCACGGCCGACACCAGCAACACGCCGACCTCGAAGTCCGTGGTGATCCGCCTGGAGCCGGACTCGCAGCCCGACGCGGGCTAGGCCCTGTCGTCAAACTCGCGTCGGATCAGCCCGGGTTGTCTGGTGCGGCCAGCTGCAAGGCGGAGGGTCGCCCTCGTACTGGGCCGTACTTGGGCGATCCGACAACGCAGCAGAAGGGCGTACCAGGCAAGCCGGGCCCGGCGGGAGTTTGACGACAGGGCCTAGGCCCCTGGGCCGTCCCGACGCGGGTGCCTCAGAGGATCGCGGAGGGCGAGCCCGTCACCGACGGTGACGGGCTCGTCGACGGGCTCCCGCTCGGCGACGGCGAAGGCGAGGTGGAGGGCGAACCCGACGGCCACCCGGACGGCATGCCGGTCGGCAGACCCGTGGGCGAACCCGACGGGCTGGGCTTCGGCGTGGGCCGGGGCGTCGGCTTGGGCGTGGGCTTCGGCGTCGGCTTCGGTGTGTTCGAGGGCAGGGTCGGACCGATCGGCACCGGGCCGGTCGATCCGGGCGGCGCGGACGGCAGGGTGTAGGTGCCGCCGATCGACGGGTTCTGCGGGTCGGGCCGGACCGCGCCGAGGATCGGGTCGACGGCCATCGGTTCGATGTCGACGAACGCACCCGGATGCGGCGCCTCGACGACCATGCCGCCGCCGATGTACATCGCGACGTGGCTGGCGTCCTGGAAGTAGACGATCAGGTCGCCCGGGCGCAGCTCGTCGAGCGGGACATGGGTGAGGTCGGCCCACTGCATCTCGCTGGTGCGCGGCATGGTCGTCCCCGCGTGCAGCCAGGCCTGCGAGGTCAGACCGGAGCAGTCGTAGACGTCGGGCCCGTCGCCGCCCCAGACGTAGGGCTTGCCGAGCTGCTCGAAGGCGAAGGCGATGGCCTGCGCACCCTCGGCCGACGGCTTGGCGCCCTGGTTGCCGAGGACGCCGGAGGCCAGCAGCGCCAGCTGGGCGGCGTCGGCCTCCTTCAGCTCCAGCAGTGAGAGCTCCTGGCGCTGGGCGCCGGTCAGGCCGGAGACCAACTGCTCGACGCCGGTCAGCTGCTTGGTGATGCCGTCCTTCTGCTTGCCCTGCTGGGCGAGGAGTTGGGCCACGCGCTGCCGGGCCGCCTCGGCCGCTGTCTGCGCCTTGGCCAGGACCTCCTCGTCGGCGTGGAGCTTCCTGAGCAGCGACGCCTGCGACTGGGAGGCCGCGTCCAGCAGTTCCTTGCCGTGGAGGGCCGCCTGCGGGTCGTCGGCGAAGATCAGCTGTGCCAGCTGTGAGAAGCCACCGGCGGCGTACTGCTGCTGGGCCATCTCACCGGCGATCGCCGTTCCCGCGTCGACCTGGGCCTGGGCGCCGGCCAGCTGGACGTCCAGCTTCTGCACACCGGCCTGCGCCTGCTGCAACTGTGCGCCGAGCGAGTCGTACTGCTGGGTGGCCTGCTCCATCTGCTGGTAGAGCGCGCGCAGGTGGTCGAGGATCGGCAGCAGTGCCTGCTCGGCCTGGGTCAGCGTGACCGTCCCGGCGGGCAGGACCGTCGAAATCCCTCCGGCCGTGCCCGGGTGGGGCGCCACGGCGGCGCTCGCGCTGCCTGCGGCGGGAATGACGGCGAGTGAGGCGGCCGCGAGCATCAACCCGCAACGCAGCACCCCGCGCAGCCAAGGACGACGTTCCATGCCCCCGATACCCAACACCAGCCCGCCCCTTCGTCAGCCGCACACTGCGGCTCCGCCCCCACGACCGACCGATCGCCCGCCTACGGACAACCTCGGCGATCCTCCCATGTCCCACTGACACGCGGCAGGGGGCGTCAACGATTCTGAGGCCGCTCACACCTGGCCCTGTCACGTGATGACGGCCACCAGGTGAATGTGACACATCCCTCATACGGCGGTGCCAGAAATTGTCCTGGGACGATCGAATGCCAGGCAGCGCAAGGACCCAGTTCACACACGAAGATCAACAACGGGTGGTTTTGTCATGCTTCGGCACACTCGTCAACTCTGGATAGTCCGTCAGTTCACCTTCCGTTCATCCGGGCTCCCTACGGTCACGCTCGACCACCCCGCTGAGACGATTGTTTGGGCATGGAACACATCTCGTTCCTGGTGACCGCCGTAGTGATCACGGCTCTCGCCTTCGACTTCACCAACGGTTTTCACGACACGGCCAACGCGATGGCCACCTCGATCGCCACCGGGGCGCTGCGACCCAAGGTCGCTGTCGCCATCTCGGCGGTGCTGAACCTCTGCGGTGCCTTCCTGTCGGTCGCGGTCGCCAAGACGATCTCCGGCGGCATCATCGACGAGAAGGCGGGCATCCAGCCCCAGGTGGTCTTCGCCGCTCTGATCGGCGCGATCGTCTGGAACCTCGTCACCTGGCTGCGCGGCATCCCGTCCAGCTCCTCGCACGCCCTCTACGGTGGCCTGCTGGGCGCGACGGTCGTCTCCGTCGGCATGCACGGCGTGCACTTCGACGTGGTGGCCACCAAGATCCTGATCCCGGCCGTCGCCTCCCCGATCGTGGCGGGCATCGCCGCCTGGGGTGCGACCAAGTTGTCCTACCGCCTCACCGCCAAGGGCGACCAGGAGGTCACCCGCAAGGGCTTCAAGGTCGGCCAGGTCGCGTCGGCCATGCTCGTCTCGGTCGCGCACGGCACCAGCGACGGCCAGAAGACGATGGGCGTCATCACCCTGACCCTGATCACCGCCCACTCGCTGGCCCCCGGCTCCAACCCGCCGCTCTGGGTCATCCTGGCCGCGGGCATCACCATGGGGCTCGGCACCTACATCGGCGGCTGGCGCATCATCCGCACGATGGGCAAGGGCATCACCGAGGTCGACGCCTCGCAGGGCTTCACCGCGCAGACGGCGGCGGCGACGGTCATCCTCACCTCCTCGCACATGGGTTACGGCCTGTCCACCACCCACGTCTGCTCCGGCGGCATCATGGGCGCGGGCAAGGGCAAGGTCGGCGGCGCGGTCCACTGGAACACCGTGCGGAAGATGACGTACGCGTGGGTCCTGACGCTGCCGGCCGCGGGTCTGGTCGGTGGCGTGGGCGTGCTGCTGGCCGACCAGGGCGCGTGGGGCCAGATCGCCCTCGGCCTGATCGGCGCGGGCATCGCGGCGTGGATCTACGTGGCCTCCCGCGGCCAGCAGATCAGCGCGGCCAACGTCGTCGCCGAGGACCCGCTGACCGTCGGCACGGCAGCCGGGCAGCCGGCAGTCGCCTCCCCGTCGCCCGTGATCGCGGCCTGAGTCGGGCTTCGGCCGAAGGAGTAGCAGCACGATGAACATCAACTGGGCTGCCCTGGGCAGCACGTTCGGGGTCAGTGTCGTGATCGCCGTGGCGGTGGTCGGGGCGTTCTGCGTCGGCGTCAGCGCACTGGCCCGCCGGGAGCGGGTCTCCGGCGGCGGAGCGGGGGCGCTGTCGCTGGGCACGGCGGTCCTCAGCTTCGCGCTGTGCGCGAGCGCGGTGGGCTACGGCCTGTACCTGATCGCCGGCGGCTGAGCAGCAGCCCTGCGGAGCGGGCACAGCTGCAGGGCGCGGTAGCCGCACCATTCAGGGGCGCGGCGCGCTGCTGATGTGCGGCTCCGCCGCGTGAGCGCGACAAGCCTCCCTGGGCGGACGGTCCTCAATGGACAGGGCTGTCCGCACCTGGCGGTTGCTCGCGTAGTTCCCCGCGCCCCTGTTGTGCGCGCTCGCTCCCGTGCGATTCGCTCAGCCCGGGGCGACCGCCCCGGGGGCGGAGGGAGGCGGCGAGCATCGTCGCGGCGACGCCGACCACGCTCCAGACGACGAGGACCAGGACGGGCCGGAGGATCGTCCCGGCGTGGAAGTACGCGACGACGCGGTTCAGGTCCGTGCCCGCGCCGTTCGGGAGCCAGGGGCCGATGGCCCGCCAGAAGGACGGCAGCAGCGGGGGCGGGAAGACGCCGCCGGCGCTCGGGTTGCCCAGGATGACGAAGAGCAGCACCGCGATCCCGATGCCGATGACGTCGAAGAAGCACTGCAGCGCCATCGTCACCGCGCCGACGCCGAAGACCACCAACGTGCCCACGCCCCAGAGCGCGACCACGCTCCCCGGCAACGCGCCGAGAACCGGGCCCGCGATCACCGCCCCGCCGAGACCCGCTGCGACGGAGTACAACAGCAGCGAGCCCAACCGGATGACCGCGCGTCGCGGATTCGCGGGCCGGGTGCCCGCGCTGATGCCCAGCAGCGAGGCGACCAGGTAGCCGCCGACGCACCAGCCGATGGCGAGGTAGAAGCCCGACAGCCCCTCCGCGTCCCCGGATGCCAGCGGAACCACGTCGGTCACGGCGACAGTGCGGCCCTGCCGCTGCTCGGCGGCGGTGACGACCTGGGTGACCGCGGTCGCCAGCGCGGGACCGGCGGCGTTGGCGACCAGCAGGCGGTCCTGGGTTCCGGTCGGATTGACGACCAGCGCGGAGTAGATCTTCTGCGTCCTGATCCGGTCGACGGCCGTCGGCTCGTCGGCGACCGGACTCGCGTCCAGCTCCTGCCTGGGCAGGGCGTTGAGCCCGGCCACCGTCTGCGCGCTGACCTGCGGCGGCGCGACGACGCCGATCGAGGCCCGGTGCGGGTACGGGTGATGCAGCGCGCCGATGTAGGACACGATGAAGCCGAACTGGAGCAGCAGCACTGCCACCACCAGCATCGCCGTCCGGCCGTTGACGGCGTCCCTGAGCTCCCCGAGGAAGCCCCGCTGTCCGGTCGCCCCCGCTCGCCCGCTCGCGCTCAGTCCACTGGCCATGTGGGGTCCGTTCGTCCGTTGCTCTGCACTGGATCATGAAACGGACATCAACCTACATATCCCACTTTTCAGCACGCCGGAGCCACGCCGACGAACCCGACGCCCCGTCAGCCTGCCTGCCCGCTCAACCTCAGAACCTGGGCGCGCGCCGCTCCAGGAACGCGGCGAGGCCCTCCCGGACGTCCGGAGTGGTCCGGGAGGCGCGCTCCCAGGAGGCGACGGCCACCTGCGGGTCGCCGCCGCCCACGGTCGCGTCGACGACCGCCTTGACCGCGCCCTGCGTCTGCGCCGAGCGGGAGGCGAGGGTCCGGGCGAAGGCGAGCGCGCGGTCGGCCAGGGCCCCCGCGTCGTCCGCGACCTCGTCGACCAGACCGAAGGTCAACGCCTGGTCCGCCGTCACCAGTTCGGCGGAGTAGAGCAGGTATTTCGCACGGGCCGGGCCGAGCAGCCGGGCCAGGCGGGCGGTCGGTACCGACGGATAGACGATGCCGAGCTTCGCCGGAGTGATGCCCAGGCGCGCGCCGCGCGCGGCGAACCGCAGGTCACAGGCGACGGCGAGCTGGCAGCCACCGCCGACGCACGGGCCGTCGATCACGGCCAGCGTCGGATGCGGGAACTCGGCCAACGCGGTCTCGGCGGCGACGTTGACGGCGTGGTAGGCGTCCGCGGCGTCCGGGCTGCCGTAGACGTCGGCCAGCTCGGCGATGTCCGCGCCGGCGGAGAACGCCCCGCCCGCGCCCGCGAGCAGCAGCACCCGGACGCCCGGCTCCTCCGCCAGGCGGGCGAGCATCCCCGGGATCGCGGCCCACATCGTCCGGGTGAGCGCGTTCCTCTTCTCCGGCCGATCGAGCGTCAGAACGGCGACGCCGTCCTCCCCGAGGGCGAGCCGGAGGCCCGGGACGGAGTACGGCAGGTCCTTGCGTTCGGCGGTCAGCACGCCTCGATCATCCGTCAGATGCTCGCCGCGCGGATATGTGACCTTCTGCATATCGTCGGGACGGTGAGCCCCCTGGATCGACGTGCCCTCCTCTGCGGCGCCGCGCTCGGCGCAGCCGGCACCGTGCTCAGCGCCTGCGCGAACGGCACGGACGCCCGCCCGTCCCCGACCGGATCACGCGCATCCACCGCACCGGGCGCGTCCGGCGCGCCGGCGACGCATGCCGCCACGGCGTCCCAGGCGCTCGCCGACCTGCCCTTCGAGATCCAGTCAGGGCCGACGACCACCGACCGGGTGGCGCTCACCTTCCACGGCCAGGGCGATCCGGCGATCGCCCGCAGCGTGCTCGCCGAGGCCGAGCGCGCGCATGCCCGGATCACGGTGATGGCCGTCGGCAGCTGGCTGGACGCGTACCCCGAGATGGCGAAGCGGATCCTGGACGGCGGCCACGAGCTCGGCAACCACACCCAGAACCACCTGGCGATCTCCTCCCTCTCCCCCGACCAGGCGTACGCCGAGATCGACCGTTGCGCCCAGCGGCTGCGGCAGCTGACCGGCTCGATCGGGACGTGGTTCCGGCCGTCCCAGGCGCAGGACTGCACCGCGTCCGTCTCCGCCCAGGCACGCCGCGTCGGCTACACCCACTGCCTCTCCTACGACGTGGACTCGCTCGACTGGCAGGACCCCGGCACCGCCGCGGTGACCCGGACCGTGCTGGAGAAGACCCGGGCCGGGTCCGTCGTCTCGATGCACTTCGGGCACACCGGCACCGTCGCCGCCCTGCCCGCGATCCTTGCCGGCCTGCACCAGCGCGGACTGAGCGCGGTCACGACCTCGGAGCTGCTGAGCTGATGCCGATGCGCACCCCTCGCCGCCTTGCCACCGCCTTCGCACTGGGCGCCGCCGCGCTGCTGGTCACCACCGCCTGCTCGTCCGGCGGCGCCTCGACGCAGGACGCCGCGCAGAAGCTCGGCGGAGCTGCGGCGCGCGAGGCCGCCGAGGCCGCGGCCGCGGGACAGAGCCGGGACCCGAACGCCCTCCCGGGCATGCCCCCGCTGCTCTCCCCCACCGACCTCTACGCCGCCGACCGGCCGAACCAGCTCTCACCGGTGGTCAAGGACTTCCCGTCCCGGATCTACGTGCCCAACACGCTCTCCGACACGGTCACCGTGATCGACCCCGCCACCTACAAGGTGCTCGACACCATCCAGGTCGGCAACGAGCCGCAGCACGTGGTCCCCTCCTGGGACCTGAAGACGCTCTGGGTCAACAACGACCTCGGCAACACCCTCACCCCGATCGACCCGGCCACGGGCAAGGTCTCGGGCCGGACGCTCGACGTGCACGACCCGTACAACCTCTACTTCACCCCGGACGGCAAGTACGCGATCGTCATGGCCTCGGCCGACCACCAGCTGGTCTTCCGCGACGCGCACACCATGAAGGTGGTCAAGGCCGTCCCGTCCCAGTGCGACGGCGTCAACCACGCGGACTTCTCGCCGGACGGCCGGTACTTCATCGTCTCGTGCGAGTTCTCCGGCGACCTGCTCAAGATCGACACGGAGAAGATGGCGATCACTGCCGAGCAGAAGATCCCGTTCCAGGGCTCGATGCCGCAGGACGTGAAGATCTCCCCGGACGGCAAGGTCTGGTACATCGCGGACATGGTCGCCAACGGCGTCTGGGAGATGAACGGCGACACCTTCTCCAAGCCGACGCTGCTGAAGACCGGCGCCGGTGCGCACGGCCTCTATGTCAGCCGGGACTCGAAGTCCCTGTACATCTCCAACCGCGGCGAGGGCTCGGTCTCGGTGCTGGACTTCGCCACCGGCAAGCTGCTCCACAAGTGGTGGATCCCCGGCGGCGGCAGCCCCGACATGGGCGGTGTCTCGGCCGACGGCAAGGTGCTGTGGCTCTCCGGCCGCTACAACGGCGTCGTCTACGCGATGTCGACGACCGACGGGAAGCTCCTCGCGGAGATCCCCGTCGGCGAAGGTCCGCACGGGCTCTGCGTCTACCCGCAGCCCGGCCGGTACTCCTTGGGCCACACTGGCATCTTCCGCTGAGGGCCCCGGGCACACCGGACGCGGGTCAGCCGGCCTGCTCCATCTCGGCGCGGGCGGCAGCGATCTCCTCTGCGGAGATGGTCAGCGTCTCGTCCGGAGCCGGCTTCGGCTCGAGATCGGCCCGGCCGGAGGCGTCGCTGAGCTTGATCAGCAGGGCGACCATGATCCAGTTCGCCACGGTCGACGAACCACCCTGGGCGAGGAACGGCAGCGCCTTACCGGTCTGCGGGATCAGTCCGATGACACCACCGGTGACGACGAAGACCTGCAGCAGCAGGGCCGAGGCCAGACCGGCCGCGAGCAGCTTGCCGAACGGGTCGGTCAGCCGGACGGCGGTGCGCATGCCGCGCTGCGCCAGGAGCAGGTAGAGCACCAGCACGACCATGATCCCGGCGGTGCCGAGTTCCTCGCCGATCGTGGACAGGATCCAGTCGCTGCGGCCGGCGAAACCGATCAGCCAGGAGTCGCCCTTGCCCAGACCGGTGCCGAGCAGTCCGCCGTGTCCCAGGCTGAACAGCGACTCCGCGAGCTGCGGCGAGGAGCCCTGCGGCGGGGAGGGGTTGTAGTAGGCGAAGGGGTCGAGCCAGTTGGTGATGCGGTACTTGACGTGCGAGACCAGGGTTCCCGCCGCGACCGAGCCGCCCACGGCCATCAGCGCACCGAGGACGACCCATCCGGTCCGCTCGGTGGCCACGTAGAGCATGATGATGAAGGCACCGAAGAAGATCAGCGAGGTACCGAGGTCCGATTCGAAGACCAGGACGACCAGGCTGACCGCCCAGACGACCAGGATCGGACCCATGTTGCGCCCGCGCGGCAGTGCGATGCCCATGAACCTGCGGCCGACCAACGCGAGCGCGTCGCGGTTGGCCATCAGGTAGCTGGCGAAGAAGACGATCATGGTGAGCTTGGCGAACTCACCGGGCTGGACCTGGATCGGGCCGAGGATGACCCAGCGTCGGGCGCCGTAGGTGTCCGCGCCGAAGAAGGCGGGCGCGACCAGCGCGATCAGCGAGACCGCCATCAGCAGGTAGGTGTAGCGCGCGAGCATCCGGTGGTGCTTCACGAAGTAGATCACCGCGCCGAAGACCATGATCGCGATCGCGGTCCACATGATCTGGTTCGGCGCCATGGCCGTGGAGTTGTAGACCTTGATGTACGACGCGTCGAGCCGGTGGATCAGGACCAGGCCCAGCCCGGTCAGCACGACGGCTATCGGCAGGATCACCGGATCCGCGTAGGGCGCCCAGAACCGCACCATGACGTGCGCCAGCACCGCCAAGGCGCCCAGGCCCACGACCTGGAGCACGAAGCCGCTGGGCAGGGTGCCGTTCAGCCCCAGCTCGGCGGTGGCATCGGCGAAAGCACAGACGACGACCGCGAAGAGGAGCAGCATCAGCTCCAGGTTCCGCTTGCGTTTCGCTCCCGGTGCCACGGCTGCGCTCCGCGAGCTCCGTGCGCCCATCTTCTGCACCCACCCAACACTCTGCGACGTTCCGACTCCTGCGCTCCGCGCTCCTGGCTCGGAGAACCGTGGCATTGTCGCAGGTCTCGTTCGGAGGTGGGAACGCGCACGGGCCCGTTCCGGTTCTCTGGCGGGCAACACTGTGACGGAGTCGACGTCTGCCAGGGCCTCACCTTTGACGCGGTGGCGAACCATGCAGCACACAAGGGGCGCGGGGCTCCGCTGATATGCGGCCCCGCGCCCCTTGGTAGTTCGACTCCCTGCGGCAACAACAGCGCGTCACCGCCGTCAGGCGGCCAGCGGCTCCGGCTTGCTCAGCGACACGGCAGGCTCCAGCGCCAGATCCAGCACCTGACGGACGTCACCGACCGCGTGGACGGTGAGGCGCGCCAGGACCTCCGCCGGGACGTCGTCCAGGTCCGCCTCGTTGCGGGAGGGGATCAGGACCGTCGTGATCCCGGCCCGGTCCGCCGCCAGCAGCTTCTGCTTGACGCCGCCGATCGGCAGCACCCGCCCGGTCAGCGAGACCTCGCCGGTCATCGCGACATCCGGTCGGACCTTCCGCCCGGACAGCAGGGAGGCCAGGGCCGTGGTCATCGTCACACCCGCGCTCGGGCCGTCCTTCGGGACCGCGCCCGCAGGAACGTGGATGTGGACGCCGCGCTCACGCAACGTGGTGACCGGCAGTTCCAGCTCCGCTCCGCGCGAGCGCAGGAACGAGAGCGCGATCTGCGCGGACTCCTTCATCACCTCGCCGAGCTGGCCGGTGAGCTGCAGTCCGGTGCCGCCCGTCTCCGGGTCGGCCAGCGACGCCTCGACGAAGAGCACGTCGCCGCCCGCGCCGGTGACCGCCAGGCCCGTCGCCACGCCCGGCACCGCCGTGCGCCGCTCCTCCGGCTCCTGTGCGTGCTCCGGGGTGAACCGGGGACGGCCGATCAGGCCGCGCAGGTCCGCCTCGCCCACGGTGCGCGGCAGTTCCGCGCCCGCCTCGCCGAGCTCGTTCTGGGCCGCGACCTTGCGCAGGATCCGCCCGACCGCGCGCTCCAGCGTGCGGACGCCCGCCTCACGGGTGTACTCGGCGGCCAGCTTGCGCAGCGCGTCCTCGGCAAGGACGACCTCGTCAGCGCCCAGACCGGCACGCTCCAGCTGACGCGGGAGCAGGTGGTCACGGGCGATGACGACCTTCTCGTCCTCGGTGTAGCCGTCGAGCCGGACCAGCTCCATCCGGTCCAGCAGCGGCTCGGGGATCGCCTCCAGCACGTTGGCCGTGGCCAGGAAGACCACGTCCGACAGGTCGAGCTCGACCTCCAGGTAGTGGTCGCGGAAGGTGTGGTTCTGCGCCGGGTCCAGGACCTCGAGCAGCGCCGCCGCCGGGTCGCCCCGGTAGTCCGAGCCGACCTTGTCGATCTCGTCCAGCAGCACCACCGGGTTCATCGACCCGGCCTCCTTGATCGCCCGCACGATGCGGCCCGGCAGCGCGCCGACGTAGGTACGCCGGTGGCCGCGGATCTCCGCCTCGTCACGGACACCGCCGAGCGCGACCCGGACGAACTCGCGTCCCATCGCCCGCGCCACGGACTCGCCCAGCGAGGTCTTGCCCACACCGGGCGGACCGACCAGCGCCAGCACCGCTCCCCCGCGACGCCCGCCGACCAGGCCGAGCCCACGGTCCGAGCGCCGCTTGCGCACGGCCAGGTACTCGACGATCCGCTCCTTGACGTCGTCGAGGCCGAAGTGGTCCGCGTCCAGCACGGCACGCGCTCCGGCGATGTCGTAGGCGTCCTCGGTGCGGTCGTTCCAGGGCAGCTCAAGGACGGTGTCCAGCCAGGTGCGGATCCAGCTGCCCTCGGGCGAGGCGTCGCTGGAACGCTCCAGCTTCTCGACCTCCTTGAGCGCGGCCTCACGGACCTTCTCGGGCAGGTCGGCGGCCTGCACGCGGGCGCGGTAGTCCTCCTCCTCGGAGTCCGGCTCGCCGTTGAGGTCGGACAGCTCCTTGCGGACGGCCTCCAGCTGGCGGCGGAGCAGGAACTCCTTCTGCTGCCTCTCCATGCCCTCCTGGACGTCCTTGCTGATGGTCTCCTGGACCTCCGCCTCGGCGAGGTGGTCCTTGAGCAACTGCAGCGCGTAGCCGAGCCGGGCCACCGGGTCCAGCTCCTCCAGGACGCGCAGCTTCTGCTCGGTGGTGACGAAGGGCGCGTAGCCGATGTTGTCGGCCAGCTCGGAGACGCCCTCGATCTGCGCGAACCGGTCCACGACCTGCCACGCGCCGCGCTTCTGCAACCACGTCGTGGTCAGCGCCTTGTACTCCTTGACGGTCTCCGCGATCGCGCCCGGCAGCGGCGACGGCACCTCGGGCTCGTCGGCCGGCACCGCCTCCACCCAGAGGGCGGCGCCCGGGCCCGTCGTGCCCGTGCCGATGCGGACCCGGCGCACACCGCGGACGAGCGCGGCCGGGTCGCCGTCGGCCAAGCGGCCGACCTGCTCCACCGTCGCCAGCGTGCCGATCGCGCCGTAGGCGCCGTCGACGCGCGGCACCAGCAGCACCCGCGCCTTGCGGGCGCCCGCCACCGTACGGATTCCCGGCGCGTGCGCACCGGTCTCCCGGACCGCCGCCTGCGCGGCCTCCACGGCGGCACGGACATCCTGGTCGGACAGGTCGAGCGGGACGACCATGCCAGGGAGGACCGCATCGTCGTCGAGCGGCAGCACCGGCAGGGTGAGCGTTCCTGAAGTCGAAGCCATGATCTCTCCACGGTCATGCAAGTTGAGTTACCTGCACTAAAGGTTCATGACCCCACTATTGTTCCCCGGCGCATGTTCGCTCTGAGCGATCAGGCGTATCGGGCACGATAGGACCCATGTCCACGCATCACCACGACGCCGCGCACCCCGAGCACGCCGGCCCCGACGAAACGCCGGAACTGCTCGACCGCCGCGAGGGCCCGTTCGGCGAGGTCGCCCTGCGCCGCCGCGGCGCGGATTTCGAGATCATCGCCAACGGCACCTTCCTGATGGACACCTCCGACGGGCGCTCCGAGCGCCTCCTCATCAGCGCCGCCCTGGACGCCCTGGATTCCCCACGCGGGGCACACGTGCTGATCGGCGGACTGGGCGTCGGCTTCTCGCTCGCCGAGGCCGCGCAGGACAAGCGCCCGGGCCGGATCACCGTGGTGGAGCGGGAGAAGGCGATCATCGACTGGCACACGCAGGGTGACGCCCCGCTGGCGCCGTTCGCCGGAACAGGTCACACCGATCCGCGTATCGAGATCGTCAACGCCGACCTGCTGGACCACCTGCGCACCACCGAGCACCGGTACGACGCGCTCTGCCTCGACATCGACAACGGTCCCGACTGGACCGTCACCGAATCCAACGACTCCCTCTACAGCGAGGCCGGCCTGGACCTTCTTGAGCAAACACTTGCTGATGAAGGTGTGCTCGCGGTGTGGAGCGCGGCACATTCGCGCACCTTCGAAGCACGTCTTCGCGCCCGATTTGCCCGAATCGAAGTCATCGAAATCCCGGTACAGGTGGAACGAGGCGTTCCTGATGTCGTGTACCTGTCCTCGCGCGTCTAGTTAACGCACGGTATGGTCCTTGCCCGTGCCACCCCTCGAAGGGTCGGTTTATCCGACGACGGCCTGCCACAGCGGGCCCAGGGTCCGTACGCTGCGAGCAGTGGCGGACTGAGCGAGTCGGGGGTGGGGCACCGTACCGAAGACGACCCGGCGGCCCGAGATTCAGTTCGGGCCGGAGAACGCGAGGCCCTGGGGGCGGTGGCGTGACCGTGACGGATGTACAGCAGCAGACCAACAACGGGCTGGGTAACCAGCGCCGAGTGCTGGTAGTCGAGGACGAGCCGACGATCGCCGAGTCGATCGCGGCCAGACTCGGCGCCGAGGGCTTCCGCGTCGCGGTCTCCCACGACGGGCCGACGGCGGTCGACTGCTTCCAGACCTGGCAGCCCGACCTGGTCGTGCTGGATGTGATGCTGCCCGGCTTCGACGGGCTGGAGGTCTGCCGCCGGATCCAGGCGCAGCGCCCGGTCCCGGTGCTCATGCTCACCGCACGTGACGACGAGACGGACCTGCTGGTCGGCCTCGGCGTCGGTGCGGACGACTACATGACGAAGCCGTTCTCCATGCGCGAGCTGGCGGCCCGCGTCAACGTGCTGCTGCGCCGCATCGAGCGCGCCCAGCTGGCCGCGCGGACGCCGATGGGCGGCACGCTGCGCCTCGGCGAACTGGAGATCGACCACGTCCAGCGTCGGGTCCGGGTCACCGGCGAGGATGTGCACCTGACCCCGACCGAGTTCGACCTGCTGGCCTGCCTGGCCCAGCAGCCGCGCGCGGTGCTCACCCGGGAGCAGCTGCTGGCCGAGGTCTGGGACTGGACCGACGCGTCCGGCACCCGCACCGTCGACAGCCACGTCAAGGCGCTGCGCCGGAAGATCGGCGCCAACTGGATCCGCACCGTCCACGGCGTCGGCTACGCGCTGGAGTCCCCCGCACCGTGAGCAGGAGTGTTCCCGCACGTCGGCGCGAACTCCCGCACCAGCCCCCGCAGCCACCGAAGGCGGCGGGAGGCCGGGACGCGCACGCCAGCCGCGCGGAGCGCTTCTGGGCCGGGCTGCGCCCGTTCGACCCGCTCCGCTCGGTCAAGGCCAAGCTGAACGTGCTGGTCCTGGCCTCGGTCTGCATCTCCACGCTGATGGTGGTGCTGGCGCTGAACTCCTCCACCCAGATCCGGGTGGTGATGATCTTCTCGGTGATCGCCTCGCTGCTGATCACCCAGCTGCTCGCCCACGGCATGACCGCCGGGCTGCGCGAGATGACCGCCGCCGCGCGGGCGATGGCCGCCGGCGACTACACCCGCCGGGTGCACACCCGCTCCCTGGACGAGGTCGGCGAGCTCGCCCACGCCTTCAACACCATGGCCGACGACCTGGACGCGGCCGACCGCCAGCGCCGCGAGCTGATCGCCAACGTCTCCCACGAACTGCGCACCCCGATAGCCGCACTGCGCGCCGTGCTGGAGAACGTCGTCGACGGCGTGGTGGAGCCGAAACCGGCCACCATGGCCGCCGCGCTGGAGCAGACCGAGCGGCTGGGCCGCCTGGTCTCCCATCTGCTGGACCTGTCCAAGCTCGCCGACGGGGTGGACGCGCTGGAGCTGCGCGGCTTCGACGTCGAGCCGTTCCTGGCCGGGGTGCTGCGCGGGCTGACCGTTGACGGCTCCGTCTCCGGCGGCGCGAGCAAACGCCGCACCGACGTCTCGCTGCGCCTGGACGTCGCCGACGGGCTCACCGCGCACGCGGACCCGGAGCGCCTGCACCAGGTCGTCGCCAATCTGGTCGACAACGCCTGCCGGCACAGCCCACAGGACGGCACGGTCACCGTACGGGCCCGCTCGGCCGGTTCCGGCGGCCTGGTCGTCGACGTCGCGGACGAGGGCCCCGGCATCGCCCCCGAGGACCGGACCCGGGTCTTCGAGCGCTTCGGCCGCGGCAGCTCGGCCACCGCGCAGGGGCCCGGCGCGGACGGCGGCACCGGTCTCGGTCTGGCCATCGCCCGCTGGGCGGTCGAACTGCACCGCGGCGCCATCGCCGTCGCCGACTCACCGAAGGGCTGTCTGATCCGCGTCGAGCTCCCCGGCCCGCGCCGCGAGCCGCGCGAGGGGCGCGACCTGCGCGATCCCTGGGAACCGGCGATCCTCCCGCACATGCACCCGTGAGCCGAAAGTATGCCCGATTCGCCGGGTTTCGACCGCACGAACAGCCTCTCGTTCTCCCCAACCGCGCCCGACTTCTAACCTCTCGTTTCGGCCATTGTTTGCGGCCGGACTGTGATCTGGGCGACGCTTGCCGTGCGGGACCTGCGCGGACGTGCGGCGGAGGCGTAGCCTTACTACCCGCTGTCCACCATCCACACGGAAGCGGAAGAGGGCGGTTGCCGCCGTGTCTCCACAGTCCCCACACACCAGCTCACCTGCCACCTCGGCCGAGCCCGGCCCCGGCGCCGCGTTCGGTCCGAACGAGTGGCTCGTGGACGAGATCTACCAGCAGTACCTCCAGGATCCGAACTCGGTCGACCGGGCCTGGTGGGATTTCTTCGCCGACTACAAGACCAGCCACGCCAAGAAGGCGGGTGCCACCGCCGTCGCCGCGACCGGGACGCCCACGACGCCCCCGGTCCCGGCTGCCGCTGCGGTACCCGCCCCGGCTCCGGCTCCGGCTGTTGCTCCCGCGCCCGTAGCCACTCCGGCTCCGGCCGCTGCTCCCGCGCAGCCGGTCGCCGCGGCTCCCGCCGCCCCCTCCGTTGCAGAGCCGCTGACCCAGCTCCCTGCGACCCCTGCCGCGCCCACCCAGCGCGTGCCCGCCACTCCGGCCACCCCGGCCGAAACCGCTAAGGACAGCACCAACGTGACCGCCCCCGCCGAGGCACCGTCAGGACCCGAGCTCGTCGCGCTGAAGGGCCCGAGCGCCCGGATCGTGGCGAACATGGACGCCTCGCTCTCGATGCCGACCGCGACCAGCGTCCGCGCCGTCCCCGCGAAGCTGCTGATCGACAACCGCATCGTCATCAACAACCACCTGAAGCGCGCCCGCGGCGGCAAGGTCAGCTTCACCCACCTCATCGGCTACGCCATGGTCCAGGCCATCAAGGCGATGCCGGCGATGAACCACGGCTTCCAGGAGAAGGACGGCAAGCCCTTCCTGGTCAAGCCCGAGCACGTCAACCTCGGCCTGGCGATCGACCTGACCAAGCCGAACGGTGACCGCCAGCTCGTGGTGGCCGCGATCAAGAAGGCCGAGACCCTCGACTTCTTCGGCTTCTGGCAGGCCTACGAGGACATCGTCCGCCGCGCCCGCCAGAACAAGCTCACGGTCGACGACTTCTCCGGCGTCACCTGCTCGCTGACCAACCCCGGCGGCATCGGCACCGTCCACTCCGTCCCGCGCCTGATGCCCGGTCAGGGCACCATCCTGGGCGTCGGTTCGATGGAGTACCCGGCCGAGTTCCAGGGCGCCTCCGAGGAGACGCTGGCGGGCATGGGCATCTCCAAGGTGATGACGCTGACGTCCACCTACGACCACCGGGTCATCCAGGGCGCCCAGTCCGGCGAGTTCCTGCGCACGATCCACCAGCTGCTGCTCGGCCAGGACGGCTTCTACGACAAGATCTTCGAGTCGCTGCGGATCCCCTACGAGCCGGTCCGCTGGGCGACCGACGTGGCCCGCACCCACGACAACGAGGTCAACAAGACCGCCCGCGTGATGGAGCTGATCCACTCCTTCCGCGTCCGCGGTCACCTGATGGCCGACACCGACCCGCTCGAGTACAAGCAGCGCAAGCACCCGGACCTCGACGTCCAGGCGCACGACCTGACGCTGTGGGACCTGGAGCGCGAGTTCGCGGTGGGCGGCTTCGCCGGCCACACCATGATGAAGCTGCGCGACATCCTCGGCGTGCTGCGCGACTCGTACTGCCGTACCGTCGGCATCGAGTACATGCACATCCAGGACCCGAAGCAGCGCCGCTGGATCCAGGCCCGCGTCGAGCGCGGCACCGACCGTCCGGAGCGCGAGGAGCAGCTGCGCATCCTGCGCCGCCTCAACGCCGCCGAGGCGTTCGAGACCTTCCTGCAGACCAAGTACGTCGGCCAGAAGCGCTTCTCGCTGGAGGGCGGCGAGTCCGTCATCCCGCTGCTGGACGCGGTGCTGGACTCGGCCGCCGAGGCCCGCCTGGTCGAGGCCGTCATCGGCATGGCCCACCGCGGCCGTCTGAACGTGCTGGCCAACATCGTCGGCAAGTCCTACGCGCAGATCTTCCGCGAGTTCGAGGGCAACCTCGACCCGAAGTCGATGCACGGCTCCGGCGACGTGAAGTACCACCTCGGCTCGGACGGCACGTTCACCGGCCTGGACGGCGAGACCCTCAAGGTCTCCCTCGCGGCCAACCCGTCCCACCTGGAGGCGGTCGACCCGATCGTCGAGGGCATCGCCCGCGCCAAGCAGGACATCCTCGACAAGGCCGGCGACTCGTTCGACGTCCTGCCGATCCAGATCCACGGCGACGCGGCCTTCGCGGGCCAGGGTGTCGTGGCCGAGACGCTGAACATGTCGCAGCTGCGCGGCTACCGCACCGGCGGCACCGTGCACGTGGTGATCAACAACCAGGTCGGCTTCACCGCCGCCCCGGCCGCCTCGCGCTCGTCGATGTACTGCACCGACGTGGCCCGCATGATCGAGGCCCCGATCTTCCACGTCAACGGCGACGACCCGGAGGCCGTGGTCCGCGTAGCGCGGCTCGCCTTCGAGTTCCGCCAGGCGTTCCACAAGGACGTCGTGATCGACCTCATCTGCTACCGCCGCCGCGGTCACAACGAGGCCGACAACCCGTCGTTCACCCAGCCGCTGATGTACGACCTGATCGACAAGAAGCGCTCGGTGCGCAAGCTCTACACCGAGGGTCTGATCGGTCGCGGCGACATCACGCTGGAAGAGGCCGAGCAGGCGCTCAAGGACTACCAGGACCAGCTGGAGAAGGTCTTCGCCGAGGTCCGTGAGGCCTCCGGCACGCCGGCCCAGCCGGTCTCCGAGCGTCCGCAGGCGACCTTCCCGGTCTCGGTCGGCACCGGCATCTCCCAGGAGATGGTCAAGCGCATCGCCGAGTCCCAGGTCGCGCTGCCCGAGTGGCTGACGGTCCACCCGCGTCTGCTGCCGCAGCTGCAGCGCCGCGCGGCGATGATCGAGGACGGCACCATCGACTGGGCCATGGGCGAGACCCTCGCCATCGGCTCGCTGCTGATGGAGGGCCACCCGGTTCGCCTGGCCGGCCAGGACAGCCGTCGTGGCACCTTCGGCCAGCGCCACGCGGTGCTGATCGACAACAAGACCGGCGAGGACTACACCCCGCTGCTCTACCTGACGCAGGACCAGGCCCGCTACACCGTCTACGACTCGCTGCTCTCCGAGTACGCGGCGATGGGCTTCGAGTACGGCTACTCGCTGGCCCGCCCGGACGCGCTGGTGATGTGGGAGGCGCAGTTCGGCGACTTCGTCAACGGCGCGTCCACCGTCATCGACGAGTACATCGCCTCGTCCGAGACCAAGTGGGGCCAGAACTCCGGCGTCACGCTGCTCCTCCCGCACGGCTACGAGGGCCAGGGCCCGGACCACTCGTCCGCCCGCCCGGAGCGCTTCCTGCAGCTGTGCGCGGAGAACAACATGACGGTCGCCATGCCGACGCTGCCGTCGAACTACTTCCACCTGCTGCGCTGGCAGACGCACAACCCGCACCACAAGCCGCTGATCGTCTTCACCCCGAAGTCGATGCTGCGTCTGAAGGCCGCGGCGTCCAAGGCAGAGGAGTTCACCCAGGGCGGCTTCCGCCCGGTCATCGGCGACTCGACGGTCGACCCGGCGAACGTGCGCAAGGTCGTCATCACGGCCGGCAAGTTCTACTACGACCTTGCCGCCGCCCGCACCGAGCGCGGCATCACCGACACGGCGATCGTCCGCGTCGAGCGGCTCTACCCGCTCCCGGTCAACGAGCTCCAGGAGGAGCTCAAGCGCTACGGCACCGACGTCCAGTACGTCTGGGCCCAGGAGGAGCCCTCCAACCAGGGCGCCTGGCCGTTCATCGCGCTGAACCTGGTGGACCACATCGACGTCGTCGTCGGCCCCTCCGCCAGCCGCCAGCGCCTCCGCCGCGTCGCCCGCCCTGCCTCCTCCGCCCCGGCGGTCGGCTCGGCCAAGCGCCACGCGCAGGAGCAGCAGCAGCTGATCGACGAGGTGTACACCCTCTGATCAGCCGCTGGTGACATCCACCTGATGCGCTGAAGGGACCCGGTACCCCAGTTGGGGTGCCGGGTCCTTTGCTTTTGCCCGGTCACACCCCCGACCCACCTTTCCGACGCGAGCCGGTAGCATCGTTTCGGCTAAAGTGAGATGTACACGACACCGGGGGGCCGGATGGCCGGGGAAAGACCTACTGCGTACTGGACGTGGCAGCTGGAACTGCCCACTGGCGACGTCGTGCGCAGCAGCGTGGATGCGGTCCTCACGGTGGTCTTCCTCTTGGGCCGCGAGCACCTCGCTGTCGCTGTGCCGCACATGACCGTCCGTGCCGGTACGGTCTCCGCGGAGTTTGCCGTGCATGGGAGTTCCCTGGCCGAAAACGCGGCTCGCATCGCGGAAGAGCTACAGAACGCCGGTGGTGACTCCTCGGACCGCGGGGTGAGCATCCTCACTGACTGTGTCGGCACATGGGTCGACGCAGACGGTGAGTCACATCGCGAACCGCTGCTGACTCGCGTCCGTGCGGAAGCGCAGGACGGACGGTTGTCCATCGCCGTCGCTGCTTTCGGCGACGCCTTCCTCCCCTGGGATCTGTCCGGCGCACCGCAGCCGGCGGTCTACCAGCGCAACGCCCCACGTCTGGCCGCCGCCCTGGCGGCGATCACGGTGGCGCTGCGTTCACCGATCCACCCTGGTGACGAAACGGCACTGGCCCTGCCCACTGCGGGCGGAGCGGTGAACCGGCTCAACGCGGACGGTGAAGTACTGGACCTGACCGTCCCCCTTGCACGGCTGACGTCGAACACTCCGCTCTTCGTTCCGACGCACCCCAGCGACGATCAGATGGTCTTCGAACTGCTGGGCAGCCCCGAGGGCCCGGTGCCCGTCGCCTTCACATCCTTGGACATCCTCATCGAACGGCTGGGAACTGCGCAGCCGTGGGCTGCCGTGCGCGCAGAAAGGTTCATCACCCTAATGGATCGCCTCGGAGCCCCTCCGGTCCGCCTCGACCCGCCGGTAGTGCCAGACGCACGCCGTTGGATGGCGGACGATGTGCTGGCCTATGAGGAGGAGTTCAGTCGTGGGTAACAGCTATCAGGTCGTGTTGGCGGATTTGGCCGCCATGGCCAAGACGTACCACTCACAAGCGGACCACTACCGCTCCCTGAAGGTCCAGGTCAGCCCACCTCTGGTGGACGGCAGCGACCCAGGGTTCAACGACGCGCTGCAAACCATCATGGACTCACTCGACTCACTCCACACCAAGATGGCGGACAAGATCGACGACCACGGCGACAAGCTCAGCTACACACACGACTCCTATCAGCGTCGCGACGTGGACGTGCACGGGGTCTTCGAAGATCTGATGCCGGACTCATGAGCCCGGGAAGCGACAACTGGATCGGTGGCGACTTCACCGGCCTCCAGCACATGGGCGCCACACTGACCGGCGCCGTTGAGGCACTTCAGTCGGTGGTCGCCCCACTCGACAGCGGAGTTGACTCGCTGGTGAGCTCGGCCGGTTGGCAGGGTGACGCGGCCACCAGCTTCCGGAAGGCCTGGACAACGGACTCGATCACAGCGGGCGGCTTCTCCGATCTGGTCGGCTCGGTTGGGAAGACCCTGAGCAGTCTGGGCGACTCCCTCTCATCGCTCAACGACGCGCTTTACAACGCGGCGCAGACCGCGAAGAGCAAGGGCCTCCAAGTCGGCCCACACGGCGAACCGCTGACGACGGTGGCGAACGCGAGCGACCCCGCGCTCAACGAGTACACCCAGGTCTACGACGCGATCACGGTGCAGGCGCAGAACGCTCGGGTCAAAGCGGCGGAGGCTCTGCAGGGGTTCTACGCGGACATCGACCCGGACCAGCCGATGCAAACGAGCGACAAGATGACGGTCGCCGCCTTCCTCCGAGATCTGTATGCCACAAGAGACGACCGCAAGAGCGTGGCGGCCGACAAGGCGAACGAGGAGTTGGCTGAAGCCAAGAAGTCTCGGGACGCCGCCCAAGCAGCACTCAAGACCGAAGTCTCCTCGCTCGGCAAGAAGATGCAAGGCGTCCGCACAGACCTGAGCTCGTTCAAGGACTACAAGTCGGCTGTCACGGACTTCAAGGCGAGCGAGACCAAACTGGCTGCGGCGCTGGACAGTCGGAACGCCTTCTCGAAGCTCGTCAACTTCAAGACCGGTGACCTCGACGGCCTGAGCGAGTTGCTGTCCAAGTTCAAGTACGCGCCGGACTTCCTTAAGGACATCCCGGATTTGGACGTTGCCGCGGCGCTGACTGGCTCGGGATTCGAAGCAATAAAGGACCACGACGAAGGTTGGTCATGGACCCACTCGATCCTGGTGGACGGGGGTGCGGCCGTGGGCGGTGTGGTGGCTGGGGTTGCGCTCGTTGCAGCCGCCCCTGAAGAACTGACCGGTGCAGCCTATGTGACCGCGACTTCTTTGGAGCTCGCGGGTGCAGTCGCTGTCGGCGTCGGCATCGACAAAGCGGTACACGAGCACTGGAGCGAGGACATCCACGACCATGGGGTCGTAGGCGGGCTGGCTCACGGGAGCTGGAACGTCCTCAAGCGAACCGGAAAATCTATGTGGGGCGATGTGACGGGAGCATGGCATGGAATCACCGGCCTCTTCTGACGAGTACGCGCAGTACGCACCAAGTCCCTTGTCAGTACAGTTTGTCGGTACCACCTGGGTGGATCGGGGACCGGCGTACTGGACTCGGCGAGTCCTGCTCACCCTCGTGCGCGGGTTCATGGTCTTTCTCATGGCATTGCTGGCCGGGTCGATCTTCTACGGGATGAGCACCGAGCACCTGTCGCTGGGGACTCGCGTGCTCCTCTCCGTCGGCATGACAGTTCTGATCGCCGTGGGCTTCGCTTTCGGCGTTCGGGAATCGATCCTGATCAACCGGACCACGCTGACCCCCGAAGAGTGGCGCGAGCACCGAAGCGAGCTCCGGCGCCGCCTCCCTTGGCCGGTCAAGCTGATGATGAACTCCATCGTCCTGATCGCTCTGCTCCCGATTGTCGGGCCGTTCGTCTTGGGCTTCGCGCTCTCGTGGATCCCTGGCACCACGCTCGGTCGGGAGCTGCCGGCCGAGCGCGGTGCCCGCGCCCGCCTTGCGGCGGATCAGCAGCGCTACGACCGACTCTTTCACCGTGAGCCCGCCTGAGCTGTCGTACCCTTCGGGCGAGGACTTCAGTGAGAGGAAAAGCAACAGCCGTGTACTTCACCGACCGTGGCATCGAGGAGCTGCAGAACCGCCGGGGCGAGGAGGAGGTCAGCTTCGACTGGCTGGCCGACCGGCTGCAGGAGTTCGTGGACCTGAACCCCGAGTTCGAGGTGCCGGTGGAGCGGCTGGCGACGTGGCTGGCACGGCTCGACGACGAGGACGACGAGTAGCGGCTCAGGCGGTACCCGACTCATCCCCGAGGCGACCCCGACACGATCCCGGACGCGACCCTGAGATTCGCGATATAGCTTGACTCCTGGCGAGTGCGATATATCGTGAGGAGCAGAAGGCCGCGCCCGGTTCGGCGCGGTGCAGCCGCGGCTACGCCGCACGCATCGGGGAGACCGGTATGTCGGAGCACTGGACGATCAGCGAGCCCCAGAAACTCGTCTTCGACGAGGCGGTACGACGCCTGCGGGTGCGTACGGTCGCCGGCGCGGTCAACGTGGTCGCCGGTGAGGGCCCCGCGCGGGTCGAGGTCACCGAGATCGAGGGGCCGCCGCTGCTGGTGAGCCTCGAGGACGGCGAGTTGCTGGTCACCTACGAGGACCTCAAGGTGAAGGACTTCCAGTGGAAGGCCCTCGGCCGCTGGATCGAGGGTCTGCGGCAGAAGCGCCGCGTCGTGGTCTCCCTGGTCGTGCCGGCCGACGTCACGGTCGAGCTCGGCTCCGCCTCGTCCGACGCGGTGGTGTCCGGGGTGACCGGACGAGTCCACGCGAACACCGCCAGCGGCGATCTGACGCTGGTTCGGGTGAGCGGCCCGGTCGACGCCAACACGGTTTCGGGTGCGGTGGAGGCGCACGGCACCTCCGGCGGGCTTAAGATCAATACCGTGTCCGGCGCGCTCACCGTCTTCGCCGGTACCAGCGGCGCGCTGAAGGCCAACTCCGTCAGCGGCGCGATGACGGTCGACCTCGACCGTCCGACGGCCGCCGACGTGGAGCTGACCAATGTCTCCGGCGAGGTGGCCGTACGCATCCCCGCTCCGGCGGACGCCGAGGTCAGGGCCGACACGACGAGCGGCGACATCTCCTCCTCCTTCGACCAGTTGCAGGTCGGTGGCATGTGGGGGGCCAAGCGCATCACCGGAACGCTGGGCAAGGGCACCAGCCGTGTGAAGATCACCACGGTTTCCGGGTCCGTCGCCGTCCTGCGTCGCCCCACCGACGAGGACGACTCCGTGCAGGACACCCCCCAGGACGCCACTCCCGACTCCCCGCTCGCGATCGACTTCCAGAAGGGGGCTGACGAGGCATGAGCCGCCCTGTCTTCGCTCACGGACGCCTGCGTCTGTACCTGCTCAAGCTGTTGGACGAGGCCCCGCGCCACGGCTACGAGGTGATACGCCTGTTGGAGGAGCGCTTCCACGGCCTCTACGCGCCCTCCGCCGGAACGGTCTACCCCCGGCTGGCCAAGCTGGAGCAGGAGGGCCTGGTCGAGCACTCGGTCGAGGGCGGCCGCAAGGTCTACCGGATCACCGAGGCCGGTCGCGCCGAACTCACCTCCCGCGCGGCCGAGTTGGCCGAGCTCGAGGCCGAGATCCACGACTCGGTCTCACAGCTTGCCGACCAGATCCGTGAGGACGTCCGCGACTCCGCGCAGAATCTGCGCGAGGAGATGCGGACCGCCGCCCGGGAGTCGCGCCGTCAGGTGCGCTTCGGGGACGAGACCTGGCGTGCCGACCGCGAGTCCTGGCAGCGTGCCAAGGATGAGTGGCGCGTCGCCAAGGAGCAGGCCAAGGAGCAGACGCGGGAGGCCAAGGAGCAGGCCCGGTCCGCCCGTGAGGAGGCCCGCGAGGCCAGGGAGCAGGCCCGCGCGGTGCGCGAGCAGGCCCGTCGCGAGGCGAGCCGGATCGGCGATCAGATCCGCACCCACATCAAGAGCGGTGACTGGCCCACCGGCCTGTCCGAGGGCCTGTCCGAGTTGACCCGCACCTTGAGCGGCCTGGCGGATCCGAGCCGTTGGACTCCCCCGGGCGCCCAGACCGGCGCGTCGCACAGCGCTCCCGGCGCTCCCGAGGACCGGAAGCCAGGCCCGGACGAGCCGGTCGACTTCGGCAAGGCCGACCAGGCCGACGAGCAGCCGGCGGACCTGCCCGGGTGGGCGAGCGTCGACCCGGCGGGCGAGCCGCTGCGCGAACTGAGCGGCCTGCTCGACCGGTTCCGCGACGAGGTACGCGACCACGCGCGCGACGCGGGCGTCACCGCGGACAGCCTGCAGCGCGCCCGGTCCGCCCTGGCGGACGCCGCAGCACGACTGCGTCGGCGGTAACTCCTAAGACCAGCCCGGGGGTTAAGGCCGATCGGCCAGGGACGTGGGGCCCTGGCCGATCGGTCCCACCGCATCGCGACGCGAGCGTCACCGCGCCGCACCCCGCCACAGCCGTCCTACGGCTCCAGGACGATCTTTCCGAAGAGGTCGCCCTTCGCCATCCGCGCGAAGCCCTCGCGTGCCTCGGAGAGCGGCAGCACCGAGTCGACGACCGGGCGCACCCCCGCCGTCCGGCAGAAGTTGAGCAGGCCGGCCAGCTCCTCCTTGGTCCCCATGGTCGAGCCGACCACCTTGAGCTCCAGGAAGAAGATCCGGGTCAGCTCCGCCGCAGGCGGGTTGGGTCCGCTGGTGGCACCGGAGATGACCAGCGTCCCGCCGGGCCGGAGCGACTTGATCGAGTGCGACCAGGTCGCCGCGCCGACGGTCTCCATGACGGCATCGACGCGTTCGGGCAGCCGGGCCCCGCTGGGGAACCAGGCGTCGGCGCCCAGTTCGACCGCACGGGCGCCCTTGGCCTCGTCGCGGCTGGTCACCCAGACCCGCAGACCTGCGGCCTTGCCCAGCACGATGAGCGCCGTGGCCACGCCGCCGCCCGCGCCCTGGATCAGGACGGTGTCGCCGGGCTTCACGCCCGCGTTGGTGAAGAGCATCCGATACGCCGTCAGCCACGCCGTCGGCAGGCAGGCCGCCTCCGCGAAGGAGAGCTCGGCGGGTTTGGGCAACAGGTTCCAGGTCGGAACGGCGACCTTCTCGGCGAAGCTGCCCTGGTAGTGCTCGGTCAGGATGGACCGCGGCTCCTTGGGCCCGACGCCGTGACCGGTCTGGCCGATGACGGAGTGCAGGACGACCTCGTTGCCGTCCTCGTCGACGCCCGCGGCGTCACAGCCGAGGATCATCGGCAGCTTCTCGGCGGGGAGCCCGACCCCGCGCAGCGACCACAGATCGTGGTGGTTGAGGGAAGCGGCCTTGACGGTGACGATGCTCCAGCCGGGCCTCGCCTCGGGCTCGGGGCGCTCCCCGAGCTCGAGACCGCTCAGCGGGTCGTCCGGTGCGATACGGGCGGCATAGGCGGCGAACATGCCATGACCCTAGAACCGCGCGCGACCGTCGCGGAACCGCGCCACGATGTGATCTACGGCTCCGCGACGGTCGCGGGGTGTGCGTGCTAGGACGCCAGGGCCCATCTGACCCTGGCGCACAGCGTCAGGCGCGGGCGACGCCCTCGGCGCGGGCGGCCTCGGCGACCGCCTTGGAGACGGCCGGGGCGACCCGCGGGTCGAACGGGCTCGGGATGACCATGGCGGCGGACAGCTCGTCACCGACCAGCTCGGACAGCGCGGTGGCCGCAGCGATCTTCATGCCCTCCGTGATGCGCGAGGCGCGCACCTGGAATGCGCCGGCGAAGATGCCGGGGAAGGCCAGCACGTTGTTGATCTGGTTCGGGAAGTCCGAGCGCCCGGTGGCCACGACCGCCGCGTACTTGTGCGCGACGTCCGGGTGCACCTCGGGGTTCGGGTTGGCCATGGCGAAGATCATGCAGTCCTTGGCCATGGTCGCCACGACGTCCTCCGGCACGGTGCCGCCGGAGACGCCGATGAAGACGTCGGCGCCGGCCAGCACGTCGGCCATCGAACCGGTCAGGCCACCGCGGTTGGTGAGCTCGGCGATCTCACGCTTGACGTCGGTCAGGTCGGTGCGGCCGACGTGGACCACGCCCTTGCGGTCGCACAGGGAGACGTCGCCGATGCCCGCGCCGACCAGGATCTTGGCGATGGCGATGCCCGCCGCGCCCGCACCGGAGATGACGGCGCGCAGGTCGGCCAGGGTGCGACCGGTCAGCTTGGCGGCATTCCGCAGCGCGGCCAGGGTGACCACGGCGGTGCCGTGCTGGTCGTCGTGGAAGATCGGGATGTCGAGGGCCTCCTGCAGGCGGCGCTCGATCTCGAAGCAGCGCGGCGCGGAGATGTCCTCCAGGTTCACCCCACCGAAGGACGGCGCGAGCCGGACCACGGTCTCGACGATCTCGTCGACGTCCTTGGTGTCCAGCGCGATCGGCACCGCGTCGACGCCGCCGAACTGCTTGAACAGGATCGCCTTGCCCTCCATGACCGGGAGGGAGGCCTGCGGGCCGATGTCACCGAGGCCGAGCACGGCGGTGCCGTCGGTGACGACCGCGACCACGTTGGAGGTCCAGGTGTAGTCGTGGACCAGCTCGGGCTGCTCGGCGATGGCCGTGCAGACCCGGGCGACGCCCGGGGTGTAGGCCAGGGAAAGGTCGTCCGCGTCACGCACCGGAACGGTCGCGCTGATCTCCATCTTGCCGCCGCGGTGCAGGGCGAAGGCGGGATCGATCGGATCCTTCTCGTCGAGGGGACGGGGACTGATGATCTCGGCTGCCACGAGGACCTCTTCGTCGTCGTTCTGTGAGGGTTGGTATGTCTGGTGATGCGTCTGATGCGTCCGGTTCGGTGCCGATCTCGACACTAGTCGCGGCGCCGGCGCCACAGCTTCGTCTTTTCGTCCCCCAGGTTCGGGGTCCATGCTCGGTCGCGTCGTGAGATCCGCCCGCACAAGACGGGACGCGAACCAGCAAATATGAACGAATGGGACGAACAGTAAAAACACCGCGCGCGGCGAGAGGCCGGGTTGCGGACCGGTGCCTCGGATCCGGAGCGCTGTCGTGCTTCCGGTCCTGCACACCGCCCGGATCGGTGCCGATCCGGTGGGCCTACTCGACTGACGGGGGTCACCCGTGAGCTGATTTTGGCACAGTCGCCTCGATCCTGGGCAATGAGGCCGCTCGAGATTCGGTCTTGTTCATCACATGTTCCGTTCAACCGCCATACTGCGGACGCTGTCCGCACCCGGAGGTACGCGCATCGGAACCGATCGTAATACCCTGGCTGAGAGTACAGTCATTACCAGCGAGTACCACCCGGCACCACACTGCGCCCACCACGCGGTACCACCGACGGCAGTCGGTGCCGGTCTGTCAGCTTTCACGGGCCACGGACACCTCGGGACGACTCATGGAACTCACCACCTACGCGGAGTTCGCCGTCAGGCTGGTCAACACCGAGGAACCCGAGCGCGGCAAGGACGTACTCACCACGGTCGACGAGGTCCGCCGCCTGTTCAGCGCGGGCGGCCGGGGCACGAAGCTGGTCGAGGTGGCGGACGTCCCGCAGCTGCGGGCGGTCCGGAACCGCCTGCGGTCGGTCTTCGAGTCCGCGGCGGAGGGCGACCAGACGCGCGCCGTCGACATGCTCAACGAGCTGCTGATCGAGTACCCGGTCAGCCCGGTCATCTCGGGCCACGGCTACCTCGACGAGAACGGCCGCCCGCTGTGGCATATGCATCTGGCGGAGAACGCCTCGACCGCGACCTCGCTGTACGCGGCACTGGCCAGCATGGGCCTGGCGATGCACCTCACCGCCCACGGCGCGGACCGTCTCGGCATCTGCCAGGCGGCGCCGTGCCGCAACGCGTATCTCGACACCTCCACCAACCGCAGCCGCCGCTACTGCAGCGACCGCTGCGCGACGCGCGCGAACGTCGCGGCGTACCGCGCGCGGAAGCGCGAAGCGGCTTCCGCGTGAAGACGCACTACCGCCGATAGTCGCACTTTCAGGGGCGCGGGGCTCTGCCTACAGGCTCGGCAGGCGGCGGAAGTCGCCGAGGCGGCGGGACATCGCGTACGGCATGGCGCGGAGCGCCGGTTGCCACCAGGTGGACGGGGCGAGCCAGGCGAGGCGTGGGGCGTAGCGGAGCAGGACGCGGCCGAGGACCAGGTCCTCCGGCACCGGGCCGTAGTCACGGCTGTCGCTCTCGACGGCGCTGTTGTCGGAGAGGAGCCACCACCCGCCCGGGCGACGTTCCACCGCACGCTTGACCACGATCAGGTCCTGGCGGAGCGGGTGCTGCGCCACCACCACCGCCCCCGGCCGAAGTCGCGCGCCGTAGTGGCAGATCAGGCGATCGCCATGGGACAGCGTGGGCGCCATCGACGGTCCATCGACGACCAGCACGCCGAACCGACCGGTGACCGACCCGCCCTCCGGTGGCTCCTGTGGCAGCCGCAGCTGCGGCTGCCCGCCGGGTTCACCCATCCGCTCGGCCATTCCGTTCATCCTCGCCCACCGCTCGGGACCCGTTCGATTCCATCTTCGCAAGCCTGCGGGGCAAGTCCACCTCTCTTCTACGACCTTTGCCCTAAGCCTCCGGGGCGGACGCGAGTCCGACGCCTTTCGGCGGTAACCTCCTCCTGGGAAGACGATCACAGGAAGGACTCCCATGTTCTCTCGGCTGTTTGCACCGCGGGTCACTGTCCACGCTCACTGCGACCTCCCGTGCGGCGTGTACGACCCCGCTCAGGCGCGCATCGAGGCTGAGTCGGTCAAGGCCGTCCAGGAGAAGTACCAGGCCAACGAGGACCCGCACTTCCGCGCTCGCGCGACCGTGATCAAGGAGGAGCGCGCGGAGCTGGCGAAGCACCACGTCTCCGTGCTGTGGAGCGACTACTTCAAGGCTCCGCACTTCGAGAAGTACCCCCAGCTGAGCCAGCTGGTGAACGACACCCTGAAGGCCCTGTCCGCGGCCAAGGCCTCCACCGACCCGGCGACGGGCCAGAAGGCGCTCGACCTGATCGCGGAGATCGACAAGATCTTCTGGGAGACCAAGAAGGCCTGAGTCCACGGACTCTGAGGCTGAGACTTGTCCGCGAAGGGCCCGACCGAGCAATCGGCCGGGCCCTTCGTCGTTCCCGCGCGGCAGGCGCCTTCGCGCGTCAGCCGACGACGACCGTGACCGTGTAGGTGCCCTGGCCGTCCGTGCAGCGGCGGGCCTCGCCGCAGGAGGTGCGGGTCTCGGTGATGGTGACCGTCCCGGCCTGGCGGGCCACGAAGCGGGTGGTCTTGGTGCCGCAGCCACTGCCGGGGTGGCAGTCGGTGCCAGGGCCGATCTCGGGCAGCCCGAGCGGCGACAGGTCGGCGGCGTTGGAGACGTGCGGCGTACTCCAGGTGATGTTGTGCATGGTCAGCAGGACGGAGCCGCCGACGGGCACGTGAATCGTGGTGCCCTTGGCGTTCTCGTCGAGCTTGACCACCGTGCCGGTGGGCGTCGTGCCGCCGCTCGTTCCGGCCCCGGAGGCGGAGGCGGACGGAGACGCGACGGCGGTCGCGGAGCCGGACGCCGAGCCCGTCGCCCCGGTGGACGAGCCGGAGGACGAGCCGGAGGACGAACAGCCGGCCAGTGCCAGGCCTGCGGCGAGACCGAGGGCCGCCACCGCGACAAGACTGCGCTTCGACGACCGCGGAGCGGACGGGCTCGAAGCCCCGGGCGTACCAGCGTCAGAAGTACGGGCCTTGGTCATGTGCTTGCTCCTCTGTGCGGGCAGTATCCACTTCACGGACAACTGCCGATTGGATGCGCAGGCCTGCGCATCGGTTCCCCTCCCACTCCCTCTTTCTCCTGCGTCTCAGCAGATCAGCCGGATGAGTCGGATCACTCGGGCCGGGCCGGAGGCACCCCCCTCGAGTGCCTCCGAACCCCGGGACGCAGGCCGAGGGCCGGCCAGCGGCCGACCCCCGGGTGGTGCTGGTGACTGACTGGACGTCAGGAGACGTTCAGCGCGGTGTCGTCGAGGACGAAGCTGGTGTTCGCCGCACCGTCCTGGGTGCCCGTGAAGGTGATGGTCACGGACTTACCGGCGTAGGAGGAGAGGTCGAAGCTCTCCTGGCTGTAGCCGGTGTTGGCGTCCAGGTTGGAGAAGGAGCCGACCGTGTTGCCGTTCACCGTGACGACGAGGGTGTCGTGCGCGGTGCCGTCGGTCTGCGTGGTGTCGATGTGCTGCCAGTAGCTCAGCGTCGCCTTGCAGCCGCTCGGGATCGTCACCGTCTGGGAGACGGTGTCGGTGTGGGCGGTGCCGTAGCCGTCGAGCCAGGCGTCCCAGCTACCGGCGTGCGCCGGCTCCTGGGAGGAGTTGTTCAGCACGCCCGCGGTCGTGGTCCACGGGGCGGCGGCGCCGGTCTCGAAGCCCGGGTTGCCGAGCAGTTGGGCCGAGGTGCAGCCGGTCGGGGCGGCGGCCACGGTCCAGGAGAAGGTGGCGGTGCCCTTGGCGCCGGTGCCGTCGGTCACGGTGACCGTCACCGAGGAGGTGCCCGCGGCGGTCGGGGTGCCGGAGATCAGACCGGTCGAGGAGTTGATCGACAGGCCGGCTGGAAGACCGGTCGCTGCGTAGGCGAGGGTCTGACCCGTGGCCGAGTCCGACGCGGTGACCTTCAGCGAGGCGGCGGTGCCGACGGTGCCGGACTGGCCGGCCGGGGTCGTCACCGTGACGGTGTTGCCACCGGTGCCGCCACCGTGGGTCAGGATCGTGTGGGAGATGGCGCAGGAGTTGGTGTCGTTCGACCAGCTGGCCTGCTCGGCGAAGGAGCCGGTGCCCATGGTGACGTTGGCGGCGCCGCCGGCGGTGCCCGGCTGCAGCCAGGCGCACTCGTCCGAGTTCTCCTGGCCGTTGTAGGACGAGCCGGAGACGTGGTTGGTCCAGCCACCCGCCGGGTACGTGTCCGACATCATCTCGTGCCACTCGTGACCGAGGGTCATCGTGTAGCCGTCGAGCTCACCGGCGGACGCGCCGTTGACGAAGCCCACACCGCAGTTCTGGCCGGCGTCCATGTTGTAGGGCTGGTTGGAGAAGGCGATGTCGCCGTAGGGCGAGGTCGCCGCACCACCGCTGAGGCTGGTGTCGCCGTTCCAGTCGTGCCAGGCGCAGTAGCCGGTGTTCGGGTCCTGGTAGCCGTCCGGGTCGGTGCCGTGCGGCGACAGGATGACGTAGTACGCATAGCGGTTCGACGCGGAGGACGTGTTGCCGAAGTGGCCGGCGGCCTTGATGGCCTCCTGGGCCAGCTGGTTGCCGGTCGCGTTGCTCGGCTCGGCGGCCGAGTTGTCGTACCAGACGCCGGAGAGAACGCCGCCGCTCTGGTAGGGGACGAAGCTGGCGTTGCTCGGGCAGCTCGTCGCACCGGAGACGACGCTCGCGCCGTCGCACCACTGGGTCAGGTCGGCCGACCAGGTCTCGCCACCGGTGCCGATGCCCTTGAACATCTCCTGGGCGACCGGGGCCGCGCCGTCGACGTCGCCGGTGAAGGTGGAGTCACCCTTGGCGTTGGTGCCCTGGGTGCCCCACTGAGTACCGTCGAAGACCAGGTAGACCTTGACGTGGCCGTCCATGACGCCGACGCCGTCGGTGCCGCCGCCGTAGGAGAGGGTCTCCTGGCCGGTGGCCGCCGCGGTCGCCTGGTTCGCGAGGCGCTTGCGCTGCTGGGCCTCGTACTGCTTGAGGGCCGCGGCCTTGCTCGCGTTCAGCGAAGAGCTGTACGGGTTGAACTCGTTGTTGATGGTGGCGTTGCTGCCGACCATGGCGGCGTTGTGGTGCGCCTGGCCGGAGTCGTGGTGGCCACCGCTCGCGGCCATCGCCGGGGAGGCGGCGAAGGAGAGCCCTGCCGCGGCGAGGGACAGCGAGGCTATGCCGGCCAGCGCCGCGCCTCTGAAGCGGGTGTTGCGCATGTGGGGAGCGTTCCTCTCTCGTCGCGGGCGCTGTGGAGACCGCTCGGGGATGACCCTCGCGTGCTCAGCTGGAGCGCCCGCTTGCCCTGGGAGAACCGAAGACGTCAGACCAGCTCGCACACACCAACTCAGATGCAAACCATGCGAGTTGGCATACTGTCACCACTTGTTGTGGTGCTCTCCGTCTTCGTGGGGGACAGCAAAGCAGGGTTGTCGAATTTGGGTCAACAGGCGTCTCACAGGAAGAAATCACAAGGCGACTCACACCTGACCCGCGAGTGAACAAACGGCGAGCTCAGCGCGGTCTGACGCGCGTAGCCCGCCGCTCAGTGGTTTCTTGCCCCGCCCCTTGGGGGATTGTCGCTTCGTGTACGCCTATGGCAGATATCAAGCCTGGGAATGCACCGCATGCGCACGGGCCTTGTCCGCAACGGGCCGGGGCTGCTCGCTGACGATCTCCGACAACAGGCAAGCGGGGAGCGGGTACAGCGGCAGGTCGATCGCCTCGGCCTGCCGGGTGGTCAGGCGGTCGAAGAAGCCGCGCATCATCCGGCTGCAGAGCATCCGGTAGATCCGGTTGCGCTGCCGGAGCCTGCCCGCCGTGGCGGGGGCCAGGAACGGTCCGGCTCCCCTGCCCTGCTTCTGGCATCCCGTCACGTACGGGCGCATCCGCTCCTCGTAACGGCGGAAGGCCGTAGCCACGGCAGCCGCCGGTTCCGAACCGGCGCCGAGCTCCCTGGCCAACTCCCCGGCCAGGACGTATGCGCCGACCACCGCGAGGCCGTTGCCGAGGCCGCCGGGCGCGGGCGCCCAGGCCGCGTCGCCGAGCAGCACCACGCGCCCCTGCGACCAGCGGTCCATCACGATCTGGCTGATCGAGTCGAAGTAGAAGTCCGACGCCGTCCCGACGGACCGCAGCACCGCCGGGACGGCGGACCAGGACGCGTCGGCGTAGCGCTCGCGGACGATCTCCCGCTGCCCGGTCACGTCCCGGTGGTCGTAGCGGAGTCCCGGCTCGTGGAAGACCAGCATCGCGCCGTCCTCGCCCAGGGTGTTGGCGAGCCCGACCATCCGCCCGGGGTCGTTCCAGATCACCCCGGAGTCGCGCAGCCCGAGCGAGGCCGCCGGCTCGCCGGACGGATCGGTGGACAGCTCGCCGGACGGATCGGTGGACAGATCGGTGGAGAAGGTGGCGAAGAACCAGCCGGAGTCGCGACGGAAGCGGGACTCCTCGCCGAAGACCAGCCGCCGGGTCACCGAGTGCATCCCGTCCGCGCCGACGACCAGGTCGAACTCGCGGGTGGGGCCGTGCTCGAACTCGACGGTGACACCGTCCGCATGCTCGGTCAGGGTGCGGATGGAGTCGCCGAAGACATAGTGGGCGAACGGCAGACTGGCCTCGTAGAGGGTCCGGGCCAAGTCGCCACGGGTGACCTCCAGTTCGCCGCTCATGAAGGAGGCCGGCAGCCGCAGCCGCTCGCGGCCGTCCGGGTCGAGCAGCACCTGCTCGCCCATCCCGGTGTCCAGACCGCGCAGGGTGGTCAGGACGCCCATCCGCTCCAGCACCGTGCGGTGCACGGACCCGCGGTAGTCGACCGCGCCGCCGCCCTCGCGGAACGTCGCGGCGCGTTCCACGACGGTGACGTCGTGGCCGCAACGCCCCAGCCAGAGCGCCAGGGCAGGCCCGGCGATGCTGGCGCCGGAGATCAGGACCCGGAGGGCGGGAGTGGTGGCGCCTGTCGCAGGGGTGTGCTGCTGCATCGTGTGCTGCTGCATGGTTCACCTCGTCCGTCGTACGCGGCCTCGGCTGCCGCGCTCCGGAACGAGCGTCGCCCGCACCGCTGACCGCGCCCTTGCCGCACGCTGACCGCCGGGGCACCGGGCCCGCACCGCACACATCCGCACCCGCACCCGCATCCGCACCCGCACCCGCACCCGCGCGGCTGCCGCTCACTCCTCGACGTGGACCATCAGCGCCTCCTCGAAGTCCAGTTGACGCACCAGCCGCCGCAACGTCTCGTCGTCGATCCGCTCCTCCCCGCGCAGCCGGTCCAACGCCTGGCGCTCGGCGGCCAGCGTCTCCCGGGTCAGGCGGCGGTAGGCGCTGTCCACCGACTCGCCGGTGGACTCGTGGACGGGTGCGCCCATCCGCTCCCAGACGGCGTTGCGCCTGTGGTCCAACAATCGGCGCAGCCGTGCCTCCAGCGCCTCGGGCAGGCGGTTGCGCGGGTCCTCCAGCAACTCGTCCAGCCGCGCCTCCGCCGCCGCGCTGGCCTCGTACTGGGCCTGGGCCTCGCGCAGCGTCTCGGTCTGCCGGTCACGCTGCGGCAGCGGGAGCCGCTGCACCAGCCACGGGAGGGTGAGCCCCTGCACCAGCAACGTGCCGATGACCAGTGTGAAGACCAGGAAGAGCAGCAGATCCCGATCCGGGAAGGGGGATCCGTCGTGGGTCGTCTCCGGAATCGAGAAGGCCACCGCCAGCGAGACCACACCACGCATCCCCGCCCAGGCGACGATGAACGGGCGCGTCCACGAGGGCCGTCCCTCCCGTTCCAGGATCCGTTTGCTGAGCAGGCCCGGCAGATAGGTCGCAGGCCAGGACCAGACGAACCGCAGCCCGATCAGGGCGACCAGCAGCACCACCACCCAGACCGTCAGCTGCCCGACCGACCAACCGCCCACCTGCCGTACCACGACCGGCAGCTGGAGGCCGATCAGGGCGAAGACGGACGACTCCAGCACGAACGAGACCATGGCCCAGACCGACTCCTCCTGGAGCCGCACCGCGAAGTCCACGCAGTTCGCGTAGTGACCGAGGTAGAGGCCGACCACCACGACCGCGATCACGCCGGACGCGTGCAGCGCCTCCGCCGCCGCATAGGCGGCGAACGGGACCAGCAGCGAGAAGGTGTTGAGCAGCAGCGGATCCCGGAGCCGGGACCGCAGCCACTGCAACGGCAGCATCAGGACCAGCCCGACCGCCGTCCCGCCCAGCGCGGCCAGCAGGAACTCCCCGAGCGCGCTGCCGAACGAGAACCCCTCCCCCACGGCCGCCGCGACCGCGACCCGGTAGACGGTGATCGCGGTCGCGTCGTTGACCAGGCTCTCGCCCTGGAGGATCGAGACCAGTTGGGCCGGCAGTCCGACCTTGCGGGCGATCGCCGTCGCGGCCACGGCGTCCGGCGGCGCGATCACCGCACCGAGGACGAACGCGGCCGCCAGCGGCAGCGACGGGATCAGCGCGTGCGCGACCAGGCCCATGGTCACCGTGCAGAACAGCACGTAGCCGATGGAGAGCAGCAGCACGGGCCGCCGGTTCCGGCGCAGGCTGCGGAACGACGCGTCCTGCGCCGCCGAGTAGAGCAGCGGCGGCAGGACCAGCGGCAGCACGACGTCCGGCGCCAGCGTGTAGTCGGGCACCCCCGGCAGATACGCGGCACCCAACCCGACGACGACCAGCAACAGCGGCGCGGAGAGCCCGAAACGGCGGGCCACGCCCGCCACGGTGGCGCTGCCCGCCACCAGCACCAGCAGCGCACTCGGTCCGCTCACGGCGTCCTCACTCCTGGCGTCCTCACTCCCGGCCCGGTGCGACGCGATGTCCGAATCGTCCCGTCGTCCTCACCGGCTCACAGAACCACACGGGAACCGTCGACCGCCGTACCCTGAGGCCATGTCCCCCGCACGCGCCTGTCCGCACCTCGCCGAACTGCCGCACGAGGAGCCGACGCAGCTCAGCTCCACCTGCGAGCACTGCCGCGAGCTGGGCCAGCGGCCGGTCGCCCTGCGCAAGTGCCTGCAGTGCGGCCACATCGGTTGCTGCGACTCGACCCCGGGCCGCAGGGCCAGCGAGCACCACGCGCAGACCGGGCATCCGGTGATGCGCAGCTTCGAGCCGGGCGAGGGCTGGCGCTGGTGCTTCGAGGACCAGCGGCTGGTGTGAACGCCCCTCCGGCGTTTTAGGCTTCAAGAATGATCCGACCCGCAACGCCCGACGACGTCGCCGAGATTCACGCCATGGTGCGGGAGCTCGCCGACTACGAGAAGTCACTGCCCGAAGCCAAGGCCACCGAGCAGCACCTCCATGACGCCCTCTTCGCCGAGCACCCCGCCGCCTTCGCCCACGTCGCGGAGGACATCGAGGACGGAGCGGCCCGCACGGTCGGCTTCGCGCTCTGGTTCCGCAACTACTCGACGTGGACCGGCGTCCACGGCATCTACCTGGAGGACCTCTACGTCCGCCCGGACTCGCGCGGCGGCGGTCACGGCAAGGGGCTGCTGGCCGAGCTGGCGCGGATCTGCGTCGAGCGCGGCTACGGCCGACTGGAGTGGTCAGTGCTGGACTGGAACGAGCCCTCGATCGCGTTCTACAAGGCACTGGGCGCGGCGCAGATGGAGGAGTGGACGGTCCACCGACTCACCGGCACCGCGCTGGAGTCCCTGGCGTCACAGGCGCACTGAGCCACCGGCGTCCGGCACGTACGGGTTTTCCCTTCCCGGGACAAGATTCGGTCACCCCCATTGCCACGGTGCGTATATGGAGACCTACTATGAGTCACCACAGGGGCCTCGCTCCCAGGATGGGCGACACGACGCACGGGATCGCGATAGCGTCACCGGTCACGGGCCGGTGAGCCCGTCGCTCCCCGGCACGAGCCAGGCAGCAACGCCCGGCGAAGGCAACAGCACAGCTCCACCCAACAGCACAGCACGGAGGTGAGGGTGTCCCAGATCGACGGCGAGCCCGACGCGCAGGACTTCGTCGAGGTCCGACTGCCCGCGGCGGGTGCCTACCTCTCGGTTCTGCGAACCGCGACGGCCGGTCTTGCGGCGCGGCTGGACTTCACGCTGGACGAGATCGAGGACCTGCGCATCGCGGTCGACGAGGCCTGCGCGATCCTGCTCCAGCAGGCCGTGCCGGGCTCGGTCCTCAGCTGCGTGTTCCGCCTGGTCGGCGACTCGCTCCGGGTGACCGTGTCGGCGCCCACGACCGACGGCCGCGCGCCCGAGCGCGACACCTTCGCCTGGACGGTGCTCTCCGCACTGGCCGGCGAGGTGGAGTCGACGGTCGAGCCGGACCGGACGGTGACCATCAGCTTGCACAAGAAGCGCGGTGCCGGCCCCGGCCAGCCATGACGCGAGGAGACGGGAGCGGGGGATCGCGGTGAGAGACCTGAACCACAAGCCCGGAGCCGACCGGGCCGTCGTGCCCGCGCAGGCGGACGCAGGCGACCAGCAGCAGACGGAGGCAAGGGTGTTCGCGGACGATCCCGAACGCGCCGACGCGGCGCGGGCGTTCGTGGCGGAGTCCGACGCGCCCGAGCAGAAGGACGCGACCGACGAGACCGACGAGTTCGACCTCGCAGCCGAGGACGACGACGCGGCCGACCCGGACGTCGACGCGGAGAGCGACGTCGACGGCGAGGTCGAGGTCGTCGAGGTCCAGGTCGAGGTCGAGGTCCAGGGAGACAGCGACAGTGAGGCGCGCAAGCCCGCCGAGGCGTGGGGTCCGGGCGTCCGGGTCCCCGGGCCGCAGCGGCACGGTGCGCCGGACCGCGAGGCCGCACGGGCGCTCTTCGTCCGTCTCGCGTCGCTGCCCGACGGCTCACCGGAGCGGGTGGAACTGCGGAACCAGCTGGTGCGGATGCACATCCCGCTGGTCGAGCACCTGGCCCGCCGCTTCCGCAACCGCGGCGAGCCGCTGGACGACCTGACCCAGGTCGCCACCATCGGCCTGATCAAGTCGGTGGACCGGTTCGACCCCGAGCGCGGCGTGGAGTTCTCCACCTACGCGACTCCGACCATCGTCGGCGAGATCAAGCGCCACTTCCGCGACAAGGGTTGGGCGGTCCGGGTCCCCCGCCGTCTGCAGGAGCTGCGGCTGGCGCTGACCACGGCGACGAGCGAGCTGTCGCAGCGGCACGGGCGCTCCCCGACCGTCCACGAGCTGGCCGAGCATCTGGGCATCTCCGAGGAGGAGGTGCTGGAGGGCCTGGAGTCCGCCAACGCGTACAGCACGCTCTCGCTCGACGTGCCGGACACCGACGACGAGTCCCCCGCCGTCGCGGACACCCTGGGCGCGGAGGACGACGCGCTGGAGGGCGTGGAGTACCGCGAGTCGCTCAAGCCGCTGTTGGCTCAGCTGCCGCAGCGCGAGCAGCGGATCCTGGTGCTCCGGTTCTTCCGGAACATGACGCAGTCGCAGATCGCGTCCGAGGTCGGCATCTCGCAGATGCACGTCTCCCGGCTGTTGGCCCGCACGCTCGCCCAGCTCCGGGAGAAGCTCCTCATCGAGGAGTGAGGTTCAGCTGCTCTCACCGACCCGAGGGCCACAGCGCAGCCGTGGTCCTCGGGTGCAGCAGCAGAGCGACGCCGAGCAGGCCGGCGACGCCGATCGCCACGCCCAGCGCGAGCTGGGATCCGCCGTTCTGGACGGTGAACCAGGTCACCGCGAGGCAGAGCGTGTCGATCATGACGGCCGGACTGCGGCCCCACTTCTGCAGCTTGAGCAGCGCGCGACCCGCGGCGAGGGGCAGCAGCCCCATCAGCAGCAGGATGCTCCCGGCGTACTCGGCCATGCCGACACCGGTCTTGGCGGTGGCCGACAGCGGGCCGACCATCACGAAGATGCCGTAGGCAGCAATGATGACGCCCTGGGCAAGAGAGAAGCAGGCCCCGACAATCAACGTCCAGGGACGGACGGCAGCGGGGCTGGCGGTCACAGTGGCATTCGCGGTCACCGCACCAGGCTAGCTCGTGCCTCACGGACACCTTCTCCTGGGCAGGCAGTTGCACTGCCTCGCGTGCCGAAGGCCCCATACCCCTGGGCAGGGCAACCGCGTGCGCGTGCGAGACCTGTAGGTCCTATAGGTAATCTGTGGCCATGCGTGCCCTCCTGGTCGTCAACCCGAAAGCGACTACCACCAGCAGTCGGACCAGGGATGTTCTGACGCACGCCCTTGCCAACGACCTCAAGTTGGACGTCGCCGCGACCGGCTACCGCGGGCACGCGCGAGACCTCGCGCGCGAGGTCTCGCGGTACGGCTCGCACGATCTGGTCGTCGCCCTCGGCGGGGACGGGACCGTGAACGAGGTCGTCAACGGACTGCTCCACGACGGCCCCGGCGAACACCTGCCCAAACTAGCCGTCGTGCCGGGCGGGAGCACCAACGTCTTCGCGCGGGCGCTCGGGCTGCCCAACGATCCGGTCGAGGCCACCGGGCAACTGCTGCAGGCGCTGAGCGAGAAGCGGTCGCGCTCCATCAGCCTCGGGCGCGCCGGAGGCGAGGGGCTGCCGGACCGGTGGTTCACCTTCACCGCGGGGTTCGGGTTCGACGCCGGCGTGGTGGGCCGGGTCGAGGAGGCGCGGCGCAGCGGTCGGCGGTCGACGCACTCCCTCTATGTCGGGCAGGCGGTGCGCGCGTTCGCCGGGGAGCGGCGGCGCCGGAAGGACGGTCCGATCACTTTCCGTGCCGACGGGACGGAACCGGTCGAGGGCCTGGCGGTGTCCATAGTCTCCAACACCTCACCGTGGACCTACCTGGGGAACCGACCGGTCTACGCCTCGCCCGAGGCGGGGTTCGACACGAACCTCGACCTCTTCGGCATGACCCGGATGTCACTCCTCCAGACGCTACGCACGATCCCGCAGCTCCTGGACTCGACGGGGGTCGGTCCGCACGGCAAACACGTGGTCGCTTACCACGATCTGGCCGAATTCACCTTGCATTCGCAGGAACCGCTGCCATTCCAGGTCGACGGGGACCACCTTGGAGAGCGGAAGACCATCAGCTTCACAGGTGTATCTCGGGCACTGCGTGTGATTGTGTGAACGGAAGGGCCATCTGGCCTTGTTCTCGAACGCGCGAGTGCCTTCACTCCATCGAAGTACTGGGTGTGACCCAAGCGACACCGACGAATCAAAATTTCCTACCCGAAGGGGGTTGTATCCGGGGTCGAGGTTTGCGAACCTTTACCTGGCGATCGGGACAGTCCGTTACCGGAACCCGCCTGAGTCGCCCGAATCCACTGCAACGCCGCGAGCACCCGCGCGCCGACTCACCCGTCGGCCCTGCGCCCGCCCATGGGTTCGTGAAAGCGTTCACATTCACAAGCTGCCATTGACGCAGGTGGGGCACCCCCTGCCTTTTAGAGGAGTTGGACAATCATGGACTGGCGCCACCGTGCCGTCTGCCGGGAAGAGGACCCCGAGCTGTTCTTCCCGATCGGCAACACTGGCCCCGCCCTGCTGCAGATCGAGGAGGCGAAGGCCGTGTGCCGTCGCTGCCCCGTGATGGAGAGCTGCCTGCAGTGGGCGCTGGAGACCGGCCAGGACGCGGGCGTCTGGGGTGGCATGAGCGAGGACGAGCGTCGTGCGATGAAGCGTCGCGCCGCCCGCAACCGCGCTCGTACCGCCTGACACGCTGCGTAGTCGCAAGGCCTGCACCGCCTGCACCATCCTGCACCTGTACCACCTTTGATCAACTTGTGATCGAGTGCCGTGGCGTTTCCGTCACCACAACGTTGTGACCGCGCTCCGCACTTTCCAAAGCAACGCACACCCGTTGCGTTGCTCACCGGCCCCGCGGATTTGATACCGTCGGAGCCGAGGGCAGTCGTTCGTGCCGTGCACAGAGCGCAACCCTCACACCAGAGCCCCTGCTCCGGCCGACTCCCCCCGACGGCCGGAGCAGGTCAAGAGGCCCTGCCGAACCTCCCCCCCGTTCGGCAGGGCCTCGCTTTGTCTTCAGGCCCTTCCGCGGCGTCCCCCGCCGCCGCGGTCAGGCCCAGCGGCGGACCGGGTTGCCCAGCCAGCGCGTGCCGGCCGGGACCGACTCGCCGCGCATCACCAGCGAGGACGGGCCGACCACGGCCCCCTCTCCCAGCGTCGCGCCGAGCAGCACGATCGAGTGCGGGCCGACGGTCGCGCCCGCCTCGACGTCAATCAGGTCCATCCGCATCAGCCGGTCGTGGAAGAGGTGGGTCTGCACCACCACACCGCGGTTGACGGTGGCTCCGTCGCCGATGCGGATCAGGTCCGTCTCCGGGAACCAGTGCGACTCGCACCAGACGCCGCGGCCGATCTCGGTGCCGAGGCTGCGCAGCCAGGCCGTGAAGAAGGGGGTGCCGATCAACGAGCCGCCCAGCCACGGCATGGCCAGCTCCTCGACGAAGGTGTCGAACAGCTCGTTGCGCCAGACGAACGAGGACCACAGCGGGCGCTGGCTCTCGCGGAACCGGCCCATCAGCAACCACTTGGCCGCGGTGGTGATCAGACAGGCCGTCACCCCGAGAAGCAGTAGCAGCACCCCGGCCAGTGCGGCACAGAGCGTCAGGCCGTCCCAGTCGAACAGCGCCTGGAGTCCGGTCGCCGCCATGTCGCCCAGCAGCACCGCGATCAGCACCGGCAGCAGTCGGCACAGCTCGACGCAGGCGCGGGCCAGGACCAGTCGGCGCGGCGGGTCGTAGGTGCGGGCGGTGTCCTCGCCGCCCTCCACCACGCGCTGGACGCGCATGCCCGGACGGCCCAACCAGGAGCTGCCGGGCTCGGCGCCGGCGGGCGCGTCGGAGAGCACGCCGACCAGCGAGTCGTCGAGCAGCGCCCGGCCGGGCGCGACGATGCCGGAGTTCCCGACGAAGGACCGCTTTCCGACGCTGGACACGCCCAGCCGCAGCCAGCCGCCGCGGCTGGCGAAGGAGCCGACCATGCTGTCGTCGGCGAGGAAGGCGTGGTCGTCGACGCGCATCAGGCCGGGCAGGCCGATCACGGTCGAGGCCTCGACCTTGCGTCCCACCTTGGCACCGAGCGCGCGCAGCCACAGCGGTGTCAACAGGCTCGCGTAGAAGGGGAACAGGATGACCCGGGAGGAGGCCATCAGCCCGTGGACGGCCCAGACGCAGAAGCCGACCCTGCCGTGGGCCGGATGCAGCCCCGGCTTGATCGGGACGGACAGCACCCGGACCGTCACCACCACGCAGAGGGCGTAGACCAGCATCGTGACGACCGCGAGCGGCACCGACGCCAGCACGAGCCGGTCGAAGACGCCGCTGTAGGAGGGGTCGGTCCCTATCAGCACCCAGAGCGCGTAGACGGCGGGCAGCGCCGAGACCAGCGCAAGCAGTTGGAAGCCGGGCAGGGCCAGGGTGTAGGCGACGTTCCAGAAGCGCGAGCGCCGGTGCGCGGGCGCCGGCCACTGCTCCTCGAACGGCACGGGACGCTCGTCCGCCCGGGCCGGGTTGCCGTGGACGCGGGTGTGGGGCGGGACCTTGCCGACCACGCAACTGCCCGGCAGCACCTCGGCGTTGTAGCCGATCTCCGCGCCGGGCATCAGCATGGTGCGGGTGCCGACGCGGGCGTCGCGTCCGATCCGGACGGTGCCCAGATGCAGCAGGTCTCCGTCGAGCCACCAGCCCGCGGCGTCGACCTCGGTCTCCACCGCGCAGCCGTCGCCGTAGACGGCCATGCCGGTGACCGGGGGCATGCTGTGCAGGTCGACGTCGTCCCCGACCCGGCAGCCGAGCCAGCGCGCGTACCGGCGGGCCAGCGGAGTGCCGAGCACGGAGCCGATGTTGAACGCGCCGACCAGCCGCTCGGCGGTCCACAGCCGCAGATGGGCCGCGCCCGCGCGGCGGTAGCTGCCGGGTTTCAGACCGGCCGTCAGCAGCCGCGCGCCGAGCGCGCCGATCAGGGCGCGCCCGAAGGCGCTGGAGAGCACCAGCCAGCCGCCGCCGATCAGCCACCAGGAGGTGTACGGCGCCCAGGGCAGCGGCCCTATGACGTCGTCGACCGCCGCCAGCGCCAGCACCCAGCGCAGACCGGTGACCGTGAACAGCACGGCCAGCACCACGGCCTGGTAGAGCCCGACCCAGCGCGGCACCGGCCGCACCTCGCGGTGCTCGGCCACGTCGTCGGCCTGGCCGTCGTAGTGGTCGGCCAGGTCCTGGAGCCGGGGCTGCTGGTAGAGGTCGGCGACGGACGCGCCGGGGTAGCGGTCCCGCAGCAGCGAGACGAGCTTGGCGGCGGCGAGGCTGGTGCCACCGAGGGCGAAGAAGTCGCCGTCCGGGCCGGCCGGGACGCCGAGCACGGCCTGCCACTGCTCGGCGAGCCAGGCGGCGGTCCCGTGCAGCGGTCCGCCGGTCACGCCCGCGCCGGCGTCTCCGCCGGACAGCGGCCAGGGCAGCGCCTTGCGGTCGACCTTGCCGGAGGTGCGGGTGGGCAGTTCGGCGACCACGGCCAGCACCGGTACCAGCGCCTGCGGCAGCCGGTCCAGCAGCAGGGTGCGCAGGGCGGCCAGATCGAGCGAGCCGTCCGGGCCCTGCGCGGGGATGCCGGAAATCGGTGCCTCGGGCACCAGATAACCGACCAGTACCTGCCCGCCCGCGGGCGTCTCCTTGACCGCCGCGGCGGCGGCGCGGACGCCGGGCAGTGCCTGCAACGCCGCGTCGACCTCACCGAGTTCGATGCGTCGGCCGCCCAACTTGACCTGCTCGTCGGCACGACCGACGAAGACCAGTCCCTGCGGGTCGGCACGCACCAGGTCACCGGAGCGGTAGACGCGCTCGGGTCTGCCGTGCCAGGGCATCGCGCCGAACTTCTCGGCGTCCTTGGCCGGGTCGAGGTACCGGGCGGTGCCGACGCCGCCGATGACCAGCTCGCCGACCTCGCCCCAGGGCACCGGCCGGTTCTGCTGGTCGACCACCGCCAGCTCCCAACCGTCCAGCGGCGCACCGATCCGGACGGGCTGTCCGGCCCGCATCAGCGAGGCGCAGGCGACGACGGTGGCCTCGGTCGGGCCGTAGGTGTTCCAGAACTCACGCGCTGGCACGTCGAGTCGCTCGACGAGCTCGGCCGGGCAGGCCTCGCCGCCGACGATCAGCAGCCGCACCCGGTCCAGCGCCTCGGCGGGCCAGAGCGCGACCAGGGTCGGCACGGTGGAGACGACGGTGATGCCCTTCTCGACCAGCCACGGGCCGAGGTCGGTCCCGGCCTTGACCAGTGCGCGCGGTGCGGGCACCAGGCAGGCGCCGTGCCGCCAGGCCAGCCACATCTCCTCGCACGAGGCGTCGAAGGCGACCGACAGACCCGCCAGCACCCGGTCGCCGGGGCCGAGCGGAGCCTGGCGCAGGAAGAGCCGGGCCTCCGCGTCGACGAAGGCGGCGGCGCTGCGGTGGGTCACCGCCACGCCCTTGGGTCGGCCGGTGGTCCCGGAGGTGAAGATGATCCAGGCGTCGTCGCCGATCCGGGGCGCGCCCGGCTCGCCGCCGGTGGGGCTGGGACCTGGCCAGACCTCCAGGCCACCGTCCTCGCCCGCGCCCATGACGGCGCAGACGCCCGCGTCGGTCCAGATCATCTCGGCGCGCTCGTCCGGGTCGTCGACGTCCACCGGCACGTAGGCCGCACCGGCGCGCAGCGCGCCCAGGACGGAGAGGTAGAGGCCGGGCGTGCCGCTGGGCACGCGGACGCCGACCCGGTCACCCGGTCCGATGCCGACGCCGGCCAGCCCCGCCGCGATTCCGTCGATCTCCCGCAGCAGCTCGCGGTAGCTCAGCACGGTGCCGCCCGCGTCGAGCGCGGGCGCGTCGGGGTGGTGCCATGCCGTCTCGTCCAGGATGTCCATGAGGGTCCGGGCAACTGCCGGGTCCGCCAACGGCCAGACCGCGCCCGTCTGCCAGGCCGGAGCCAGGACGGTGCCCACGCCGTATACGGCGTGGCTTGAGGGCGCGATGAAGTTCTGTTGTTCCACGTATGTTCTCGCCAGGCGTCGGGTGGTGGTCCTGAGCGGCGCCGACGAGATCATCGTGTGATCGCCGCTGTGGCACCTGGCACGTTAGACGAGCCAATATCCCTTTTGGTTGGGGCCTTAAAGGTGAGTAACCGGTTAAAACCGTCCGACAGTCAATCAAACGGGATTTCGAGTATTACCTTTGTGCCGCCACCGGGTGCCGGGGCCATGTCGAAGCGTCCGCCCAGTTCGCCCGTCGCCAGTGTACGGACGATCTGCAGCCCCAGATTTCCCGCCGTGTGCGGGTCGAATCCGTCCGGCAGACCGGAGCCGTCGTCGGTGACGGTGATGTGCAGCACACCGTCCGCCCTGCTGGCCTCGACCTCGACGGTACCGCCCGCTTTGGGACCGTATGCGTGCTCCAGGGCATTCTGCAGGATCTCGGTAAGGATCATCGACAGCGGAGTCGCCACCTCGGCCGAGAGGATCCCGAAACTGCCGGTCCGGCGGGCGGTGACGCGGCCGTCCTGTGACAGTTCCATCACCATCGCCAGCACCCGGTCGGCGATCTCGTCGAAGGCCACGTGCTCGTCCAGCGCCATCGACAACGTCTCGTGCACGATGGCGATCGAGCCCACCCGGCGCACCGCCTCGTCGAGCGCGCCCCGGGCCGCCTCGGAGTCGAGTCGGCGCGACTGGAGCCGCAGCAGCGCGGCGACGGTCTGCAGGTTGTTCTTGACGCGGTGATGAATCTCACGGATCGTCGCGTCCTTGGTCATCAGCTCGCGCTCACGACGCCGCAGTTCGGTGACGTCGCGGAGCAGCACCAGCGAGCCGATGTGCTCGCCCTTGGGCTTGAGCGGGATGGCCCGCAGCTGGACGACCGCCTCGGGGTGCTCGACCTCGGTGGTCCGCGGGGCCCAGCCACTGGCCAGCTTGACCATCGCCTCGTCGACGGCGCCCTTGGTGGGCGGGATCAGGTCCGCGGTGGTCCGGCCGAGGTGCAGGCCGACCAGGTCCGTGCTGAGGCCGAGGCGATGGTAGGCGGAGATGGCGTTGGGGCTGGCGTAGGTGACCACGCCCTCGGCGTCCAGCCGGAGCAGGCCGTCGCCGGCGCGCGGCGAGGCGTCCATGTCCACCTGCTCGCCACGGAAGGGAAAGGTGCCCGCGGCGATCATCTGGGCCAGGTCGGACGCGCTCTGCAGGTAGGTGAGCTCCAGCCGGCTGGGCGTGCGGACGGTCAGCAGGTTGGTGTTCCGCGCGATCACCCCGAGCACGCGCCCCTCGCGCCGGACGGGAATCGACTCCACCCGAACGGGTACGTCCTCGCGCCACTCCGGGTCACCCTCACGGACGATCCTGCCCTCGTCCAGCGCCATGTCCAGCAGCGGGCGGCGGCCGCGCGGGACCAGGTGGCCGACCATGTCGTCCTGGTAGGAGGTCGGGCCGGTGTTGGGCCGCATCTGCGCCAGCGAGACGTAGCGGGTGCCGTCCCTGGTCGGCACCCAGAGCACGAGGTCGGCGAAGGAAAGGTCCGAGAGCAGCTGCCATTCGGAGATGAGTAGGTGGATCCACTCCACATCGGCGGGTTCCAGCGCGGTGTGGTGGCGCACCAGCTCGTTCAGGGAAGGCATGCTGCGAGCGTATCCCCAGGCAGGGGGAAGGACTCCGTGCGACCAGCCGGTGAACAGCACGCCTACCCTGACCGCGACCTCTGCCTTCCCCGGCTTTCCCGGTCCACTGGTCTGGACAATGGTGAATGGTCTAGTCCACAATCGAGGCAGCACCAACGGAGCGACGAACCTGCGCTATCTGCCCTGACCGCGCGGCTGCCGCTCCCCCACCGTCGGCCGAACCCGTCCCGCGTCCCGGGCCCGCACACCCGCCACGCAGGCGACGGCGTCCTCCTCCGACGAGGCCGAAGGCCGCGGCGCGCCGCGACGGGTTGAGGGTCCCGTCGCGACACCCGCGGCCTTTTGCATGCCCGTTCCGCATCGGCCGGGTGGCCATCCCTCTTGTCCCGACGGTCATGTGACTGGAATTCAGCACACAGGAAAGCTCGAAGCCGGGGAATTCTGAAATGACCCCGACAAGAGATTGCCCCGGAGAATTCCCAGGGAATTCCCAGGACAGCACCAGTCCGGAAAACGGCGCAGGGCACGGGAATTCACCCGTGCCCTGCGCTCCCCTCCTTGATTCCCCCCTGCTCCCGCCGCGGGCGGGAGCCGCTCTCACTGGTGTGCCGTCGGCTGCCCTGTCAGCACCTCCACCGCGGCCAGGCCGCAGACGCGCGCCGCGCCGTGGGTGGCGATGTGCAGCGCGCCGCGCGCGGAGGCCCGTGGGACACCCATCTCGACGACGGCGGTGTCCGGCCGGCCGGCGAGCACCCCGTCCAGCGCTCGCGACATCCACGCGTGCCGGTGCAGGTCGCGCACCACGACGACCAGCGGCCGTCCGGCCGACTCGCGCCGGATCCGTTCGACGAGCGCGGGCAGCAGCTCCGGCGTGGCGTCGTCCGGGCCGACGCTCTCGGCGTGCGTCCCCGGGAAGCGGGCGGCGAGCATCCCGGCCACGCCCCAGGGCGTCTGGTCGCCGACGGCGATGTTCGGCACCGGGCTGAACGAGAGCACGTACGGCCGCTCGGTCACCGGGGCGAAGCCCGCGCCCGGCTGCCGGGTCACCCGCAGCGCCCGCCGTGCCGCGCGCAGGCCGATGGCCAGGTCGGGCGCGAGCCGACCGCTGGCCGCCCCCTGCTCGGCGGTCCACTCCCCCAACTCCCGTACCCGGGCGGCGGCCTCGGCCAGGCGCTGCTCGGGCAGTTCGCCCTCGCGCACCGCGGCCACCAGCGCGTCGCGCAGGTGCAGCACGGTCTCCTCGTCGGCCAGCCCGCCGCCGACGCAGATCGCGTCCACGCCCGCGCCGACCGCCAGCACCGTGCCCCGGGCCACGCCGTAGGTGTCGGCGATGGCGCCCATCTCGATGCCGTCGGTGACGATCAGCCCCTGGTAGCCGAGGCCGCCGGCGGACGGCGCGAGGCGGAGCAGGTCGACCACCGCCCGGCTGAGCGTGGCCGGGCGATCGCCGTCCAGCGCCGGGACCATGATGTGAGCGGTCATCACGGCCTTGGCGCCGGCGGCGATCGCGGCCTTGAACGGGACCAGGTCGCGCGAGCGCAGCAGGTCCACGTCGATGTCCACCACCGGAAGGCCCAGGTGCGAGTCGACGGCGGTGTCCCCGTGCCCGGGGAAGTGCTTGGCGCAGGCGGCCACGCCGACGGACTGCAGCCCCTCCACCCACGCGGCGGTGTGCCGCGCGCACAGGTCCGGGTCGGCGCCGAAGGAGCGGACGCCGATGACCGGGTTGTCGGGGTTGGAGTTGACGTCCGCCGAGGGCGCCCAGTTGTAGTTGACGCCGCACTCGGCCAGCGCCCGGCCCAGCTCGCGGGCTACGTCCCGGGTCAGCGCCGGGTCGTCGACCGCGCCCAGGGCCAGGTTGCCCGGCCAGGACGAGCCGTTGCCGGCCTCCAGGCGGGTGACGTCGCCGCCCTCCTCGTCGATGGCGACCAGGACGTGCGGGTTCTCCCGGCGCAACTCGGCGGTGAGCGCCGCCAGTTGCTGCGGGTCGGTCACGTTGCGGGCGAACAGGGCCACCGAGCCGAGGCCCTCGCCGAGATGGCGTCGCAGCCAGTCCGGCGGCGTGGTCCCGACGAAGCCGGGCTGCAGCACCGTGAGCGCGTCGCGGTGCAGTCGGTCGTTCCGGTCCATCGTCCGGATCGATGATGGTTCGAGGATCCCCACGTCCACGTCAGCCCTTCACCGCGCCGGCCGTCAGGCCGCCGACGGCCCGACGCTGCATGATCATGAACAGCACCAGCACCGGCAGCGCGAACAGCGTCGAGGCCGCCATGGTGGCTCCCCAGTCGCTGCCGAACACGCTCTGGAACTGGGTCAGCCACAGGGGCAACGTGTAGTGGGCGGGGTCCTTGTTGAGCACCAGGACCAGCGGGAACTCGCCCCACGCGGTGATGAAGCCGAACAGCGAGGTGGCCATCAACCCCGGTGCCAGCAGCGGGAAGATGATCCGCCAGAAGGCGCCGAACCGGCTGCAGCCGTCGATCAGGGCCGACTCCTCCAGCTCCTTCGGGATCGCCGCGACGAAGTTGCGCAGCGTCCAGATCGTGAAGGGCAGCACCATCATCATGTAGAAGAGGAGCAGCGGGAGGATCTCGTTCAGCATGTTCGCGTCGCGGACGATCATGTAGATGGCGATCTGCATGACGGCCCAGGGGGCCATCTGCGCCACCATGATCATCAGGATGAACGCCTTGCGCCCGCGGAACCGCATCCGGGCCACGGCCACCGAGGCCAGCAGCGCGATCACCAGCGCCGCCAGCACCGCGCCGACGGTCGCGGTCAGGCTGTTGACCCAGTAGTCGCCGAAGAACTGCGCGTGCATCGCGGTGGTGAAGTGCGCCAGCGTGGGACTGGTGGGCACCCAGACCGGCGTGCTGCTGATGATCTGGTTGTTCGGCTTGAACGCCGTCGTGACCATCCAGTAGACGGGGAAGACGAACACGATGGCCAGCACCGACGCGAGGGCGTTGAAGGTGATCCGGCTGACGAGCGAGGACTTCACAGTTCGTCCTCCTGCTTCAGGATGATGCGGAAGTAGTACGACATCATCAGACAGAGCATGACGATGGTGACGACGGCCACCGCGGCGCCCATCCCGTAGGACTGTTGGCCGACGCCGACCAGGTAGGCGTAGACCGGCAGGGTGGCGGTGCTCCCCTGCGGCCCGCCACCGCTGATCGCCAGGACCTGCGGCAGTGCGCCGAAGATCCAGATGATCTCCAGGAAGGTGGTGGAGAGGAAGAACGGCTTGAGGATCGGGAAGATGACCGAGCGGAAGATCCGCCAGGCATCCGCGCCGTCGAGCCGGGCCGCCTCGTAGAGCTCGGTCGAGATGGTGGTCAGACCGGCGTAGAGGTTGAACGCCACGAAGGGGATGGACTGCCAGACCAACAGCAGGGCGATCACGGTGAAGGCCGAGAACTGGCTGTTGAGCCAGTCGTAGTGGGCCATGCTCTTCCAGCCGAGCTGGGAGAGCAGCCAGTCGACGACGCCGTAGTTCTGGTCGAAGAGCCACTGGAAGACGGTGGTCCCGGCCAGTACCGGCATGGCCCAGGCGAAGACCAGGGCCAGCGAGAGCACGAACCGCATCCTGCTGCCGAGGCGGTTGAGCAGCAGGCCGACCAGGCTGCCCAGCACCATGATCAGGAAGACGTTGACGGCGGTGAACAGGACCGACCGCTCGACCGAGTGCCAGAAGTCCGAACTGCTGAGGATCGTCTGGTAGTTCTGGAAGCCGTTCCACTCGGTGACGTGCTGGATCAGCTCGAACGCGTTGAGCCGCTGGAACGAGATGAGGATCTCGCGGATCGCCGGGTAGACCAGGAAGATCGCGGTCGCCGCCAGCGCCGGGAGCAGCAGCAGGTACGGGGTGATCCCGTCGTTGCCGGTGTCTCTCCGCTTCCCGCCGAGCTTCCCGCCGAACCGGGGCCGGAACCTGCCCGCGGTTCCGTTCCCTCCGGTCCCTCGTGCCTGGTCGCCGGAGTGCTCCGGCGACCCGACCGCGGTCCCTCCGTCGTCCCGGAGCTGAGCCGGCGCTCCCTTGGATGGCATGGCGATCTGTCTCACCTTCGTCAGGCTCTACTGGTTCAGCGGGCGGAGCTGTCCGCCCGGCCGAGGCAGGGCGGACAGCTCCAGGAGGTGCTACTGCTGCTGGTTCAGACGCGAGGCGATCTGCGCGTCCGCAGCGGAGGCGGCGGCGGCCGGGTCCTTGCCCTCGAGGATCGGGGTCAGGAAGAGCGTGGTGATCGGGTTCGGCGTGTTCTCCACGTTCGCCCAGGTCGGGACGAGCGGGGTGTAACCGGCGTACGGCGCGGCCTTCTCGTAGGCCTCGGCGTAGGCGTTGCCCGCCAGGGCGGCGTAGTCGGCCTGGTTGTTCGGCAGGAAGCCGGAGTCCTTGGCGAACATGGACTCGTTCTTGTCGCTGAGGGCGACCTTGAGGAAGCTCTCGGCCAGCGTCTTGTTTTGGCTGTTCTGCGAGATGGCCAGGTTGGAGCCGCCCATGAAGGTCTTGGCCGGCTGGGACGCGCTGGCGCCCGGGATCGGGAACCAGCCGATCTGGGAGGCCAGTGCCGGGCTGTCCTTGGTGACGGTCGCCGCCTCGTAGCCCATGGCGATCATCGCGCCCACGTTGCCCTTGGCGAAGACGTCGGCCTGGGCCGGGTGCGCCTCGTCCTGGTCCTTGGGAGCGCTGCCGAAGGACTGGAGCTGCTTGAACTGGTTGGCCGCCTGCAGTGCCTGCGGGCTGTTCAGGCCGCCGGTCCAGGAGGAGCCGCTCTGGGTGGCGATGGTGGCGCCGGCGTCCTGAAGGAAGCCGTCGAAGGCGTACCAGTCCTGGCCGGGCAGCCACATCGCGGAGGAGACGCCCGCGGTGGACTTCAACTTGGTCAGGTCGGCGATGAAGTCGGTCATCGTGGTCGGGGTGGAGGTGATCCCGGCCTTGGCCCACAGCGCCTTGTTGTACATGACCGCGCGCCCACCGGCGTACCACGGGGCGGCGTACTGCTTGCCCTGGTACAGCGTGGAGTTGGTGAACGACTGGGTCCAGTTGTCACCGCCGATGGAGGACTTGACCGAGGTCAGGTCCATCAGGCCACCACTGGCCGCGTAGAACGGGGTCTGGGTGTTGCCGATGTCGATGACGTCCGGCGGGGTGCTCTCCGAGAGGGCGGTGGTGACCTTCTGGGTGATGCCGTCCCACTGCTGGACGACGATGTTGAGCTTGGCGCCGGGGTTGGCGGCCTTGAAGTCCGCGGTGACGCTGCTGACCCAGTCGGGCGGGTTGTCACCCGTCATCAGCCAGACGGTGAGAGTCTTTCCACTCGCGGCGCTGCTCGAGCCGCCGCTCCCAGAGGAGTTGGAGCTGGAGCTACATGCGGCCACCGTGGCCAGCACGGCCGCGGTCCCTATTGCGGCGATAAGTCGACGGTTCACGCCATCCTCCTGGGATGCCCGGATTGTCCCCCATCCGTTCCGGTACGACTCCCTGCACGGAGCAGGTCGAGGGCGCCGCTTCCCAGCGATGGGTCGGGGGTTGTTGATTGGTCGCTGTGTGGTTTAGACCAGTGCCTGGAGCTTGGCCTAGACCAAAGATGACTGTCAACGGGTTGCCACGAGAAGAACGGGAGCCGTTACCAAGCCGACACCAGCCATGCCCCGCGGCGTGATCGATTGGTACACCCACTGACCTGGACCGGTCGGGCCCGCCCGAATCGAGGGTCTTGCCAAGAACGGCGTTTGAGGTCTAGACCATGCTGGTACACCTGGCCTGGACCAATCCGCGCGGGAGACCCCACTCCCCCGAGGGAACGGGCTCGCACGCCAGGTGCCGCGCATGCCCTCGCCGGGGCGGACGTGTCACCATGAGTGCCGCACGCGCGGCGACCACAGCGCCACACGGACCATCAGACACACCAACAGGGGACAGGAAGCAGGAGCGGTGATGACGACCGATGGAGGCCAGGGGACGGCCTCGGCGGAGGAGGCCCAGGCGGGGGCGTCCACCGCTCGCGTCCCGAAGTACTACCGCCTCAAGCGCCACCTGCTGCAGATCACCCAGACGCAGGCGCCCGGCACGCCGGTCCCGCCGGAGCGGACGCTCGCGCTGGAGTTCGAGACCTCGCGGACCACCGTCCGCCAGGCGCTGCAGGAGCTGGTGGTCGAGGGGCGGCTGGAGCGGATCCAGGGCAAGGGCACCTTCGTCGCCAAGCCCAAGGTCTCCCAGGCGCTGCAGCTCACCTCCTACACCGAGGACATGCGCGCCCAGGGCCTGGAGCCCACCTCCCGGTTGCTGGAGGTCGGCTACGTCACCGCCGACGACCGGCTGGCCGAGCTGCTGGACATCCGCCCCGGCGGCCGGGTGCTCCGGGTGGAGCGTCTACGCCTGGCCAATGGCGACCCGATGGCCATCGAGACCGCGCACCTCAGTGCCAAGCGGTTCCCCGCGCTGCGGCGGAACCTGGTCAAGTACAACTCGCTCTACACCGCGCTCGGCGAGGTCTACGGCGTCCACGTGGCCGAGGCCGAGGAGACCATCGAGACCTCCCTGGCCACCCCGCGCGAGGCGGGCGTCCTCGGCACGGACGTCGGCCTGCCGATGCTGCTGCTCTCCCGCCACTCCTTCGACGCGGACGGCGAACCGGTCGAATGGGTCCGCTCCGTCTACCGCGGCGACCGCTACAAGTTCACCGCCCGCCTCCGCCGCCCCGAGGCCTGAACGGCCACTCTCTGCTCGAGAGGCAGTTGCAACCCCAGGGACGCGGGACTCTGGGTGTTGCACCCTCCCGCACTGGTGACGTGAGCGCGGCGAGGGTCTAGATTCCCTTGGTCAACAGATCGTCAAAGTTGCCAGGGGGAGCCACCGTCCATGCCCGAATCCGACACCGCAACAACCCTGCCGCTCGTCACACCCGTCAGGGTGACCTGCGCCGTCCTGCTCGTCGCGCCCTTCGTCGCGCTGCTCTGGGTCAGCTCCTATTCACGGCTGACTCCCGCCTTCATCGGGATCCCCTTCTTCTACTGGTACCAACTCCTCTGGGTGATCCTCTCCGCGCTGCTGACCGGCGTCGCCTATGTCCTGTTCACCCGTGAGGAGAAGCGCCGCAAGGCCGAGGCGAAGGCAGGTGCCGCCAAGTGAAGACCAACTGGACCTCGTTGACGGTCTTTCTGCTGTTCTTCGTGCTCGTCACCGCCGTCGGCTTCGTGGCCGCCCGCTGGCGCCGCGCACAGGACGCGAACCACCTGGACGAGTGGGGCCTGGGTGGGCGCGGCTTCGGAACCGTGGTCAGCTGGTTCCTGCTCGGTGGCGACCTGTACACCGCGTACACCTTCATCGCCGTTCCCGCGCTGGTCTACGGCGTCGGCGCGGCCGGCTTCTACGCCGTGCCGTACACGATCGTCGCCTGGCCGCTGGTCTTCCTCTTCCTGCCCCGGCTCTGGTCGGTGGCGCGCAGCAAGGGCTACGTCACCCTGGCCGACTTCGCGCGCGGACGCTACGGCAGCAGGAGCGTCGCGCTCGCTGTCGCGGTGACCGGGATCGTCGCGACCATGCCCTACATCGCGCTGCAACTGGTGGGCATCCAGGCGGTCCTGACGACCATGCACGTCGGCGGCAGCAGCGGCTGGAGCAAGGACCTGCCGCTGCTGATCGCGTTCGCCGTGCTGGCCGCGTACACCTACAGCTCCGGTCTGCGGGCGCCCGCGCTGATCGCGTTCGTCAAGGACACTCTGATCTACATCGTGGTGCTGGTCGCGATCATCTACATCCCGATCCGGCTGGGCGGTTACGGCCACATCTTCCACGACGCCGCCACCGCGCTCTCCGCCAAGAACCCGACCACCGGCAAGCCGCGGGGCAGCCTGGTCTCCGGGCCGTCCGCGCAGTGGACCTACGCCACCCTCGCGCTCGGCTCGGCGATGGCGCTGTTCATGTACCCGCACTCGGCGACGGGCGTGCTGGCCGCCAAGAACCGGCTCACGGTGCGCCGCAACCTGGCCATCCTGCCCGCCTACTCGCTGATGCTGGGCCTGCTGCTGATGCTGGGCTTCATGGCCATCTCGGCGGGCGTCGGCAAGGGCGTGACCGGCTACGACAAGAACCTGGCCATCCCGCAGCTGTTCCAGCAGATGTTCCCGAGCTGGTTCGCGGGGGTCGCCTTCGCCGCGATCGGGATCGGGGCGCTGGTCCCGGCCGCGATCATGTCGATCGCCGCCGCCAACCTGTTCACCAGGAACATCTACAAGGAGTTCCTCAAGCCGAGCGCGACCCCGGCCCAGGAGGCCAAGGTCGCCAAGCTGGTCTCGCTGGTGGTGAAGTTCGGCGCACTGGCCTTCGTCCTCACCCTGGACCAGTCGTTCTCGGTCAACTACCAGCTGTTGGGCGGGATCTGGATCCTCCAGACGTTCCCGGCCATTGTCGGCGGGCTGTTCACCCGGTGGTTCCACCGCTGGGGGCTGCTGGCCGGCTGGGCCATCGGCATGGCCTACAGCACCTACGAGACCTGGGGCATCCCCGCCGCCGGCAAGCCCGGCTCGCACTTCGGCGGCAACACCGTGAACATCCCGGGCATCGGGCAGATGGGCTACATCGGCCTGATCGCGCTGGTGCTCAACCTGGCCGTCGCGGTCGTGCTGACCGTCGGGCTGCGGCTGGTCAAGTCGCCCGAGGGCGTCGACGAGACGGTCCCGGCCGACTACGTCGCCGACGTGGACGACACGGAGCACTCCGAACCGGTGATCGCCCCCGTCACCACCTGATGCGCCCTTAGAACGGGCCGCGCACTCCCGCACACTGGGGGCGCGGCCCGTTCTGCATTCCCGCGGCGGGCCAGTCGATCCCCAGGGGGCCCGACGTGGCACTGACCGAGCACTATCCGAAGGCGCAGCGGACGGCTCCGCGCCGGCTCTTCCCGGGGCTGCCGGGGCCGCTGACGCTCACCGCCGTCCGGCACGGCCAGAGCACCGCCAACGCCGCCTTCCAGGCCGCGGAGGCGGTCGGCGCCCTGGACGTCGGCATCACGTGCCGGGACGCGGACCTCTCGCTCACCACGCTGGGCCGCGCGGAGGCCCGCGCCCTCGGCCGCTGGCTGGCCACCCGCTCGGAGGACGGCGTCCCGCAGAGCCTGTGGGTCTCCCCGTACCTGCGCACCCAGGAGACCGCCGAGCTGGTCGTCGAGGAGCTGGACCGGGCCGGGCTGCCGCTCCCGGAGATCTGCACCGACGAGCGGCTCCGCGACCGCGAGCTGGGCGTGCTGGAGATGCTGACCTCGGCCGCGATCGAGCTGCGCCACCCGCAGGAGGCCGCCCGCCGCCGCCTGCTCGGCGAACTGCGCTGGCGCCCGCCCGGCGGCGAGTCCCTCACCGACGTGGCCCAGCGCCTGCGCAGCGCGCTCCGCGACCTCTACGAGGGGGAGAGCAACCGCCGGGTCCTGGTCGTCGCCCACGACGCGGTGGTCATCCTGCTCCGCCACGTCATCGACGACCTCCAGGAGGGCGAGCTCCAGGAGCTGACCGAGGGCGGCGCGGTCCGCAACACCTCGGTCACCCGCTGGATCCGCGACGCCAAGGGCGCCCTCGCCCTGGACTGCTGGAACGAGCGCCCCCACCTGGAGGGTTAGGCGTGCGGGTCAGGTGTTCTGACTGACCCGCGAGGCAGTCGGGGTCACCGGGAGTGCCTGCTGGTCACCCGGAAGTAGAGCGGGTCGGTGACCCCGACCGGCCAGGCCTGCGTCGTCGTGCCGGACGGCGCGCCCTTGGCGGGCTTGGTCTGGAGCGGCGCGTAGGCGACCGCCAGGGAGAGCCAGTCCCCCGTCGGCGCGCTGCGGGTCAGCCGCATCCGCAGCGTCAGCGCCGCCGTGGCACCGGGCCGGAGGCTCAGTCCGTTGCGCGGGCCCACCTCGCCCGCGAGCTCGCCGAGCGCGGCGTCGACCCCGACCGCCCGCCACCGTCCGGCGAGCCAGGTCTCCAGCCGCAGCGCGTCGACGCGCAGCGTGCGGGACCGCGCGCCGTAGACGAGCACCGGCTTGAGCTGCCCGCAGGCCGCCCGGGTGCGGTTGTGCAGCGTCAGCCGCAGCGTCGACCAACCCGCGCCGCGCACGTAACCGCGGTGGACCCCGGTCAGCGTGACCGCGATCGGGTTGGGCTGCGCCGCCCCTGCGCAGATCGGGGCGGTCTTGGCGGCTATGGTCTCCTTGCCCGCCGTCGCCGCGTTCGCCTGCGTCGTCGTCCCCGCCAGCAACGCGGCCGCGGTCATGACGGGGAGACAACCGAGTATCAGGGCGCGGCTGCTGCGCCCTTTCGCATCACGCTTCGCTTGGTACATCACTCAACGAACATGGCACGTCACCCTCTGCCGCGCCGCTCGGCGCACCCCCGCACGGAGCAACCGGGGAGAGGTCAGGCAGACTTCAAGGATGAGCATCATCGTCCGCCCCGCCCTGCCCGACGAGTACGACGCCGCAGGTCACCTCGTTGCCGAGGCCTTCATCCACGACGGTCACACCGAGCGGGACGGCGACTACGCCAAGCTGCTGCGCGATCCGGGCGACCGGGCCGAGAAGGCGGAGTTGCTCGTCGCGGTGGACGAGGAGACGGGCGCGGTCCTCGGCTCGGTGACCTTCGCCCCGCCCGGCTCCCCCTACGCGGACCTGGCGCAGGGTCAGGAGGGCGAGTTCCGGATGCTGGCCGTCTCCCCGGACCCGGCCGCCCGCGGACGCGGCATCGGCGAGCTGATGGTCCGTGCCGTGATCGACCGCGCCCGGGAGCTCGGACTGCCCCGGATCGTCATGTCATCACAACAGCAGATGGCTTTCGCGCACCGGATATACGGGCGTCTCGGCTTCGCCCGGACCCCCGAACGCGACTGGTCGCCGATCCCCGGCATGGTCCTCTTCACCTACGCACTGGAGCTGTCCGGCTCGCCTGCGTGATGCCCGCAGGCAGGAGCCGCGACGCCTCAGCCGGTGCCCGGAGTGCGCCGCAGCAGTGCTCCAGCGGGGCAGCCGAGTGATCGAACGGTTACTCGAACGAATCACGCCGCGACACAACATCTGGTGGTGCGTGACGCACCTGCCCCTAGATGTATGCTCATGCTCGCTGTCGAAGCAGGGGAACCCGGTGCGATTCCGGGACTGCCCCGCAACGGTGAGCGGCTGCCGATCCGGCCTGTCCGCGAGTCCGATGACCTGCCGTCAGCGCGTCCTCGGCCTGCCCGGCCGCGGGCGCTGCAACCGGGCCTCGTGGGTGGGCCGACGGGCTGCTTCGCGCTGCTCTGCTCCCGCCTGCCTTCTCACGCGACCCGTGCCTCAGCCACCGGCCGCCAACGAGGAGCGTGCGCGTACATGACGGACATCGCCGTCCCCACCCTGCCCCAGCCCACCCGTGAGCCCGACGCCCGTGGTGGCGCCGCCGACGCTCCCGGCACCGCGCTGCTGGTCACGCTCACCGAGCGGTCCGCAGACCTGACCCAGGTCGACCCGGGCCGCGTCGCCGCCGCCGCGCTGCGTGGCCGCAGCGCCCAGGCCGACTACGCGGAGCTGCGCGGGCTGGCCATCGGGGCCGCCGCCGCGCTGATCGCCGAGGACCCGCAGTACTCGCGTCTGGCGGCCCGGCTGCTGGCCGAGGAGGTCCGCGAGGAGGCGGCTGGTCAGGGCTCGTCCTGCTTCGCCGAGTCCGTGGCCGTCGGCCACCGCGAGGGTCTGATCGGCGACGCCACCGCCGCCTTCGTCGCCGCGCACGCCGACGCACTGGACGCCGTCGTCGACCAGCAGGCCGACGACCGCTTCGAGTACTTCGGCCTGCGCACGCTCTACTCCCGCTACCTGCTGCGCCACCCGATCACCCGTCAGGTGATCGAGACGCCGCAGCAGTTCATGCTGCGGGTGGCGTGCGGGCTGGAGGTCGGGGGCAACGAGAAGTCGGTGGCCGAGGTCGCCGAGCTGTACGGGCTGATGAGCCGCCTGGAGTACCTGCCCAGCTCGCCGACGCTGTTCAACTCCGGCACCCGGCACCCGCAGATGTCCTCCTGCTACCTGCTGGACTCGCCGCTGGACGAGCTGGACTCGATCTACAGCCGCTACGCGCAGATCGCCCGGCTCTCCAAGCACGCGGGCGGCATCGGTCTGTCCTACTCCCGGATCCGCTCGCGCGGCTCGCTGATCCGCGGCACCAACGGCCAGTCCAACGGCATCGTCCCGTTCCTGCGCACCCTCGACTCCTCCGTCGCCGCGGTCAACCAGGGCGGTCGCCGCAAGGGCGCGGCCTGCGTCTACCTGGAGACCTGGCACGCCGACATCGAGGAGTTCCTGGAGCTCCGCGACAACACCGGTGAGGAGGCGCGCCGCACGCACAACCTCAACCTGGCGCACTGGATCCCGGACGAGTTCATGCGCCGCGTCGAGACCGACGGCGACTGGTCGCTCTTCTCCCCCGGCGACGTCCCCGAGCTGGTCGACCTGTGGGGCGCCGAGTTCGACGCCGCCTACGTCAAGGCCGAGCAGGACGGCAAGGCCGTCCGCAGCATCCCGGCCCGGACCCTGTACGCGCGGATGATGCGCACCCTGGCCCAGACCGGCAACGGCTGGATGACCTTCAAGGACGCCTCCAACCGCGCCGCCAACCAGACCGCGCTGCCCGGCCGCACGGTCCACTCCTCGAACCTCTGCACCGAGATCCTGGAGATCACGGACGACTCCGAGACGGCCGTCTGCAACCTGGGTTCGGTCAACCTCGGGGCGCACGTGCTGCCGAACGGCGAGATCGACTGGGAGCGCCTGGACGCCACCGTGCGCACCGCGGTGACCTTCCTGGACCGGGTCATCGACATCAACTTCTACCCGACCCCCGAGGCGGGCACGTCCAACTCCCGCTGGCGCCCGGTGGGTCTGGGCATGATGGGCCTGCAGGACGTCTTCTTCAAGCTCCGCCTGGACTTCGACTCCGCCGAGGCCAAGGCGCTCTCGACGAAGCTCTCCGAGCGGATCATGCTGGCCGCCTACGAGACCAGCTGCGAGCTGGCCGAGCGCTTCGGCCGGCACGCCGCCTACGAGGAGACCCGCGCCGCCCGCGGCAAGCTGCACATCGACCACTTCGACGTGGCCCCTGCCTGGCCGGAGCGCTGGGACGCACTGCGCGCCCGCATCGCCGAGACCGGCCTGCGCAACGCCCTGCTGCTGGCCATCGCGCCGACCGCGACCATCGCCTCCATCGCCGGCGTCTACGAGTGCATCGAGCCGCAGGTCTCCAACCTCTTCAAGCGGGAGACCCTCTCCGGCGAGTTCCTCCAGGTCAACCCGTACCTGGTGGCCGACCTGAAGAACCTCGGCCTCTGGAATGCGATCACCCGCGAGGAACTGCGCGAGGGCAACGGCTCCGCCCAGGAGATCACCGACCTGCCGGAGGACTACAAGCGCCTCTACCGCACCGCCTGGGAGCTCCCGCAGCGCGCGCTGATCGACCTGGCCGCCGCCCGCATGCCGTACCTGGACCAGAGCCAGTCCCTCAACCTCTTCATGGCCGCGCCCACCATCGGCAAGCTCAGCTCGATGTACGCGTACGCCTGGAAGGTCGGCCTGAAGACCACGTACTACCTGCGCTCCCGCCCGGCGACCCGGATCGCCCGCGCGGCCACCGCCCAGGCGGTGCAGGAGACGGAAGCCGTCGCCTGCTCCCTGGAGAACCCTGAGTCCTGCGAGGCCTGCCAGTAATGACCAGCACCGCCGACACGAGCACCACCCAGAAGAAGAACATCCTCGACCCGGGCTTCGAGCTGACGCTCCGCCCGATGCGCTACCCGGACTTCTACGAGCACTACCGGAACGCGATCAAGAACACCTGGACCGTGGAGGAGGTCGACCTCCACTCCGACGTCGCCGACCTGGCCAAGCTCAGTGCCGGTGAGCGTCACATGATCGGCCGGCTGGTCGCGTTCTTCGCGACGGGCGACTCGATCGTGTCCAACAACCTGGTGCTGACGCTGTACAAGCACATCAACTCCCCGGAGGCGCGGCTCTACCTCTCGCGCCAGCTCTTCGAGGAGGCCGTGCACGTCCAGTTCTACCTGACCCTGCTGGACACGTACCTGCCCGACCCGGAGGACCGCACGGCGGCCTTCGCGGCGGTGGAGAACATCCCGTCCATCCGCGAGAAGGCGCAGTTCTGCTTCCGCTGGATGGACAGCGTCGAGAAGATCGACCGGTTGGAGTCCAAGGAGGACCGCCGCCGGTTCCTGCTCAACCTGATCTGCTTCGCGGCGTGCATCGAGGGCCTGTTCTTCTACGGCGCCTTCGCGTACGTCTACTGGTTCCGCAGCCGCGGCCTGCTGCACGGTCTGGCGACCGGCACCAACTGGGTCTTCCGCGACGAGTCCATGCACATGGACTTCGCCTTCCAGGTCGTCGACACGGTCCGGGCCGAGGAGCCCGACCTGTGGGACGAGGAGATGGGCGAGCGGGTGACCGCGATGCTGGAGGAGGCCGTCGAGGCCGAGCTCCAGTTCGCCGGCGACCTGTGCGGTGAGGGCCTGCCCGGCATGAACACGGACTCCATGCGGGAGTACCTGCAGTGCGTCGCCGACCAGCGCCTGGCCCGCCTGGGCCTGCCGGTCCGCTACGGCTCGGAGAACCCGTTCGCGTTCATGGAGCTGCAGAACGTCCAGGAGCTGACCAACTTCTTCGAGCGCCGGGTCTCCGCGTACCAGATGGCCGTCGAGGGCTCGGTCTCCTTCGACGACGACTTCTAGTCACCCGGCTGGTCACAACGGAGGGCGTTCACCCACGCGGGTGAACGCCCTCCGTTCCGTCATGCTGTCACTCGTTCGGAACGACCTCGTACCGCGGCGTCAGCTCCGCCATCTGCCGCAGCGCGTCCTTGCGGTCCCGCTTGGAGAGCCGGTCGATGTAGAGGTACCCGTTCAGGTGATCCGTCTCGTGCTGCAGGCAGCGCGCGAAGAAGCCGGTGCCCTCCACGACGACGTCCTTGCCGTCCTTGTCCTGGCCGCGCACGACGGCGAAGTCCGGCCGCGGCAGCTCGGCGTACGCGCCGGGCACGGAGAGGCAGCCCTCGTTGCCGTCGTCGAGGTTCCGCTGCGCCGGGTCCAGGTCGTCCAGCACCGGGTTCACCAGGACGCCGATGTGACGCACGTTGTCGTCGTCCGGGCAGTCGTAGACGAAGACCCGCTGTGCCACGCCGATCTGGTTGGCGGCGAGGCCGACACCCTCGGCGGCGTACATGCTCACGAACATGTCGTCGATCAGCGCCTGCAGCTCCGGCCCGAACTCCGTCACCGTGGCACACGGGTGATGCAGGACCGGGTTCCCGACCACCGTGATCGCCCGCACGGTCCCGCGCGAGGTGTCCGGCTCCTCACCGACGACCTGCTGCGGCTCGGCGGCTTCCAACTGCTGTTCCGACATGCTCTCGCCTTCAACTCTGCTCAGCTACTCGCTCAAAGGGTAACCACCTCAGGGGCGCGAGGAACTGCGCGAGGCACTGCGCGAGCAACCACCCACGCACCTGGCAGGCCGAACGTGCCGGACCATCCGCCCAGGGTGGTTTCGGACAAAGCCCCTCAGCAGACCTCTTCCAGGTCCCGGTACGCCCGCCGCGCAGGCGACTGCGCCACCCACCGGTCGAGCAGCTGCTCGACCAGCCCGGCCGGAGCGGCGACGCCGCATTCGCGTTCGGGGACCCACAGTTCCCCCTGCGCGTGGTGGCTCAGCCGTCCCAGCGGGCCGTCGTCGTGGGGGTCGTGGGCGTCGCTGTGGCCGTCGTCCGAGGCCATCCGGCTCTCACTGCAGGCCCGGCAGAGCAGCCGCACCGAGGAGGTCCAGTCCTCCGCCGCGTAGCCGGCCTCGGAGACGATCCGCTCCAGCGCGTCACGGTCACTCTCGGTGCTCGCCTGCAGCAGCACCACATGCGTCGGCACGGGTGAGGGCGCCCACAGTTCGATCTCGTCGAAGACCGGGTAGGGAACCCCGTCCGCGACCCGCTCGCCGTGCGGCGAGCCGTCGTGCAGCACGACCTCGCCCCATCTGCGGCCGGAGGACGGCAGCGGGATGCTCAGCACCTCGACGCGTGCCGGGTCCAGGCGTCTGCCCCAGACGACCTCGGACTCGCCCTCCGGCGACAGTCTGACCGGCGTCATGCCGTAGTCGATCCGGACCGGACCGTCGCCGGGCGGGACGCGCAGGCCGTACGCCTGCCACGCGCGGCGGGCCAGCGCCCAGTCCTGGAGGGCGGTCGCTGCGATGCCCAGGTTCCACCAGTCCGGCGCGCCGGTACCGGTGCCACGGTCCAGCAGCGCCACGGCGCGCAGACCGGCCGCGCGGGCCTGGTCCCAGTCCCGGCGGAACTTGTGCAGCAATGCCAGGTTGAACCAGGAGTCGGACAACCACGGCTCCAGGTCCGTCGCCCGGACCAGGAGTGCTCCCGCGTCGTCGAGCCGACCGTCACCGATGAGCGTGAAGGCGCGGTCGGTGGTCTGCCGCCAGGTGGCGGACGGCCTCTGCCGTGCTCGATTGAAGATCTTCACCTCAGCCTGCCGCTTGTCGGTCCCCTGCACTGTCGCGTGCACATGTGGCGTTGCTTCATCCATAGGTCGACACATGGACCCGCAAGGCCCTGCATCAGCATCCAACCATGAGCGCACCCTCGCTCGCTGCCTACCCAGGCATCCTTTGGCAAACACGGGCCAATGCCTCGACCACACGGGGTTCGTACTCCTGCGCGGTCTCCTCCCGCAACTGCACGAGCACCTCCTCGCGCCGGGCCGGTCCCGGGTCGTCGCACGCCAGGTCGTCGAAGGCGTTGGCAACGCGGACAATGCGCGCGGCAAGCGGGACATCACCGTCCCGGGTGCCGTCCGGACGACGGTAGGGCTCGGCCAGCCGGGCCACGATCTCGGCGACTTCGGGCGGAACGCCGGTCCTGCGGATCACCTCGCTGCCCAACTGCCCGATCCGCCGCTGCTCCGCCCGCGAGAGCAGGGCCGTCGCGCCGCCGGGAATCGGGTCCACCAACGAGAGTTGGCCGATGTCGTGCATCAGCGCCGCGTACTCGAGCAGCAGCAGTTCGCCTTCGGTCAGCGCGAGTTCACGTCCGACCCGGCAGGCCAACAGGGTGACGCGCTGCGCGTGGCCCGGCAGGGTGTATCCGGCGACCTCGGTGGCGCGGGCCAGGCTCGCGATGGTCTGCCGCTGGGTGGCCCGGATCGCGGCATAGCGGCGGAAACCCGCCTGGGTCAGCAGCAGCGGCACGGAGAAGAGCGGCAGCGCCCAGAGCCCGATCTCTCCTGCCGCGATGGCGATCACGACACCGGTCGCGACTATCGCCGAGCCGATCCGCAGCAGCGCGCAGCACTCGTCGCGCAAGGCGTGCGCGAATCGCGCGCCGGAGTGCGACCCGGCCAACAGCGCCGCCAACCCCATGTCGGTCAGCGCCGCGACCCCGGCGCACAACGCGAGATAGGCGCCGTTGGCCGGACCGTGCTCCAAGCCGTACCGCAGCAGCATCCCCCGGTTGTAGAAGGGCTGGAACAGCAGCGCGGCCACCCCGACCGAGAGCACCCGCCGGGCCACCGAGTCCCAGCACGGCTGCCGCCCCCGCGCCACCCTCGGCACCATGCCGACCATCGCCGCACCCGTGGTCACCACCACGACCTGCGCCACCCCGTGATGCGTCCGCTCCCCCGCCAGCGCGCCGAGCAGCGCGTACGCCAGCGCAGCCGCCGCGCCGAGCGGTGCCTGCACCCGGTCGCCCGGCAGCGTCGTCCGCAACAGCTCGCCGACCGCCACCAACGTCCCGAAGCCCAGGGCGATCCACGCCTCGACGAAGCCGTAGACCGCGAGCCAGACGCCCGACGCGAGGACGAGCAGCACCGCGGCGGCGTAGACGGCCACGACCCGACGCGGCAGTCGGCCGACCCGCGCCGCATCGACGGTGGCCGGCGCACCGGCGCCCCCGCTGCGCCGACCGCTCCTGCCGCGCGTCGACACGGCCTGCTGCATCGGCACAGCCGGTCTGCGCACCTCCCACTCCTGCGCCAGGCCCCCCCGTGCCAGGGCCCGATCACGACGACTCAACGCGCCACCCTGGTGGCCGCGTTCTTCACCCCGGCGGCACCCGCGCCCGAGGCACCGGCCCCGGCCGGACGCCTCGGCTCGCGGATGCCGAGCGGCACGTCCGGGGCGTCCTCGTCGGCCGCCGTCGGAGCCGCCGGCTGCCAGCCGTGGCGACGCACCGCACGCACCAGCGCCTCCACCATCACCGGGTCGAACTGGCTCCCGGCGCACCGCTCCAGCTCCACCACCGCCTCGGTGACCGGCCGACCGCGCCGGTACGACCGGGTGGACGTCATCGAGTCGAAGGCGTCCGCCACCGCGATCACGCGGGCGAACTCCGGGATCTCCTCCCCCGCCAGGCCGGTCGGGTAGCCGCGCCCGTCCATCCGCTCGTGGTGGTGCAGGATGCCCTCGCGCGCCTCGCCCAGGAAGCCGATGCCGCGCACCATCTCGTGCCCGAAGGTCGGGTGCAGCTGCACCGCCTCGTGCTCGTCGTCGGTCAGCGGACCGTTCTTGCGCAGCACCCGCGTCGGCACGCCCAACTTGCCGATGTCGTGCAGGATCCCGGCCACCCGCAGCGAGGCGACACGCTCCTCCGCCATCCGCAGCTCCCGCGCCATCAGCACCGACGCGCGGCTGACGCGCTCGCTGTGGCCCCGGGTGTACTCGTCCTTGATCTCCACCGCCTGCACCAACGCGCTGACCGTCGCCTGGTGCGCGGCCTCCTCCTGCTGGAACTGGGCGTAGACCCACGAGGACACCGTCAGCGGCAGCAGCACGAGCACGGCAGCCAGGCCGCCGTAGGAGCTCCAGAGGACGGCCATCATCAGCCCGATCAGCCCGTACCCCAGGCAGGGCAGCAGCGATCGGAGCAGCGCTCCGCGCCACACCGTGTAGGGGTCCGCCCGCTCCGCGGCGACCCTGATCCCGCCGACCAGCAGCGCCGTCACCACGCAGAACGCCAGCGCGGCGAGCAGCGTCGGCCCCAGCACCTCAGGGAACTGACGCCGGGTCAGCTCACTGCTGCCACCGGTCGCATCGAACACCTCGGCCGCCGCGCAGGCGGCCAGCGCCAACTGCGCCGCGTTCCAGGCACGCCGCAGCGCACGCGGCGGCTCGGCGGGCGCGAGCACCGCGCCCAGCACCGGCACAAGCGCCGCCGCCCCGGGCCGCAGCAGGGTCGCTGCCGCGAGCAGCACCGGGAAGAACGCGGTCCATCGCGTCTGCGTCTCCACCCCGCCTGCGGCGCTGAGCGCCTGACGCCGCACCAGCCACTCGCACGCGACGTACAGCGCGGCCAGCACGAGCACCTGGCTCCACGGGCCGCCGCCCACCCCGAGCTCCAGCGGGCAGACCAGCGCCGCCGTGATCACCGCGACCGCGTAGCAGCGCCCCACGAGCCCCAGAGGTTCCCCGCCCCCGCCCGCAGTCGAGCCCGCGATCTCCGCATCCGCCACCGACTCCGACTCCGCTCCGCCTTCGCCAGGTCCGGGCCTCAGTTCATCGCACAGCGCCCGCACAGGGGCAGACGTTCCACGAAAAACTCCACGATCGGGTGACTGGATACCCCTGGGCCTCCGGTTTGAAGCACGCGATGCGGCACGTTTTCTTCACACCGGGGAGGGGCCAGTTTTTCGCTTCCGCAGGGAGTTGCAATCGCACGGGGCGTGGGGCTCCGCCGAGCGGAACCCCACGCCCCTGAACAGTGCGATTACTCCTGCGCGGTCGGGCGGGCGAGCAACTCGCCCTCCACCGGCAGCCCCGCACGGATCCGCTCGATCCGCGCCAGCACCTTGCCGCGGAGATCCGCCGGCGCGGTGTCACAACCGCAGGACCGCTTCACCAGGGCCTTGATCGCCTGCTCCAGACCGTACTTGTCGAGGCAGGGCGAGCACTCGTCCAAGTGCTCGCGCAGTCGGGCGCAGTCGCCCTCGCCCATCTCGTTGTCGAGGTACTCGTAGAGGTGGTCGAGTACGTCGTCGCACGAAGTGTCGTGGTGGTTGCCGCAGCTCATGAGTCCGCGCCTTTCCGGTCATCCCCCGCACCGCTCCCGGCCGGGACCAACCCGCGGTCACGGGCGTAGTCCTCCAGCAGCGACCGCAGTTGGCGGCGTCCGCGGTGGAGGCGGGACATCACCGTTCCGATGGGTGTCCCCATGATGTCGGCAATCTCCTTGTACGCGAAGCCCTCGACGTCCGCGAGATACACCGCGATCCGGAACTCCTCCGGGATCGCCTGCAGGGCTTCCTTCACGTCGCTGTCCGGGAGGTGGTCCAGCGCCTGCGTCTCCGCCGAGCGCAGGCCGGTCGACATGTGCGACTCGGCCCGTGCCAGCTGCCAGTCCTCGATCTCGTCCGCACCGGTGCGCTGCGGCTCGCGCTGCTTCTTCCGGTAGGAGTTGATGAACGTGTTGGTCAGGATGCGGTACAGCCAGGCCTTGAGGTTGGTGCCCTCACGGAACTGGTGGAACGAGGCGAACGCCTTCGCGAACGTCTCCTGCAGCAGGTCCTCCGCGTCCGCGGGGTTGCGGGTCATCCGCAACGCAGCGGAGTACAGCTGGTCCAGGTATGCCAAGGCGTCCCGTTCGAAGCGCTGCACGCGCTCCGTCTCGGTCTCCTCGGTGTCCTTCGCGGCGACCGGACCCACCTCCTCGGCGCTGAATGGCTTGCTCGCCAAGGAGACTATCGGGCTCGGAGAGGAATCGCCCGCGACGGGCCATGCGGCCCAGCCAAGGAACGACTCCGCCGCGTCCTCCGGGCGGGCCTGGCATGCGGCTGCGACCATGAGCTGCCTTCCACTGACGTGTTCGATCCTGACAGTGGCGACAACCAGCGGGCCCGGCTGTTCATTCCCCGACCGGACCTCACGTCGTCAGCGGGTCCCGCCCTCGGAGGAGCGTCCTCGGAGGTGCCTCCTCAGAAGAGCGTTCCGGCCTCCTCCGGCTCGGGTTCGACCCGCTCCAGCAGTTCGGGGGCGTTGTTGCGGAAGTTGCCGACCGCCGGGCCGATCGGACGGAGCTCCATCAGTCCCGGAGCCGGTGGTGCCAGCAGCGCGGCGAGTTCGTCCTCTTCGGTGAGCGACCGGTCCAGCCAGTCGTCCCAGCGGTCGCGCGGCAGGATCAGCGGCATCCGCGGATGGACGTGCGCCAGCTCCTCCTCCGCGGCGACGGTGATGACCGTGCAGGTGGTGAGCCAGGCCGCCGGGTCGTCCTCGGGGATGTTCCGGTCCCGCCAGAACTCGTAGAGCCCGGCGAAGGCGACCTCCGCGCCGTCCTTCGGTGTCACGTAGTACGGCTGCTTCTTCGGTGCCTTCTCCCCGGGGCGCTTCTCGGGGGTGTGCCACTCGAAGTAGCCGTCGGCGGGGAGCAGGCAGCGACGGGTGCTGAAGGCGCGGCGGTAGGCGGGCTTCTCGTGGACGGTCTCGCTGCGCGCGTTGAACATCTTCACGCCGACGCCCGGCTCCTTGGCCCAGGACGGCACCAGGCCCCAGCGCAGCACCCGCAACTGCCGGACCGGGTCCGGCCCCTGCTCGCGTATCGGCCGCTCCAGGACCGCGAAGACGTCCTTGGTCGGCGCGACGTTGTAGTCCGCCGCGAGGGTCTCCTTCGGGTCCCACGAGGCGACCTCGAAGAGCTCGACCAGGTCCTCGGGCTTACGACTCGACGCGTACCGTCCGCACATGTGTCCCACCTTGCCAGGTCGACGCTCCCGGCCGGGGACCGGTCCCAACCGCCGGACCGCCACCGGCTGCCCAGCAACCGGTACCCGCCGCCCGGTTCCCGGTACACCGCCCGAACCGGGAACTGGTCGCGCGGCGTCCCCTTGTGCGAGGCTGCACGCCTCGCTCGGAGCCTTGTTCGGTGCGTCGTTCGGCGCCGCGGTCCATGGCCCGCCGTCCCCGTCCCCGTGTCCCCCGGAGTGCAGTCCGCATGCAGCCCCACAGCATCAGCCAGGTCTGGGACCAGCTGACCGGCACCCAGGCCCTGCCCAGCGGAGCCGTGATCTGGGCCACGGCCGCCGTCGCCCTGCTCGCCGTGGGCTGGCGGATGGTGTGGCAACTGAGCCGCAACGTGGTCACCATCGCTCACGAGGGCGGCCACGCCCTGGTCGCGCTGCTGATGCGGCGTCGGCTGCACGGCATCCGGCTGCACTCCGACACCAGCGGCCTGACCGTCTCCTCCGGCAAGCCGCACGGCCCCGGCATGGTGCTGACCGCTGCCGCCGGATATGTCGCGCCCTCGCTGCTGGGCCTGGGCGGGGCGTGGATGCTCGCGGCCGGACACACCACGGGCCTGCTCTGGGCGGTCGTGGCGCTGCTGCTCTGCGTGCTGATCGAGGTGCGCAACGCCTACGGCGTGCTGACGGTGCTGCTGACCGGCGGGCTCTGCTTCGCCGTCTCCTGGTTCGGCAGCGCGCAGCTGCAGGGCGCGTTCGCCTATCTCTGTGTCTGGTTCCTGCTGCTGGCGGGCGTGCGGCCGGTGCTGGAGCTGCAGACCAAGCGCGCCCGTGGCCAGGCCCGTGACTCGGACGCGGACCAGCTGGCCCGGCTCACCCGCCTGCCCGGCCTGTTCTGGGTCGGCGTCTTCCTCGCGGTCTCCCTCGGCTCCCTGCTCGTCGGTGCCCGCTGGCTGATTCCCTGAACCAACCCGGGCCGGCCCATCAGCCCGGCCCATCGACCGAACCCGTCGGCCCAGCCCGCCGTTCTGAACCGAACCGGGCGCGGACCGTAAGCTTTGTGACCATGACCGAGCTGCACTGGCCTGCCCCGACCGCGACCGATCCCGTCGACGCGGTGGTCACCGTGCCCGGATCCAAGTCCGCGACCAACCGTGCGCTGGTGCTTGCCGCCCTCGCCGCGCAACCCGGCTACGTGCGCCGCCCGCTGCGCAGCCGCGACAGCCTGCTGATGGCCGACGGCCTGCGCGCCTTGGGGGTCGGCGTCGAGGACACGCTCAACTCCACCAGCGGCGTCAGCGGCGGCGGCGACGCCTGGCGGGTGCTGCCCGCGCCGCTCGGCGGCCCGGCCCGGATCGACGTCGGCAACGCCGGCACGGTGATGCGCTTCCTCCCTCCGGTCGCCGCCCTCGCCGACGGCGACATCGCCTTCGACGGCGACCCGCGCTCCCACGAGCGCCCGCTCGGCGGCGTGATCGACGCGCTGCGCGCCCTCGGCGCCCGGATCGAGGACGGCGGACGCGGCGCGCTGCCGCTGACCGTCCACGGCACCGGCGGCCTGGTCGGCGGCACGGTCACCGTGGACGCGTCCAGCTCCTCGCAGTTCGTCAGCGCGCTGCTGCTCTCCGGTCCCCGGTTCCAGCACGGCGTCGAGGTCCGCCACGTCGGCGAACCGGTGCCGTCGCTGCCGCACATCCGGATGACGGTCGAGATGCTGCGCGCCGCAGGCGCCCAGGTCGACGCCCCCGAGGACGGCGGTGAGCCGGACGTCTGGCGCGTGACTCCGGGCGCGCTGCTCGGCCGCGACGTGGTGGTCGAGCCCGACCTCTCCAACGCCGCGCCGTTCCTGGCCGCCGCCCTGGTCACCGGCGGTACCGTCACCGTCCGTGACTGGCCCGAGCGGACCAGCCAGCCAGGTGACCAGCTCCGTGACCTCTTCACCCGGATGGGTGGCTCCTGCGAGCTGACCGAGGAGGGCCTCCACTTCACCGGAACCGGCCGCGTCCACGGCATCGACGCCGACCTGCACGCGGTCGGCGAGCTCACCCCCGTCGTCGCGGCCGTCGCCGCGCTGGCCGACTCGCCGTCGACCCTGAGCGGCATCGCCCACCTGCGGATGCACGAGACCGACCGCCTGGCCGCCCTGGCCCGCGAGCTGAACGCGCTCGGCGGCGACGTCACCGAGACCGAGGACGGCCTGCGGATCAAGCCGCGCCCGCTGCGCGGCGGTGTCTTCCACACCTACGAGGACCACCGGTTGGCCACGGCCGCTGCCGTGCTCGGCCTGGTCGTGCCGGGCGTGGAGGTGGAGAACGTGGCGACGACCGCGAAGACCCTGCCCGACTTCCCCGATCTCTGGGCAGGCCTGCTCGGAGCGAAGGGCTAGGGGCCCCGCCATGCGCCGCTACGGCAAGGACGCCGACGAGGACGACATCCGCAACCGCCCCTCCCGGCGCGGTTCCCGCCCTCGCACCCGGATCCGCCCGACCCACGAGGACGCCGCCGAAGGCATGATCCTCACGATCGACCGGGGGCGCTTCACCTGCCTGATCGACGCGGGCACCAAGCGCGAACGCGAGATCACCGCGATGAAGGCCCGCGAACTGGGCCGCAAGGGCGTCGTCGTGGGCGACCTGGTCGCCCTGGTCGGCGACCTCTCCGGCGAGGCGGGCTCGCTGGCCCGGATCGTCCGCGTCGAGGAACGCACCTCCGTGCTGCGCCGCACCGCGGACGACGACGACCCGTACGAGCGGATCGTCGTCGCCAACGCGGACCAGCTGGCCATCGTCACCGCCCTCGCCGACCCCGAACCGCGCCCACGCCTGATCGACCGCTGCCTGGTCGCCGCGTACGACGCGGGCATGGAACCGCTCCTGGTCCTGACCAAGGCCGATCTCGCTTCGGCGGAACCGATGCTGGAGACCTACGCCCCGCTGGGCGTCCGGTATGTGGTGACCAGTCGGGACGAACTCGCCGGAGAGGGCGCGGAGGCCGTCCGCGAGCTGCTGCGCGGGCTGGTCACGGTCTTCATCGGCCACAGCGGCGTCGGCAAGACGACCCTGGTCAACGCGCTGGTCCCGGACCACCAGCGCCTCACCGGCCACGTCAACGCGGTCACCGGCCGCGGTCGGCACACCACCACGTCGGCGCTGGCGCTGCGGCTGCCGGCGAAGAAGGGCGAGGAGACGGGTTGGGTGGTCGACACCCCGGGCTTCCGGTCCTTCGGCCTCTCCCACATCGAGCCGTCCCGCGTGATCCACGCCTTCCCGGACCTCGAACCGGGCACGGAGGGCTGCCCACGTGCGTGCTCGCACGACGAACCTGACTGCGCGTTGGACGCGTGGGTGGCCGACGGCCACGCGGACCAGGCCCGGCTGTACTCCCTCCGCCGCCTGCTCTCCACCCGCGAGGCCCGCGAAGGGGACTGAGAGTCAGTTCCACCCCCAGGGGCCCCGTGCCCCTGAGGTAAGCGCAACTGCCCCGGATGCCAAAAGTGCACCGCTCGCTGATCATGGAAGCCGAGTGATCATTCCCTCAGCGAGAGGTGCACTGCGTGGCCTGGGTGTTCGTGGTCGTCGCCGGGATCCTGGAAACAGGTTTCGCCATCTGCCTCAAGCTCAGCGACGGATTCTCCAAGGTCTGGCCCACCGTCGGGTTCGCCTGCTTCGCACTCGGCAGCTTCGGTCTGCTGACCCTCTCGCTGAAGACCCTCGACGTCGGCCCCGCCTACGCCGTCTGGACCGGAATCGGCGCCGCCGGGACCGCCGTGGTCGGGATGATCTGGCTCGGTGACCTGGTCTCCGCGCTCAAGTTGGTGTCCATCGGTCTCGTCCTGATCGGCGTCATCGGACTCCAGCTCAGCGGCTCGGGCCACTGAACCCCCGCTGAACTCCCACGCGCCGCGCGCGGCCACGCGCTGGCCCCGCACCCCCCACGATCGTTACTGTTCGGGGCATGGCCGACTACTCCGACGATCTGCGCCTTGCCCACGTTCTGGCTGACCACGCCGACTCGGTGACCCTCGAGCGCTTCCGTGCGCTGGACCTCACCGTGGAGACCAAGCCGGACCTCACCCCGGTGAGCGACGCGGACAAGGCCGTCGAGGACCTCATCCGCGGCGACCTGCACCGGGCCCGTCCACGCGACTCCGTCCTGGGCGAGGAGTACGGCACCACGACCGGCCAGAGCCCGCGCCGTTGGGTGATCGACCCGATCGACGGGACCAAGAACTTCATCCGCGGCGTCCCGGTCTGGGCCACCCTGATCTCCCTGGTGGAGCTGGGCCCCGGCGGCGAGCAGCCCGTCGTCGGCCTGGTGTCGGCGCCCGCACTGGGTCGGCGTTGGTGGGCCGCGCGCGGCACCGGCGCGTTCACCGGCCGGAGCCTCACCCGCGCGGCCAGGATCCGGGTCTCCGAGGTGTCCCGTCTCGAGGACGCCTCGTTCTCCTACTCCTCCCTCAGCGGCTGGGAGGAGCGCGGCAAGCTCGACGACTTCCTCGACCTCACCCGCGCCTGCTGGCGCACCCGCGCCTACGGCGACTTCTGGTCCTACATGATGGTCGCCGAGGGCGCGGTCGACATCGCCGCCGAGCCCGAGCTCAGCCTCTGGGACATGGCCGCCAACTGCGTCATCGTCGAGGAGGCCGGCGGCCGTTTCACCGGCCTGGACGGCATCCCGGGTGTCCGCAGCGGCAACGCCGTCGCGAGCAACGGCCTGCTGCACGGCGAGGCACTGAGCCGCCTCGGGTGACGCACCGTCGGGTGACGCACCGTCGGGTGACGGCTGATCCACTCCTTACCCCTGGGGACGGTACGGTACGAACGTCCGTTCTTGCCCTCCTGCCTGAGGACTGCCTGTGTCCTGGATCAGCGACCACCTGATGGGGCTCAACGCCACGCTGGTGCTGATCGCCGTGTTCCTGCTGCCCGCGCTGGAGTCGAGCGTCTTCCTCGGCTTCGTCATCCCGGGCGAGACCGCCGTCGTGATCGGCGGCGTGACGGCCTTCAACGGGCGGACGGCGCTGTGGGAGGTACTGGTCGCGGCGATCCTCGGCGCGGTGATCGGCGACAGCATCGGCTACGCGGTCGGCAAGCGCTGGGGCGACACCCTCCTGGGACGTCTGCCGGCCAAGGTGATCAAGCCGTCCAGCGTCCGGCAGAGCAAGGAGCTGATCCAGCGTCTCGGCGGCAAGGCCGTCTTCGCCGGTCGCTTCGCCGCCGCCCTGCGGGCCCTGGTCCCGGGGCTGTGCGGAGTCTCCGAGATGCCGTACCGGACGTTCCTGACCTGGAACATGCTCGGCGGCGCGCTCTGGGCGACCGGCTTCTCGCTGCTCGGCTACTTCGCGGGCGCGGGCTGGCACCAGGTGGAGCACTACGCCTCGGTGGCGAGCTGGATCTTCGTCGGCGTGATCGTCGTCGCCCTGGCCGGGCTGATCCTGCTCAAGCGCCGCGCTGAGAAGAAGGCGGAGCAGTGGCTGGACACCCCGAAGGCGACCGAGGCCGAGCAGTCCACCGTCTGAGCCGTCCCGCTCAGCAGCCGCTCTGCGCGGCCTGGACGTGGTCCATTTCACGATTCGGGCCATCTCCGTACGGCATCCAACCCCTTGATACCCTCATCGCATGAGTGACCTGCTGGAACGTCTTCGTACCCGCGGCTGGCGGCTGACCGCGCAGCGGCGGGTCGTCGCGCAGGTCCTGGACGGTGACCACGTCCACTTCACCGCGGACGAGGTGCACGCGCGCGCCGTCGAGCTGCTGCCGGAGATCAGCCGGGCCACCGTCTACAACACGCTCGGCGAGATGGTCGGCCTCGGCGAGGTCCTCGAAGTCAGCACGGACGGCCGGGCCAAGCGCTACGACCCGAACGCGCACCACGCCCACCAGCACCTGGTCTGCCAGTCCTGCGGGACCATCCGCGACGTCCATCCCTTGGGTGACCCGCTCGGCGCGCTGCCGACGGCCGAGCGCTTCGGCTTCGCGATCTCCGGCGTCGAGGTCACCTACCGCGGCCTCTGCCCGGACTGCGCCGCCAAGGCCTGACGTCGCCGGACAGGCCCGAGCCTTACGCCGACAGCTCCGCACGGAGTGCCGCAAGCAGCCGCTCCGCGCGCTCCGTCACCGCCTCCGGGCCCAGCTCCGCCGCGCGCACGCACCAACCGCGCGCCTCCCGCAGCTCACCGCGGCGTGCCGCGATCAGCGCCAACCGGAGCGCCGCGCGTCCGTGTCCGGCCTCCGCCGCCGCCGCGTACCACCGCATCGCCTCGGACTCGCCGCCCTCGCGCGCCAGCAGCAGGCCGAGGTTGAACGCGCCGCTGCGGCTGCCGCCCTCGGCCGCCCGCCGGTACCAGTGCTCAGCCTCACGGACCTCACCACGCTCCGCCGCGCGCACACCGATCCGGACGGCCGCCCGGCCGTGGCCCGCCTCCGCCGCCCGTCGATACCACTGCTCCACGTCCTCGCCGCGCAGCCCGGTCTCGTCCTCGCGTCGCTCCAGCAGCACCGCCAGCCGGAACGCGCCCTCCGCCGAACCTCCGTCAGCAGCCTGCCGGTAGCGGACGATCGCGGTGCCGAAGTCACCACGCCGCTCCTTGGCGACGCCGAGCTGCAGCGCCGCCGCCGCATGGCCCTCGGCCGCCGCGCGGGCGTACCACGCCTGGGCCGAGTGGAGCTCGCCGCGCTCGGAGTGGAGGATGCCGAGGTTGTAGGCGGCATCGACCGAGCCGGCCTCGGCGGCCTTGGAGAACCACGGCTCCGCGCCGGGGGTGTCGCCGCGCTGGAGCAGCATCACGGCCAGCGCGTTGCTGGCCTCCCGGTGCCCTGCGTAGGCGGCCCGGCGGTACCACTGCTCCGCCGTGGCCTCCTTGCCCTGCGCGGCGGCCATCAGTCCGAGGTTGAACGCGCCGTTGTGGTCCCCGGCCTCCAACGCGGTGCGGTACCACTGCTCGGCCATCTCGGTCTCGCCCCACTCGTCGTGGAGCGCGCCCAGCGCGTTGGCGGCGTTGCCGTCACCCGTCTCCGCGGCCTCGCGCCACCAGTCGGCCGCGCCGACGGCGTCGCCCTGGTCCCGGAGCAGGAAGCCCATGGCGCAGGCCGCGCGGGTCTCCCCCGCCTGGGCGGCCTGGCGGTACCAGCGGGCGGCCTCCTCCCGGTCGCCGCGCGCCTCCAGCAGGCTGCCCAGCCGCAACGCGGCTGCGGCGTGGCTGCGCGCCGCCGCCTGTCGGTACCACGGCTCCGCGCCGGAGGGGTCCTTCACCGTCTCGCGCAGACGGCCCAGCCGGTAGGCGGCCTCGCGATGGCCGACCTCGGCCGCCACGCGGAACCACTTCTCGGCCCGGACGGAGTCGCGACGGTGTTCGAGCAGGTCCCCCAGGGCGTAGGCACCGCCGGTGTGGCCCTGCTCGGCGGCCTGGAGCAGCCAGTACTCCGCGCCGGGCTCGTCACCGTGGTCGCGCAGGTGCAGGCCGAGCGCGTGCGCCGCGGGCGCGCTGCCGGCCACCGCGGCGGCTCGCCACCACTGTCCGGCCTCCTCGCGGTGGCCGCGCTGGTGCAGCAGCACCCCGAGGTTGTTGGCTCCCGCCCGCAGCCCGGCCGCCGCCGCGCGACGGAGGTGGGACTCGGCCGCGTCCAGGTCCCCGCGTCTCAGCAGCAGCGCACCGAGCAGGCTGGCCGCGGCGGCATCGCCCTCGTCGGCGGCCTTGCGGTAGCGGGCCTCCAGCGCGCTCTCCTCCTGCGCGGCGAGGACGGACTCGAAGCTCCCCACGGCTGTCGGCGGCTCGCACGCGGGCTGGTCGTCGAACCGACCGATCCGGTGGAGCGGGCCCGGCGCCGAGTCGGCGGCGTCCGCCTCGCCAGGATGGGTAGGCGCGGCGGGACCGGAAGCGTCGGCGAGGTCGGTGGGATCGGCGAGGTCGGTCGCACGGCCCGGGCCGGAAGGCTCTGTCAGGGCCGTCAGGCGAAACCTGACGGAGGACCAGACGGAGGACGTCGACTGGGCGACGACGGGCGCGGCGAGGTCGGGGGCCGACGCCTCGTCCTCGTCCGGCTGGGCCTCGTCCGCTCGCTGCATCGGCAGCTGCCCCGCTTGCTCGGCCCCTACTGGGCCTCCCGCCTTTACCGACATGTCGACTCCCGCGTCCGCCGGGGCTGCGGGCGCCCCCGGTACGCAATCTCCCCCATCGAGCTCATCGTGGCACCATCCGCAACCCGCGTACACCTGGTATACCGCAGCTTGCGAGGCTACTTCAGCGCTTTGTCGATTTCGCGACACGTCTACTGTGAAACATTCGTGCGAGACCCTGACGCCCTCGGCCCCATGACGTCCCACAACGTCCGGTGAGCCCCCACCTTCCCCACCGCGGACGGCATAAGACTGCGCGTCAGATTCCGTACCCGTTCGGACGAGCAGGCCACACGGGCCTCGCCCGGACGGGCGCACGAAGAAGGCCCGGTGCTTGCACCGGGCCTTCTTCTTCGTAGCGGGGACAGGATTTGAACCTGCGACCTCTGGGTTATGAGCCCAGCGAGCTACCGAGCTGCTCCACCCCGCGTCGTTGTGTCTTAACCGTACGACATCCAGGGTGATCAGAGCAAATCGCTATAGCCCCGAGGTGAACGGCAGGATCCCCGCACGGGAGAGCCGGGCATGCAGGAGCCGGATGGGCGGGAATCGGGCATGCGGGGGTCGGGCATGCGGGGGTCGGGCATGCAAGAAGGCCCGGTGCCATGGGCACCGGGCCTTCTTTTTGGTAGCGGGGACAGGATTTGAACCTGCGACCTCTGGGTTATGAGCCCAGCGAGCTACCGAGCTGCTCCACCCCGCGTCGTTGTGTCTTAACCATAGCACGGGCCCGGCGTCGCCCCTGACCAGCCCCGCAGCGCCACTCGGCGGCCGCTCAACCGAGATAGCCGACCAGCGTCGGATACAGCCCGTCGACCAGCACCTCGCACAGCCCCAACAGCAGCAGCCCGGTCACCGCCGGCAGCCAGCGGCGGCGCACCGGCACGGCCAGGAACAGCGCCGCACAGATCAGCGCCACGACGCAGAGCAGCGACTTGGCCTGCAGCCAGGCGGTCAGCTCACGCGGACCGAGCTCCGCGGCACGCCCGACCACGTCGAAGCGATCGAGCCAGTACGCGACGGCCTTGAGTGCGAGCAGCAGCGCCAGCAGCAGCGACATCTGCACCCGCGCCGCGTCCGTACTCCGTCTTCGCCGATCCTGGAGCTGGAGCCCGCCGTAGAGGTAGTGCACCGCCCCCGAGGCCACCAGCGAGGCGAAGGCGGCGGCGAAGCCGAAGTCCACCAGGAACCGGTACCAGGGCACGGTCGTCAGGTAGAAGCTGTAGTCCAGGTGGAAGTACGGATCCCGCGCCCCCCAAGGGACCTGGTGCACCGTCTCCTGCCACAGCTCGGCATGCGTCGCCGCCGCCGCGCCCGCCAGGACGCCGGGCACCCCGGCGACCGTGGCCAGCAGCATCGGCTTGCGCCCGACGACCAGCTGCCGACACGGGTCCAGGCTCACCTGCTCGGGTGACATCACACTGAGCGGCTGCCGCAGCCGGTGCGCCAGCCAGCAGTTCACCCCGACCATGACCGCCATCACCGAACCGAACACCAGGAACAGGAACAGCTGTCCCCAGGTCGGGGCCACCAGCACGACCAGCGCCGCAAGCACCACGCCGCCCGAGATCGCCGAGGCCAGTGGCAGCACCCGGGGTCGACGCCGGGTCGGGCCTGGCGTCGGCATCTGGAAAACCACGGCGGATCCTCGGGCTCGTCGTCGTTCGGTGCGGGCGGGGCGTTCGGAGCGGTTCGGTGCGGGCAGAGCGGTACAGCGGTCGGTATGTCCAACTCCGACGACGATTATTTGAGTTCCCGGCGACGTGTGAGGATAGGTTCCATGTCCGACGCCACTCCCCCCGCCGCCCGCCCGCTGACCCGCGCCGCGCTTGAGATCGACGAGTACGTCGCAGGCCTGGGCTGGGACCAGCCCGCCCGCCTCTTCGCGCTGGTGGACACCTCGCACCTGCTGGCCGACGAGCCGGCCCTGGCCCGCCAGCTCGGCCTGGAGCCGGGCGCGGAGGGCGAGCTCACCCCGATCGAACAGGAGGAGCTGCCGCGCGGCGCGAAGCTGGACGAGTTCCTCGGCACGATCGCCTGGCCGGACGCGGTCGCGGGCTGCGCGCTGGTCGTCGAGCGCCTGTTCCTGCCGCCGTCGGCGGAGTCGAGCATGCCCAAGGGCAAGAGCGAGAAGGAGCTGTCGGCGTTCGTCGCCCAGCATCCGGAACGGCAGGAGGTCCGCATGACCGTCGCGGTCCTCCGCGACGGCACCCGCGAGACGGCACTCCGCCTCCGCGAGAAGGACTCCCCCCGCGAGGTCCTCACCGGCCCCGCCCTCGTCCCCGGCCTCGCCGACGCCCTCCTGACGACGTTCAGCTGACCGCCTCCGGCGCCACCAGGGGCGCGGGGCTCTGCCGATATGCGGCTCCGCTGCGGGGCGCGAGACACCACCCTGTGCGGATGGCCCTGAACGTTCGGTGCTCCACCTGCGTGGGATGGGGGTCCCCCCGCCGAAGGCAGGGGGATTGTCGGCGCCCACGCGGCGGAGCCGCAGCGCAGCAGAGCCCCGCGCCCCTGAGGTGTTGCAGCTACCTCGCTTGCAGAATCTGAACCGCTGAGCGCGTCAGAGCTACTTGCTGCTACTTGCTGCTACAGCTCGGCAGCGCCGCCGTGTCCCCGGTGCGGATGTCCGCGAGCGCGGCGAGCGCGCCCTTGAGCGTCGTCTCCTTGACGAGCGTCAGGCCCGACGGCGTCGCCGACGCCGCCTCCGCACAGTTGTCCGCCGGAGTCATGAAGTACTGCGCCCCGGCGTTGCGCGCAGCGATCATCTTCATGCTGATGCCGCCGATCGGCCCGACATTGCCCTGGTCGTCGATCGTCCCGGTCCCGGCGACGAACTTCCCGTCGGTGAGGTTCGTCGGCTGGAGCTTGTCGATGATGCCCAGGGCGAACATGAGCCCGGCGCTCGGGCCACCGACGTCGCCCAGGTTGATCTCCACGTCGAACGGGAAGGTGTGCTCGACGTCCGGCTGGATACCGACCATCGCCTTCTTGGTGCTCGGGTTCTCCGCCGTGGTGACGGTGACCTGCTGCTCCACCGCCGCACGCTGCGCCGCCGTCTCGGTGACGTCCGAGCTCTTCTGCACCGGGATCACCGTGAAGACCACGTTCTGCCCGGGCTGGTGCTTGGTGACCAGCGCGCCGACCTGGTTCGGGTCGGTGACCGGCGTGCCGTCCACCGCGACGATCACGTCGCCCGCGTGCAGCTTGCCGATGGAGGGGCTGTCCTCGACCACGGCCGCGACCACGACCTCCGCCTCGACCTTGTAGCCGAGTTGGGTCAGCGCAGCGGTCCTCGCGCTGTCCTGCGAGGAGGAGAACTCCTCGGCATTCTGCTGCTGGGCCTGCTGCTCGGTCTGGCCTTCGGGGTAGAGGGTGTCGTGCGGGACGATCGCCATGCTGCTGTCGAACCAGCCGGCGAGTGCCGAGATCAGGTTCGGCTGGTAGTCCGCGCTGCTGACCTCGACCGTGGTCATGTTGAGGTTGCCCGACGTCGGGTAGGTCTTCTGACCGTTGATCACGATGACCGGCTTGCCGTTCTGGTCGCCGAGCGTGTTGTACGTCGGCCCGGGACTCATCTCCGCGTAGGGCGCGGGGACGAGCAGGGCGACGCAGAACAGCGCTATCAGCAGCAGCGTGGAGGCGAGCATCGTCGCGGAACGGCGTGGCATGGCACGACAGTACGGGACGCGATCGCCGTCGCGCCCCCTGGACTACGCTTCCGGCCCGTCAGCCTTGCGTTCCATCGCCTCGCGGAAGCGCTCGTAGCCCTGCAGCGAGTCGTAGTCGCCCGTAGTACGGGTCCGGGACGACCAGGTCACCCAGAGCGCGGCCAGGACCCCGCCCACCAACGGGATGATCCACCAGGCGAGCACACTCATGTCGTTCTCCCAGCTCATCGTGGTATCAGCAGACTAGCCGTTGATACGCACAACGATCAGCGAACAGCCCCGGTCACGCGCGACGACTTCGTCCGAGCCGGCAGGTTCTCATCGCCTTCTCACCGGCTCGTCCGACATGATCGCGCCTGCGGGCCCGGCCCCGCGACTCAGCAGGCTGCGACCCACTCGTCGGTGCCGTCGGCGAAGCGCTGGTGCTTCCAGATCGGCACGTCGTGCTTGAGCGTGTCGATCAGCTTGCGGCAGGCCTCGAAGGCCTCACCCCGATGGGCGCAGGAGACGGCCACGATCACCGCGACGTCGTTGATCTCCAGCAGCCCGACGCGGTGCACGGCGGCGAGCGCGAGCACCTGGTGGTCGGCGCAGATCTTCTCCGCGATCCGCCGCAGCTCGTCCTCCGCGGTCGGGTGAGCGCTGTACTCCAGGGCGGTGACGCCCTTGCCCCCGTCGTGGTCCCGCACGGTGCCGACGAAGATGTCGGTGCCACCCGCGGCGTCGTGCTCGACGGCCGCGTACACCTCGTCGAGCGAGAGAGGGGTGTCGCGCAGCGCGAGCAGACGGATCGGGTCGTCGTTGGTGCTCATGCCGTCCATGATGGCGGATCGGCCGCCGGGTTCAACCCCCTGATTCCGCATCGTGACACTGGACTTCCGCGAATTCGGCTCCGCACTCAGCCGCGTCGCCGCTTCCGGGCCCGCCGGACCAACGCCGCGGTGCCGACCAGTGCGACCGTCGCACCCGCGGCACCCAGGCTGGTCGCCGCGTCCTTGCCACTGAGCCGACGCCCGGCGACCGCGTGGTTGCCGGAGACCTGGGTCAGCAACTCGGCCAGGACCTGGTCGTTGCCGTAACGGGGACGCCAGCCTGCCTCGTGCAGCCGACTGCCGGAGACCACCCACGGGTACATCGTGTAGGCCAGGTCGCCCGCGGGGGCCGGGGTCAGGCCGAGGCGGTGCAGCCGGGCGGCCGTGCCGAGGGCGAGGGTGGCGGGCAGCTCCATCCGTCGGATGCCGGTGATCTGCTCCACCTCCTCCTGCTCCAGCCAGCCGTCGCAGCCGACCGTGACCTCCCCCTCCACCAGGCCCAACACCGCGTACTCCAGCGCCGCGGTGAGGTCGTCGACATGGCAGAACTGCCAGCACGGCCGGGATCCCGCCACCACCAGCAGTCGTGGTGCCTCGAAGTGCCGGGTCAGCACGGTGTCCACGCCGGGGCCGACCACCACGGCCGGGCGCAGCACGGTCACCGAGAGGCCGGGATGGACGTGGGGTGCGCGGGCGGCCAGGCGCTCGATCTCCAGCAGGTCCCCGACCAACGTGGCCTCCTCGGTGGCGCGCAGCGGCGCGTCCTCCGCCAGCGGGACCTCGTTGTCGGCGAGCGCGCCGTAGACCATCGCCGAAGTGCAGAGCACCACCCGGTGCACACCCGCCGCAGCGGCGGCGGTGATCACCGTCTGGGTGCCGCGCACGTTGTAGGCCGACCGCGCCTTGGGATCGGACTCCATGCCGAGGTCCAACGCGAGGTGCACCACCACGTCGACTCCGGCCAGCCGCTCGGCGACGGCCGGGTCGCGCACGTCCAGCACCCGCCACTGGACGCCCTTGGTCTCGCCACGGCGTTCGTCGATCGCCAGCACCCGACGGACGCCCTGGGACTCGGCCAGGCGTCGGACCAGGCGCTCGCCCATGCCCGAGGCCGCGCCGGTCACGGCGACGACCAACGACGGACCGTCGTAGGCGGGGCTTTCGATCTCCGGCTCGGGACGCGGGGCCACCACGACGGCCGACGCGCCCGCGACCGAGTCCGGGACAGCGTCCTGCGCTTCCCACTGCACGGCGTCCGGCGCATCCAGCGGCACGTCCTTCGCCGCGTCCTCCGCCATGCCGTCCTGGAGTTCCTCGGCGGCTTCCGGCGCGGCCGCCGTGGCGTCCTCGTACTCGGCGGCCGGTTCGGTCCCGTCCGCGCCCGCCGGGCCGCCCCGGTCGCCGGTCAGCCCAGAGCGAAAGTGCGAAGCTGGGGAACTCACCGGCTACCCTCCACGGTTAGTTTTGATGCGTACGTAAGTGTCACGTACCGGTCCATCCTGCCCGAGCCCAGGGCATGGCGGTGCACCAGGCACCCGCTGTGTTTCCGGCGCGGCCTATCAGATCGAGGCGACTCGTGAGCGACAACCCCTTCGGCTTCGGCCTTCCCCCTGAGGAGCCCGAGGAGGGCAAGGGGGGGAAGCAGGGCGGCTCCGGCGGCTCTGGCGACACTGGTGGCTCCCAGGAGTCCGGCAAGGGCGACAAGCCTGGCGGCGACAACCCCGGCGGTGACAACCCGTTCGGCTTCGGCCTTCCCGGTTTCCCGGGCATGCCCGGCCTGCCCGGCGGTCCCGGCGGCGCGGGCGGGTCCGGCGACAATCCCTTCGCGGCACTGTTCGGCGGCATGAACCCCGGCGACATCGGCGCTGCCTTCCAGCAGCTCGGCCAGATGCTCTCCTTCGACGGCGGCCCCGTCAACTGGGAGCTGGCCAAGAACATCGCCCGCCAGGCGGTCGTCCAGGGCACCGGCGAGGAGGGGTCCAAGGACCGCTCCGTCTCGCAGTCGGAGCAGACCGCCGTCGCCGAGGCGATGCGTCTGGCCGAGCTCTGGCTCGACTCCGCCACGGCGTTCCCGACGGGCGCCACCTCGGCCACGGCCTGGAGCCGCGCCGAGTGGATCGAGGCTACCCAGCCCGTCTGGCAGGAGCTGGTCGACCCCGTCGCCGAGCGCGTCGGCGCGGCCATGGGCGGCGTCGTGCCCGAGGAGATGCAGGCCATGGCCGGCCCGCTGCTCGGCGTGATGCGCTCCATGGGCGGCGCCATGTTCGGCACCCAGATCGGCCAGGCGCTCGGCGCGCTCGCCGCCGAGGTGCTGAGCTCGACCGACATCGGCCTGCCGTTGGCCCCGGTCGGCAAGGCGGCGCTGCTGCCCCAGAACATCGAGACCTTCGGCGACGGCCTCTCCGTCCCGGCCGACGAGGTGCGGCTGTACCTGGCCCTGCGCGAGGCCGCGCACCAGCGCCTCTTCATGCACGTGCCGTGGCTGCGCCAGCACCTGTTCGGCGCGGTCGACGCGTACGCGCGCGGCATCAAGGTCGACACCTCCCGCCTCGAGGATCTGGTCGGCCAGATCGACCCGACGAACCCCGAGTCACTGCAGGAGGCGATGAGCGGCGGTCTCTTCCAGCCCGAGGACACCCCCGAGCAGAAGGCCGCACTGGCCCGACTGGAGACGGCGCTGGCACTGGTCGAGGGCTGGGTCGACGCGGTCGTCCACGCCGCCGCCTCACCGCACCTGCCGCACGCCGCCGCGCTGCGCGAGACGCTGCGCCGCCGTCGCGCCTCCGGCGGCCCGGCGGAACAGACCTTCGCCACGCTGGTCGGCCTGGAGCTGCGTCCGCGCCGGCTCCGCGACGCCTCCCGCCTGTGGGCCTCGCTGGCCGACGCCCGCGGCACCGACGGCCGCGACGACCTCTGGGAGCACCCGGACATGCTCCCGACCGCAGCCGACCTGGACGACCCGGACGGCTTCGTGCACGGCGGCGACGCCCCGGAGCTGTCCGAGGGCGGCATCGACTTCACCAAGCTGGACGAGTTGCTCAACGAGGCCGCTGGCGGCCGGCCCAAGCAGCAGCCGGAAGACGCCGACAGCGAAACGGACGGCAAAGACAGCGGGGACGACGTGGATGGCGACGACAAGAAGTCGGACGGGGACAAGTGAGTTCCTCCCTTCACGTGACTCTCGGTGACTCGACTCTTCACACGGACGCGGTGCGCGTCCTGACCGACTGGGACGCGCCTGACGCGGAGCAGGACCTGCTCCGCCACGACTATCTGGACCACCTGGCCGCCCGCGCGGACGGCGTCTGGCGCAGCTGCCGTCCGGCGCACATCACGGCCAGCGCGCTGGTCGTCGACGCCGAGCGCGGCCGGGCGCTGCTCACCCTGCACCCCAAGGTCGGGCGCTGGCTCCAACTCGGCGGCCACTGCGAACCGGAGGACAGCACCCTCGCGGAGGCGGCGCTCCGCGAGGCCCGCGAGGAGTCGGGCATCGACACCGGCCTGACCCTGCTCGGCGACGGTCCGGTCAAGCTCGACCGCCACGCGGTGCGCTGCGCGGGCAAGGACGCCCCGGAGAACACTCACCTCGACGTGCAGTACCTCGTCCTGGCCCCGACGGGAGCCGTCGCCGAGATCAGCGACGAATCCCTGGATCTCCGTTGGTTCGACCTCTCCGAGCTCCCCGACCCGACGGACGACTCCGTCCGCGCCCTCGCCCGCCGGGCACAGTTGGCGCTGGCCTGATCCATAAGACAGGCCTAGTGGTCGCAGCCTTCCCGCGGAGCGGGGAGGCGGGCGGCGACGACGCCCTCGAGGTACCCGCGGGCCCGTTCGGTCCGCGGGTACGCGTCCAGCAGGGCCCAGAAGCGGCGCCCGTGATCGGGCACCAGCAGGTGGGCCAACTCGTGCAGCAGGACGTAGTCGACGACGTACTCCGGCATCCCCTGCAGGCGGTGCGAGAGCCGTATCGTGCCGTCGGAGGGGGTGCAGGAACCCCAGCGCGTGTTCTGGTTCGTCACCCAGCGGACGGTTCGCGGCCTGGCCCGGCCGCCGAGGTACTTCCGGGACAGCTCGCCAGCGCGCTCGGCCAGCTCGTCGTCACCGCGCGGCTGCTGCTTGCTCTCCCTGGCGTCCAGGCGGTCCAGCATCTGGGCCACCCAGCGCTTCTCCTCCGCCTCCGACATCCGCGCCGGGATGAGGATGACGGTGCGTCCGTCCTCGCGGTAGGCGGACACGGTGCGGCTTCGCCGAGTACTCCTGCGCACCTCGACGGCCTGCGCCGCGGACCGGCTCTTGGCTGCTGCCAGAACAGACCTGCGCGGCACAGCAGGACGTTCTTCCGAACCCGCAGCCACGTCGGAGACGCTACCTGCCGATGCTGACAAATGTCCCGACCTGCTGGCCGAAAATCTCCTATCGGGTGGTCATCACCACATCGGGAATATGCCTAACTCCGAGCAAAACCGGACCAAGTGGCGCCGCACAGCACCCCATGATCGTCGATCATCGGACAATATCCACAGCCCTGTGGATAACTTTTCGCGCTTGTCGCATCCCCGCGCGACGATGCTGCTCCCACCTCCCGGCGGCCCGACGCCGGAGACCTCACGCGAGGGAACGGAGCCAACGATGCGCCCCTGCCTCAAGCCCGCCCTGCGCCGAGCCTGGCGCGACCGCGAGACCCTCCAGTTCGGTGTCGGTCCGGGGCACGGCGGCGTGCTCGCCGCCTGCCCCGAGGAGGCCGAGTTCCTCGACCTCCTCGACGGCACCCGCGAGTTCCCCGCGCTCGTGGCCGAGGCGGCGCGGATCGGGATCAGTCAGGATCGGGTGGACGAGCTGCTGAGCGGGCTGCGCGCGTGCGACGCCCTGGACGACAGCACGACACACCGCCCACTGCTCTCGCTGCCACCCGGTGAGCGGGCCAGGCTCGCCCCGGATCTGGCCGCCCTCTCCCTCGCCAGACCCGGCCCGGGCGCGGCCCCTGCGGCGCTGCTGGCGCGACGGAGGGCGCGGGTCGAGGTGCGCGGCGCCGGCCGCGTCGGAGCGGCCGTGGCATCGCTCCTCGCCGCGGCCGGGGTGGGGAGGGTCCGCGTCCGGGACAGCGGTCGGGCGCTGCCCGAGGACGCCTCCCCCGCCGGGTTGCGTCCCCATGACGCCGGGCGGCTGCGCACCGATGCGGCCCGGGCCGCCGTACGCCGGGCCGCGCCCGGCCAGCCCGACGAGACGGCCGGCGCCCAGCGCCCGCCCGATCTGGTCGTGGTCGCACCGCGCGGCCTGCCCGATCCGGAGCTCGGCCAGGCGCTGCAACAGGCGGCACTGCCGCATCTCTACGCCGGGGTCGTGGAGACGGTCGGTTCGGTGGGCCCACTGGTGCTCCCCGGGGTGAGCCCCTGCGGGCGGTGCCGGTCCTGCCACCGTTCGGACGCCGACCCGAGCTGGCCGCTGCTGCTGGCCCAGCACTGCAGCAGCCGGAGCGGGCTGGGCAGCGGCCCGGGTGCCGCCTGTGACGCCACGCTGGCCGCCACGGTCGCGGCAACCGCCGCCATGCACGCGCTGATCTTCCTGGACGGTGGCACACCGCCTAGCCTTGGCGGGTGGGTCGACATCTCGATGGTCGACGGCTCTATGCGCCGTCGCCCGCTCGATCCCCACCCCGATTGCGGCTGTTGCTGGCATGCGGGGGCAGAATGACGAGGACCAGGCGCGACGCCGGCAGGGCGTCGGCAACCGCCCTTGAGGCTGGGAGGCATCCGTGAGCGATCTTCCGCGGAAGGCAGTGACCCGCACCGCCAAGCTCGCTGCCCTGCCGCTGGGGATAGCCGGACGCGCAACCCTCGGCCTGGGCAAGCGGATCGGCGGGCGTCCCGCCGACGTCGTCGCCGCCGAGCTCCAACAGCGCACGGCCGACCAGCTGTTCAAGGTCCTGGGCGAGTTGAAGGGCGGGGCCATGAAGTTCGGCCAGGCCCTGTCCGTCTTCGAGGCCGCCCTCCCGGAGGAGGTCGCCAGCCCCTACCGGGCCGCCCTGACGAAGCTTCAGGAGGCGGCCCCGCCGATGCCTGCGGCCTCCGTGCACGCCGCCCTGACCGAGCGGATCGGGCCCGACTGGCGGGAGTTGTTCTCCTCGTTCGAGGACAAGCCGGCCGCCGCCGCATCCATCGGCCAGGTGCACCGGGCGGTCTGGCACGACGGCCGCGAGGTCGCGGTCAAGGTGCAGTACCCGGGCGCGGGCGACGCGCTCCTCTCCGACCTGACCCAACTCGGCCGGGTCGCGCGGCTGATCGGTCCGCTGATCCCCGGTCTGGACGTCAAGCCGCTGATCGCCGAGCTGCGCAACCGGATCGCCGAGGAGCTGGACTACGCCCTGGAGGCCGAGTCCCAGCAGATCCACGCCGAGGAGTTCGCCGACGACCCGGAGATCCGGGTCCCGGCCGTGGTCCACCATGCCGACCAGGTGCTGGTCACCGAGTGGCTCGAAGGCATCCCGCTGTCGGAGATCATCGCCTCCGGCAGCCAGGAGCAGCGCGACCGCGCGGGCAAGTTGCTGGCCCGGTTCCTCTTCGCCGGTCCCGCGCGCACCGGCCTGCTCCACGCCGACCCGCACCCGGGGAACTTCCGGCTGGTCGTCGACGACGGCCCTGCGGAGGGCTGGCAGCTCGGCGTCCTGGACTTCGGCACGGTCGACCGGCTGCCGGAGGGCCTGCCGGTGCCCATAGGGGCCGCGTTGCGGATGGCGCTGGCGGGCGACGCCTCCGGGGTTCTGGAGATGCTGCGCCAGGAGGGCTTCGTCAAGCCCACCATCGACCTGGACCCGGACGCGGTGCTGGACTACGTGCTGCCGATCATCGAGCCGGCCGCGGTGCCGGAGTTCCGCTTCACGCGCAGCTGGATGCGCGCCCAGGCGGCCCGGATCGGTGATCCGCGCTCCCCCGCCTACGCGCTGGGTCGGCAGCTCAACCTGCCTCCGTCCTACCTGCTCATCCACCGGGTCACCCTGAGCACCATCGGCGTGCTGTGCCAGCTGGACGCGACCGCGCCGTTCCGCGACGAACTCCTCGACTGGCTCCCCGGCTTCGCCGGAGAGCCGGACGCCGACCAGGACAGTCCCTGAGTCACCGTTCGCCGATCGCGGCCGGAAAGCCCTCGGGCCCGCCCCCGTTGCGGGAGCGGGCCCGATCGATGTCTGCTGTGTACTTCTGAACTCAGTTGTTGCAGCTACTGCTTACTGCTCAGAGAAGAGCGCCGGCCAGAGCGCGCCGCGCACGGAGCGTGGCGCGCTCGGCCCTTCGCTTGAGTCGGAGCGCGCGGACAATTCGTTCGCGGTCCGCGACGTCCAGGCGTTCTTGGTGTTGGACTCGAGCCAGGGCTTCGGGCATGAGTTGCATTGCGAGGGTCCTGTTCTGGGTGTTCTCGACGCGGCTTGTGCTGCGGGGGCGCTGATCGGCGGGACGGTTCATCGAAGGGACCTGCTTGTCGGTGGTAGGGACGGGGTGGTTGCGAAGATCTCCGGACGGATCGGCGATCTCGCGAATGGAGTCGCGCAGCGCGCTTGCCGCGGTCACACCAGAGCCTCGTTCTTGCGCGGACGGCCACGCGGCCGCTTCCGGGCCACCACCACGCCCTGGACGAAGAGCTCCCCACCCCAGACGCCCCACGGCTCACGCCGCTCCAGCGCACCGGCGAGGCAGGCGGCCTTCACCGGGCAGGCGCCGCAGAGGGTCTTGGCGTACTCGACATCGGCCGGGGTCTCGGCGAAGAAGACCTCGGGGTCGAGGGTCCGGCAGGGGATCGGGACGCCGAGCGTCTCGGCCTCCTCGAAAGCGGTGAGCTGCATCAGGGATACCTCCGGGGGGTGGGAGTCGTCGAAGTGGTCGGCAGGGGCTGCGGACGGGGCGTGTGGGCTGGTCACCGATGACACGTTCGCGTCGTCTTCCTCTTGTGAGTCGATGTGCTCTGACTGGCTGTTGCGTTCGGACTGGTCTGCCCGGAGCAAACAGAAGGGCCGCGGATCCCGATTCGGGATTCCGCGGCCCTGGAAGTGCCGACCTGATGCAGGTTCAGGTTCGTTCTATCCAGGGACGTGGGCCGCGGAAGGCCCGCATCGTGATCGCCTGTGCGGCGATCTGGTGCTGCAGGTGCTGCGTGTGCTTCTGGCTGGCAAAGGACTGCTGGTGCTTGATCGAGCCGGCTCCGGCACCCGCGACGTCGCCATAACCGCCGGGGAAGGCGGCCAGCAGTGCTACGGATGCCTCGGTCGGTCGCTCGTCACGGCGCGCATCCCAGGCTCCGGAGCCATTGCCGACAAGGGCAGCGGCCGGGCGCACACGGGTGGCGTCGGCACCAGCACCGACGGAGGACAGACCCAGACCCTCGAAGCCCAGACCCTCGAAACCGAGAGCCTCGAAGCCGAGAGCTTCGGAACCACGAGCATCGACAGCGGTGGCGTCGAGGCAGGGCATGCCGAGGGCTTCGGCGGCCAGGGTCCGCCCAGTCAGTTTGGTGATCATGGTCTTCACAATGTCCGCCTCCCTTCGACGTGCTCGGGGTCTGCTGGCGTCGCAGACCCGCTGGTGGTCAACTTCCTTCGTCCTGCTGTGCGCAGTCAGTCGTGCTGCCACGACTGCTGGTGCAGCAGAGATGCCCGCTACAGGTGGGACCTGAGTGGGCCAGGTCTCGTTTCCTTGACCTTGCTGGCACGCTAGTAGGCTCCGCACTGCGCGCGCAAACTATTTTTCAGGCGAGTCTTCAGGTGATCCTTCAGAGGTGCCGTTCTCGTCCCACAGGTCCGAGATGTCCCCCTGATCGGGCCGTTCCGACGGTGTGGCCGCCGGGTCGACTCCCCCGCACAACGACAGCACGGCGTCCCCGTACTTGTCCAGCTTCGCGCGGCCGACACCGGAGATCTGGCCGAGCTCCCCAGCCGAGCCGGGCGGCTGCTCGGCGATCGCGATCAGCGTGGCGTCGGTGAAGACGCAGTACGCGGGCAGCCCCTGCTCGCGCGCCTCCCGGCTGCGCCAGTCGCGCAGGCGCTCGTACAGGGCCTCGTCCAGGCTCGACGGGCACTCCTCGCAGCGGCGCAGCTTGCGCTCCACCGCCTCGGTCAGCACCCGTCCGCAGACACGGCACTTGATCGGCGACCTGGACCGGGACGCGCGCCCCTCGCGTCCGGCCCCTGCCGCACCCGCGCGCCCCGTGCCCCGAGCGCCGCCGCGCGTGGCCGATCCCGGACGCAGGCCGTCCAGGAACCGCGAGGGGTTGCGCGAGGCGCGCCCGCCGGGTGAACGGGCCAGTGCCCAGGAGAGCCCGAGGTGCTCCCGGGCCCGGGTGACACCGACGTAGAGGAGGCGGCGCTCCTCCTCGACCTGCTCGTCGGTCTTGGCGTAGGTGATCGGCATCATCCCCTCGGTCAGACCGACCAGGAACACCGCATCCCACTCCAGGCCCTTGGCCGAGTGCAGCGAGGCGAGAGTGACGCCCTCCACCGCCGGGGCGTGCTGGGCCGCCGCACGGGCGTCCAGCTCGGCGACGTACTCGGCGAGGTCGGCGGGCTGCTGCGCCGCGTGCCGGGCGGTCTCGAAGTCCTCGGCCAGCCGGACCAGCGCGGCCAGCGACTCCCAGCGCTCGCGCACCGCGCCCGACCCCGACGGCGGCTGCGGGGTGAAGCCGCGCGAGGAGAGGACGGCGCGGACCTGGTCGGCCAGCCGCTCCGGCGTCTCCTCCAGCAGCGGGTCGACCGCGCCGCCCCCGGCCCGGGCCGCGCCGCGCAGCAGCATGCCCGCCTCGCGCACCTCGGGCCGTTCGAAGAACCGCTCGGCGCCGCGCAGCTGGTAGGCGATGCCCTGGTCGGCCAGGGCCTGCTCGTAGACCTCGGACTGGGCGTTGACCCGGAACAGCACCGCGACCTCGCTCGCCCGCACGCCGGAATCCAGCAGCGCGCGGATGCGCTTGGCCGTGCCCTCGGCCTCGGCGGGCTCGTCCGGGTACTCGACGTAGGCCGGCTCGGGACCCGGGTCACGCTGGGAGACCAGCTCCAGCCGGTGCTGGGCGGCCTGGCCGCGGGCCTGGGAGAGCAGCCCGTTGGCGAGATGCACCACCTGGGGGCTGGACCGGTAGTCGCGGACCAGCTTGATCACCTCGGCGTCGGGATGCCGGGCCCGGAAGCCCAGCAGGTAGTCCGGGGTGGCGCCGGTGAAGGAGTAGATCGTCTGGCTGGCGTCGCCGACCACGCAGATGCTGGAGCGCGGGCCGAGCCAGAGGTCGAGCAGCCGCTGCTGGAGCGGCGAGACGTCCTGGTACTCGTCCACGACGAAGTGCTGGTACTGCGACCGGACCTGCTCGGCGACCTCCGGCCGCTCGTCGAGCACACCCACCGCGAGCAGCAGCACGTCCTCGAAGTCGATCACCCCGCGGTCGCGCTTGAGCTCCTCGTAGACCTTGTAGACCTGGCGGATCTCGGCCGGGTCGCGCGGGGTCTCCCGACCGGCCTTCACCGCCGCGGCCGGGTAGTCCTCGGGAACCGTCTGGGTGACCTTGGCCCACTCGATCTCACCGGTGAGGTCGCGCAGCTCGGTGCGCTCCAGCCGGAGCCGGCAGCGCCCGGCGGCCTCGGCGACCAGCTGGACCTTGCGCTCGATCAGCCGGGGCAGCTCCCCGCCGATCACGCGCGGCCAGAAGTACTGGAGCTGGCGCAGGGCGGCGGCGTGGAAGGTGCGTGCCTGGACGCCCTCGACGCCGAGCTGGCGGAGCCGCCCGCGCATCTCCCCCGCCGCGCGGGCGGTGAAGGTGACCGCGAGCACCCGCTGCGGCTGCATCACCCCGCTGCGGACGCCGTAGGCGATCCGGTGGGTGATGGCGCGGGTCTTGCCCGTGCCCGCACCCGCGAGCACGCAGACGGGCCCCTGCAGCGCCGTGGCGACGGCCCGCTGCTCCGGATCGAGCCCGTCGAGGACGGCCTCGGCGTCGCGCGGTGCGGTGGGGAAGGGCGATGCGCCCGGGAGCTCTGCCTGCATGCCGCCCATCCTCTCAAGCCGCAGCGACAACCCGGGCCACGTTGTCCACAGGCCCGGTGTGCTGATACGACCAGCGCCCGAAGGCCAGGGAATCCCGAGCGGTCGCACGACGTTGGATCCTGCGGCAGCAGCCTCAGACCGAAGGAGCGAAAGCGATGTCCGCGACAGTCACCATGTACAGCACCACCTGGTGCGGCTACTGCCAGCGCCTCAAGTCGCAGCTGAAGCGCGAGGGCATCGCGTTCAACGAGATCAACATCGAGCAGGACCCGGAGTCCGCGAACTTCGTCGAGAAGGTCAACAACGGCAACCAGACGGTCCCGACCGTGCTGGCGATCTCGTCCACGGGTGAGCAGACGGTGATGACCAACCCGTCCCTCGCCCAGGTCAAGGCTGCCCTCGCCTGAGACCGTCCGGCAGGCGCTCAGCGCCGCCGCAGGGCCCTCGGCCGCGTACCGCGCAGCCGAGGGCCCTTCAGATTTCCGCGGGCGCGCCCAGGTTCCCGATCCCGCCGAGAGATGCGAGCGAACCGTCCAGGCCGCTGAGCGAACCGAGCGAGTAGATCAGCCGGTTGCGGTCCGCGGAGTAGCGCGTCTCGGTCACCCGGACCGGGCCCGACTCGGTGTACCCGGTGCGGAGTTGGACCAGCAGCGGCACCCCGGGACCGGCCTGGAACCACTGCGCCTCCTCCGGGTTGGGCATCCGCGCGCACAACTCGTCCACGCAGCCGGTCTCCACGTGCCCGGCGTCCGCAAGCGCGACCTCGTCCCCGCCGACCACCGGGTCGGGGGCCATCAACGCGGTGCTGGCGGCCAGCCCGACCGGATAGTGACTCTCCTCGACGGACCACGGTTCGCCGTCCATGTAGCGAAGCATCCGACGCAGCACCACGGCCTCACCCGGTTCGATCCGTAGGCGATCGGTGATGTCAGTGGTGGCCCGTACGATCAGCATCTGAAAGTCGGATGTCAATTTCCGACCGGCTGCGGCAGCTTCTTCGGCATAGGCTGCAAAGGCGGACCGAAGGGGGGTTCCAGGGCTTCCGAGTTCGGGATCACCCGGTGCACGATAGGCGTGATGATCCAGCACAGGGTGGTCCTTGAGATAGGTGCCTTTTCCTTGCACCCGAACCAGCAGACCCTCATTGACCAGAACATCAACGGCAAGTCGGACAGTATTACGAGCAACCCCGTACTGGTTCTCCAACTCGCTTTCCACCGGGAGCGGCGTACCGCCCTGCCACTCCCCACCCATGATCCGCCGCCGTAGATCGGCAGCGAGTCGCTGATATTTGGGGGCCTGCCCTGGCCCTCGGGAAATGTTCACCCCGAGAATGTAGCCATTCCACTTGCGCGGCCTCGGGGAAACGAGCCAACATCGGTCAAGGCTGGCTCGATCCGGATAATCCCAACTACTTGCGCCGCACCACGATCCTGCCCCGGAGGCACGAACGATGAACGACCGGAGAGCCTGGGCGGCTATCGCCTCCTTCCCGCCGCACCCGCGGAACGTGCGGCATGCCCGCCGGATCACCAGGACCGCGCTGGCCGCCTGGGGTGCGAGCGAACTGGTCGACAGCGCCGAGATGGTGGTCTCCGAGCTGGTCACCAACGCCCTGCGGTACGGCAGCGGCCCGGTCGATCTGACGCTCGCGCTGACGGAGGCGGGCCTCCGGATCTCCGTCACCGACGAGGGCACGTCGCTTCCCACGACCCGCGACGCCGAGCCGGACGCCCAGGGTGGCCGTGGGCTCCACATCGTCGAACTGCTGGCGAAGAGCTGGGAGGTGATCGTCCGCCTGACCGGTAAGACGGTCACCTGTGTGCTGGAGCTCGACCAGTGCGATCCACACCAGCGTCTGGCGCACGTGGAACCCGTGACAGCGTTCCACCCTTCGAGTGAAGCCAGCGCGTGAAGCGAAGCGGGGGCGCGGGGAGGGAAGTTGCAACACGCCAGGGGCGCGAGGAACCTCCCCGCCCGCCCCACTGGGAGTGGCGCAACTTCCCGTCTGCCGAAGGCCCTACCAGCTGACGTCCGGGAGCGCGCCGCCGTACCAGAGTTCGACCAGGCGGCGGGCGATGGAGATGCCCGAGGGCGGGAGCGTCGTCCCGTTCTGCATACCGGTCAGCAGCTCCTCGCGGGTGAACCAGCGGGCCTCGTCCAACTCCTCGCCGTCGACGCGGATCTCCGCGCCGCCGTCGCGCATGTCCGCGCGGGCCATGAAGCCCAGCATCAGGCTGGAGGGGAAGGGCCAGGGCTGCGAGGCCACGTACTCCACGGAGTCGAGGTCCACGCGGACGCCGGCCTCCTCGGAGACCTCGCGGGCCACCGCCTGTTCCAGGGACTCCCCCGGCTCCACGAATCCGGCCAGGGTCGAGTACCGACCCTCCGGCCAGAGCGCCTGGCGGCCCAGCAGCGCGCGGTCCTGGTCGTCGGTGACCAGCATGATCACCGCGGGGTCGGTGCGCGGGTAGTGCTCACGGGCGCAGGACGTGCAGCGCCGCACGTGGCCCGCCGCAGCGACGTCCGTCGCGTGCCCGCACTGCGCGCAGAAGCGGTTGGCCTGGTGCCAGTTCTCCAGCGCCACCGCGTGGACCAGCAGGCCGGAGTCGCGGTCGCCGAGCACGCCCCCGACCTCGCGCAGGCCGGCCGGCCGCTCGGGGCCGTCCAGGCGGCCGGGCAACTGGGCGCAGGCGACGGCGAAGTACGCCGCGCCGTCCTCGCCGCAGCCGAGGAAGTAGCGCTCGCCCTCGTCGGGTGCGTCGAAGGTCGACAGCAGTACCAGTTCGGTGCCCTGCTCCGTGTCGGCGACGAAGGCCTTGCCCTCGCTTATCGCCAGCACCCGGGTGCTGGGGTGGCTCCAGGCGGCGGCGAGCCACGGCTCGTCCAGCCGGTGCTCGGCTGCGCGGTCCACGCCGGCGCGCGACAGCGCGAGCGGGCGGTCGAGGTGCTGCTGCTCCTGCTGCGGATCCTGCTTCTGCTGCTTCTGCTGCTTCTGCTGCTGAACCGTCACGGTTCGTCCCCCCTGGTCAGTTGGCGGCGTTGCTGGTGGTCCAGTGCGCGGCGAGGTCGGCCCACAGATAGGCAGAGGCCTCCACGCCCTTGTCGAGCAGGGCCAGCTCGACCTTCTCGTTGATGGAGTGCCATCCGTCGGACGGGATGGAGATGCCGAGGAAGAGCACCGGCGCCCCGAGCACGTCCTGCAGATCGGCCGCAGGCCCGGATCCACCCTCACGGGTGAAGCGGATCTCCTGCTCGAACGCGCGACCCATCGAACGGGCAAGCGACTGCAGCGCCGGGTGGTCGAGCGGCGTCAGGCAGGGACGGGTGCTGCCGCGGAACTCGATCTCGTGCCGGATGCCCGGCGTGACCTGCCCGGCGACCCAGTCGGTGACCGCCTGACGGACCTTGTCCGCGTCCTGGCCGGCGACCATCCGGAAGGAGAGCTTGAGGTGCGCCTCGGCGGGGACGATGGTCTTGCCGCCGGGGCCGGTGTAGCCGCCCCAGATGCCGTTGACCTCGGCCGTCGGGCGGGCCCAGATCCGCTCCAGCGTGGTGAAGCCCTCCTCCCCCTGGGTGGCACGGGACTTGGCGACGCCCAGCCAGACGTCCTCGTCGAAGGGCAGCTCGGCGAAGAGCTCCCGCTCACGCTCGGTCAGCTCGATCACGCCGTCGTAGAAACCGGGGATGTCGACCCTGCGGTCCGCGTCGTGCAGTGCGGCGACCAGGCGGGCCGCCTCGTCGGCGGGGTTGGGCACGGCGCCACCGAAAGAGCCGGAGTGGATGTCGGTGTCCGGGCCGTAGAGGCTGATCTCCGCGTCGGCGAGGCCGCGCATGCCGGTGCAGACGCTCGGGGTGTCCGCGGCCCACATGCCGGTGTCCGAGATGATGACGACGTCGGCAGCCAACCGGTCCGCGTGACGGCGGATCAGGTCGCCGAAGTTGGGCGAGCCCGACTCCTCCTCGCCCTCGATCAGCAGCTTGAGGTTGACGGCGGGGGCGGTCCGGCCGGTCGCGGCCAGGTGGGCCCGGACACCGAGGGTGTGGAAGAAGACCTGGCCCTTGTCGTCGGCGGCGCCGCGTGCGTACATCCGGCCGTCGACGACGGTCGGCTCGAACGGGTCGGTGTCCCAGCCGTCCTCACGCGCGGCGGGCTGGACGTCGTGGTGGCCGTAGACGAGCACGGTCGGCGCGGCGGCGTCCCCCGACGGCCACTCCGCGAAGACGGCGGGGAGGCCACCATCGGCTGTCTCCCATACCTCGGCGACCGGGAAGCCGGTCTCCCTGAGCTTGGCCGTGAGCCAGTCCGCCGACCGGCGGACCTCGCCCTCGCGGTCCGGGTCGGCCGAGACCGAGGGGATGCGCAGCCAGTCCGCGAGATCGTCGCGGAAGGCGGCACTGTGCTGGGCGATGTACGCACGGACGACGCTGTCCGGGGCTTCGGTGGTGCTCATGGCACCCACCCTAGTTCGAAGCCTGCACGCTCCGGGAACCGCCCGACGGCTGAGACCTGCCCGTCCGTGTGCCCGGACGGGCGTCGGGGCGGGTGTCCGCCTGGGCGGGCGTCCTGGCGGGCGTCCGGGCGGGTTCGACGAGGTGAGCGCGGCGGGGTGCCCCGCTGGCGTAGGTTCGACCCGTGAGCCAGCTGCGCGTCGCGACCTTCAACCTGCTGCACGGCCAAGCCATGACCCCGGACGGGAGGCCGCTCCCCGACCTCGTCTCCGGAGCCGACCCCGGCGCCCCGCTGGCGGAGGCCGTCGCCGGACTCGACGCGGACGTGCTCGCGCTGCAGGAGGTCGACCGGTACCAGCCCCGCTCGGGCCTGGTGGACCAGGCCGCGGTCGCGGCGAAGGCGATGGCCGCGCAGGACTTCCGCTTCGCCGCCGCGGTGGTGGGGCGTCCCGCACCGGTGGCCGGCTGGGTCCACGCACCGGGCGGGGCGTCGCTGCGCGTCTACGGCCCCGACGACACTGCCCGGGACACCGACCAATCCGCCTACGGCACCGCGCTGGTCACCCGGCTGCCGGTGCTGCACTGGCGTGCCCGGCGTTTTCCGGCCGCGCCCTTCGGACTGCCGCTGCGGGTGGCCGGGCGACGCGGGCTGACTCCCGTGCCGGACGAGCCGCGTGCCGCGCTGGCGGCGGTGCTGGACGGACCGAACGGGCCGATCACCGTGCTGGCGGCGCACCTGTCCTTCGTGCCCGGCTGGAACATGGGCCAGCTGGCCGGGATGCGGCGCTGGATCTCCGACCTGCCCGCGCCCTACCTCCTGCTCGGCGACTTCAACCTGATCGGGCCGGTACCGCGCACCGTGCTGGGCGGGGCGTCGGTGGTCGACCGCAGCCGGCTCCGGGTGCGGCGGCGGACCCACCGCCCGACGACCAGCCCGCACCGCAGGCTCCAGGGCTGGCGCGATCTAGCCCGGACGCCCACGTATCCGGCGCACCGACCCGCGGTGCAGTTCGACCACGTGCTCGCGGTGGGCGTGCCGCGCAGCGCGGTGGCGTCGGTGCGGACCCCGACGACGGGGGTGTCGGACCACCGGCCGCTGGTGGTGGACCTCCGCCTCGGCGGTGACTGGGCGGGGCACTAACCGCGTCAGGGCCTGTCCGGCGGGACTTTCCGGGCCCGGACCTCACCCCTGCGGCGTCGCCCGGTCGTTGACCACACGCGGGTGGACCACCGAGCGGGCCGCCACCGCGGCGCCCGCGGTGGGCACGGGCGCGTACTGGAGCAGCAGCATCGCCGCGTCGTCGCCGAGTTGGTGGCCGACGTGCCTGCGGACGTCCTCGTGGATGCGGTCCAGCACCTCGGACGGAACGTCCGAACTGGCGCAGTCCGGGACCCGCTCCGCCAGCGGGTAGAAGACACCCCAGCTGTTGCGCGCCTCGATGACCCCGTCGGTGTAGAGCAGCAGCCGGTCCTCGGCCTGCAACGGGAGCTGCAGGATCGGCGGGGCGACGTCCTCGGGTTCCAGGACGCCCAGCGGCGGGACGTTGGCGGGCGGGTCGAGGAAGCGCACCGGGGCACCTCTGCGGAGCAGCAGCGGCGCGGGGTGACCGCAGTTGACGATCTCCACCACCGAGTCGGCGCGGAGTCCGATCAGCACCAGGGTCACGAACTCCTCCTCGCTTCCCTCGTGCTCGTCACCGTTCTCGTGTAGCGCGCGGCCGAGGCTGTCGGCGAGCCAGGAGGCGACCCGGTCCAACGCCTGCTCCTGGTGCGCGGCTTCGCGGAACGCGCCCAGGATGGCCGCCGCCGTCTCGACCGCCGCCAGGCCCTTGCCGCGGACGTCGCCGATGACCGCGCGCACCCCGTAGCGGGTCTGCACCACTTCATAGAGATCCCCGCCGATCCGGGCGTGGGCGGCGGCTGCGGCGTAGTGGACGGCGGCCCGGACCGGGCCGATCCGCTCGGGGATGGAGCGGAGCAGGATCCGCTGGGCGACCTCGGAGACCAGCCGGGCGTCCGCGAGGGCCCGCTCCTGGCGGTTCCGCAGCAGCACGCTGGTCGCGCCGATCGCGCTGATCAGGATGATCGCCAGCACCGACGCCGTGTGGACCGACTGCGACAGCGTCCGGTCCTCGGCGGCGATGCCGAAGGCCTCGCCCACCGTGACCGCGCCGACGGCCAGCGGGAACCAGATGCTGTTGCTGACCACGGCCGCGAGCGCCGGGCCTGCGGTCAGCGCGGGCTCGAAGGTGACGTTGGGGTTGTTGCTGGCGCGGTCGAGGATGAAGACCAGGATCACCCCGACGAACGGCAGCAGCAGAATCGCACGACCCCAGCGGCTGTGGAGGCGGAACCTTCCGGCGGCAGTCAACGTCGTCTCTCCTGCGGGCGCTGTGCAACGAAGGATGGGTGTCGAGTCGGGCAGCCCGAGGACGGGTGCCCCCTCCCGCGGCCGAATTAGTTCAAAGTTGGATCGAAGTTGACTGGTTAATGACCCCACATTAGGCGCGAATTGGACAGACCGCACCGTCCTTTCACGAATCCCCGGTGGTCACGTCAGCGACTCCGTCCTCGCTCGGGGCGACGGCGCCGATCAAGGCGGCCAAGCCCTTGCGGTCCGGAAACGAATCAGGACGCACCACAGTGCCGCTTCGAACATACAGAAATGCGGCGCCGACGCGATCAAGAGGAACGCCCTGCTGCTCGGCCCAGGCCAACCGGTAGACCGCCAACTGCAGCGGATCGGCCGTCTCGCGCTGGTTGGTCTTCCAGTCGACGACCTCGAAACCACCGTCGTCGGTCGCGTAGACCGCGTCGATACGTCCACGGATCACCCGCCCCGCCAGCATCAACTGGAACGGCGCCTCGACCGTGACAGGGGTGCGCGAGGCGTACTCGCTGCGTAGGAAGGCCTCCTTGAGCTGGGCGAGATCGCGTTCGTCGGCGATCCCCGAGTCGTCCGCGCCCGGCAGTTCGTCCTCGCCAAGGAGCAGCAGCGGCTCGACCGCGAGCCGGGACTCCACCCAGGCGTGGAACCGCGTGCCGCGCCGCGCGGCGGGCTGCGGCGGACGCGGCATCGGGCGGGCCAGCTCGCGGGCGAAACCCGCCGGATCGGCGGCGACGCGCAGCAGTTGGGAGGCGGAGAGCGAGCGCGGCAGCGGCACGTCGCGCACCCGGCTGCGGGAGCGGCGCAGCTCCCCGGCGAGCAGCTCCAGATCCCGGTCCCAGGAGGCGACCAGACGTCGCTCCTCCGGTGTCTCCAGCGGGGGCTCCGGCGGCAGTTCGCCCGCCGCTCCGGTCAACGGTCCGGTCGCCGGTCCAGGTGAGAGGCCTGGTCCGGCGGCGGGCCCGTTCCCGGTTGCGGGTTCACCCGCGACGGCGCCGCTCGGGGACCAGGCCCAGCGCGGCCCCGCCAGCACCCGTTCGCCCGCCGCGCGGCGCGCCCGCTGGGCCGGGAGGTCCAGCGGCAGCGGCCAGGCGTGCTCGACGTCCGTGTCCAGCGCGGGGTTGGCCGCGCCGGGAGCCGGTGCCTCGGCCCAGGCCTCGATCTCGACACCGGACCCGGGACGCTGCTCGCCGAACTCGCGCAGCGCGGTCAGGAACGCGGACGGTCCGCGCGGGCGCTTCTGCGTCGGGCCCCACCAATGGCCGGAGGCGTAGAGCTGCGCACGCGGGCGGGTGAAGGCGACGTAGCCGAGGCGCAGCTCCTCCGTGGCGGAGTGGTGCTTCATCTCGGTGTCGAAGGCGGTCAGTCCCTTACTCGTCCACTGTGGGTCGGCGGCCAGCGAGGCCGCGTCGCCGCGCAGGGCGTGCGGCAGCACCTCGGGGCGCGAAGTCCACTTCTCCCGCCCGGTGTTGCTCGGGAAGGCACCCTTGACCAGGCCGGGGACGAAGACGACGTCCCACTCCAGGCCCTTGGACTTGTGCGCGGTGAGCACCTTCACGGTGTCCTCGCCGCCCGGAAGCGTGTTGTCGAGGCCCCGGTCGTACTCCTGGGCCGTGCGCAGGAAGCCGAGGAACGCGCCGAGCGACGGGTCGCCGTCCAGGTCGGCGAAGCCGGCGGCGATGTCGAGGAAGGCCGAGAGCGTCTCGCGGCGGCGGGCGGCCAGCGCGTGCGGGGAAGCGGAGAGTTCGACCTCCAGGCCGGTGACCGCGAGCACCCGGTGCAGCACGTCCATCAGCGGCTCAGCCAGCACCCGGCGCAGCTCGCGGATCTCCGCCGCGAACCGCTCGAAGCGCAGCGCGGCCTGCTCCGAGAAGGGCAGCTCCGGCTCCCCGGCCTGGCCCGGGTAGAGGAAGGACTCGAGCCCATCGGCCAGGGAGACGATCTCCGTCGGGTCCGCCTCGGCCACGGCTTCGCTGAGCTTGTCCCGCTCCCCCGGCGCTGCGGACGCGACGCGGACCAAGTCCCGGGCGCGGCGGCCGAGCAGGGCCAGGTCACGCGGACCGATCCGCCAGCGCGGACCGATCAGCAGCCGCACCAGCGCCGCGTTGGCCGTCGGGTCCTGAAGCACCTCACAGGTGGCGACCAGGTCGGCGACCTCCGGCAGGTGGAGCAGCCCGGACAGACCCACCACCTCGACCGGGACGTCGCGCGCCACCAACGCGGCGTGCACATCGGGGAAGAGCTCCCGCCCGCCGCGGCAGAGCACGGCGATCCGTCCGGGCGACGTGCCCGTGCGGACCAGGTGCGCGACGGAGTCGGCGACCCAGGCGACCTCCGCCTCGTGCGACTCCAGCAACGCGCCGCGCAGCCCCCCGGCCTGCTCCTCGCCGCGAGCGGGACGCAGCGCCTCGACGCCCTCGTGCATGGCCCGCAACGGCGACGCCAGCTCGTTGGCGAAGGCCAGCAGCCGCCCGCCCGAGCGACGGTTCTCGCTGAGTGCGTAGCGCGCGGCGGAGGTGTCGTCGGCATGGCGGAAGTGGCGCGGGAACTCGTCCAGGTTGGCGACGGACGCGCCACGCCAGCCGTAGATGGCCTGACAGGGGTCGCCCACCGCGGTGACGGGGTGTCCGGTGCCGTCACCGAAGAGGCCGGAGAGCAGCAACCGCTGGGCGACGGAGGTGTCCTGGTACTCGTCGAGAAGGACGACCCGGTACTGCTCGCGCAGCAGCGCGCCGACCTCGGGCCGGGTCTGCGCGAGCCGGGCACAGGCGGCGATCTGGTCGCCGAAGTCCATCAGCCGGGCCTCGCGCTTGCGAGCGCGGTAGCGGGTGACCAGCTCGGTCAACTCACGCCGGGCCATGGCCGCGGCGGGGACCTTGCGCAGCTCCTCGTTGCTGAGCTTCACCGAGGCGAGCTCGTCGAGCAGCGCCGTGTCGAACCCGACCAGCCGCTCGGGTTCGACCAGGTGCTCGGCGAGCTCACCGTCGAGCTTGACCAGCTTGGCCACCAACGAGGAGACGCCGTCGGTCAGCGCCGGGAACGGGCCCGGCGCCTGCCGCAACACCCGCGCGGCGAGCTGGAACCTGGTCGCGTCGGCGAGCAACCGGACGTCCGGCTCCAGGCCGATGCGCAGGCCGTGGTCGGTCAACAGCCGCCCAGCGAAGGCGTGGTAGGTGGAGATCTCGGGCTCGCCGGGATCGTCGCCATGGTGTCCGCCCGGCCCGTGCAGAGCCTCGGCCGGCTCGGCGGAGGCACCGATCCCGGCCAGGGCCAGCGCCTTGCGGACGCGCTCGGACAGCTCGGCGGCGGCCTTGTTGGTGAAGGTCAGCCCGAGCACCTGGTCCGGCCGGACCTGCCCGGTGCCGACCAGCCAGACGACACGCGCCGCCATCACCGTCGTCTTGCCCGACCCCGCGCCCGCGACGATCACCGCCGGGGCGAGCGGCGCGGTGATCGCGCGCAGCTGCTCGGCGGTGAAAGGGATCCCGAGCAGCTCCTTGAGCTCCTCGGGACCGGAGAGGGGTCCAGGCATGCGGTCCACGCTAGCGGGGACGACTGACAGATCCCGAAGAAACGGAAGGGAACTCTCTCACATCCCACTCACGTCGTCCGGGCTCGTAGCCGGGGTGGGCCCCGGCCGGACGCCAGTCGCTCCTCGCCCGGCTACTCCATCGCCTGGCTACTCCACCACCTGGCGGCCCTCCGGCCGGGCCGAGCAGCTGCCGTGGAAGGAACAGTGGCCGCACTGGTCACCGGTCGTCGGCACGAACCGCTCGTTGACGATCCGGTCGGCCGCCTCGACCAGCAGGCCCTCGATCCACTCGCCGCCCTCGGTGAGCGAGGCCTGGCTCTGCACCTTGGGCGCGTCCGGAGCGGTACGGGACGCCTGCTGACGCAGCTGGACCAGCTCCGCGCCGCCGGGACCCGGTCGGTCACCGTCGAAGACGTCGTCCACCGCGCCCTCCCGGACCGCGAGTTGATAGACGCCCAGCTGCGGATGGGCCCCCCCCTGCGCCGCGGTCACCGTCCTGCGGCCGGTCTTGAAGTCGACCACGTACGCCGCGCCGGTCGACGCCTCCTGCTCGACCCGGTCCATGGTGCCGCGGATGCGGACCGCGTACGGGCCTGCCTTGAGCTCGACGTCGAAGGGCTGCTCGGTGGCCACCGGGACCCGGCCCCGCTCGGCGACATGCCAGGTCAGGAACCGTTCAAGCGCGGCGCGCGCCTCGCCCTTCTCCTGCTCGGACTTCCACGGCGCGTCGAAGGCGAGCGCGTCCCAGACCCGGTCCAGCCGGGCCATCAGCACGTCCAGGTCGGCCGGGGTCCGGCCGGCGCCGACCTCCTCGGCGAGCACGTGGACGACGTTGCCGAAGCCCTGCGCCCCGCTGGACGCCTCCTGCGCCCGGACCTCGCGGCCGAGGAACCACTGCAGCGCGCACGCGTCGACGGACTCCAGCGCGCTGCCGGACAGTTCCACCGCACGCTCGGGATCGCGGACCGGCACCTCGTTCTCGGTCGGGTCGGCCATGCCCCACCAACGGTGCGGGTCGGCGGCCGGGACCAGCGGAAACCCGTCGTCGTCGGTCAGCGAGACCAGCCTGGCCAGCCGCTCGGCCGCGGCCTCGCGCAGCCTCGGCGAGGCATCCGCGTCGACGGTGGTGGCCCGCAGCTCGGCGACCAGCGCGGCGACGGCCAGCGGACGGCGCGGCCGGTGACCGATGTCGTCGACCCGGACCTCCGGGTGGCGACTGCCGTCCGCACGCTGCCGGTACAGCTCGCGCAGGAAGCGGGACGGCTCGTCCCCGTCCTCGGCCGGGGCCTGCACCGCCGTGACCACCAGCCGCTCCTTGGCACGGGTGACGGCGACATAGAAGAGGCGTCGCTCCTCGGCGAGAAGCGCCGTGGACGGCATCGGCTCGGCCAGTCCGTCCTGCCCGATCCGGTCGGCCTCCAGCAGCGAGCCGCGACGGCGCAGGTCCGGCCAGAGGCCCTGCTGCACTCCGGCGACGACGACCAACGGCCACTCCAGGCCCTTGGAGCGGTGCGCGGTCATCAGCCGGACGGCATCGGGGCGAACCAGACGGCCGGAGAGGGTGTCCGCGGCGATGTCCTGCTGCTCCAGCTCGGCGAGGAAGTTCAACGCGCCGCGCGGGCCCTCGGCGTGGGACTCGGCGCGTGCGGCCGTCTCGAACAGTGCGCAGAGCGCGTCCAGGTCCCGGTCGGCGTTGCGTCCGGCGGCGCCACCGCGCAGCGCCCCACGTTCCAGGCGTTCCCGCCAGGAGGAACTCGCCTCCCAGAGCGCCCAGAGCGCTTCCTCGGCGCTCACACCGCTGAGGAGCAGCTCGCGCACCTTGCGCAGCAGCAGACCCAGCTCGCGCGCGCGGCGGGCGGGCTGACCGGCGAGCAGCACCAGACGCTCGGGCTCGGCCAGCGCCTCGCGGATCAGCAGCTCCGCGCCGCGGACGGCGTGTTGGCGCTCCGGCGGGAGCGCGCGGAGCTCGGTGCGCTCCTCCTCGCGCAGGAGTCGGCCCAGCCGCCGCAGGTCGGCGCCGTCCAGCCCGCCGAGCGGGCCGGTGAGCAGGTTCCGGGCGACCTCCGGAGTCAAGGGGTCGTCATCCACCGGCACCGGACGCGCCGGAGCCTCGCCCGACGGGTCGTCGTCCGGAGCCTCGGGGGCTTCCGCAAGCACGTCCTCAGGCAGCGGCAGCCCGGCCGCGCGTCGGCGGGCGCGGACCGCGCCGACCGCGCAGACGCGCAGCGCGGCGAGCAGCGGGGCCACGGCGGGCTCGGCGTGCAGTGGCAGGTCGTCGCCGTCGATGTCGACCGGGACGCCCGCCGAGGTCAGGGCCCGGCGCAGCGACGGGAGCGAGCGGGCGCCCGCGCGGACCAGCACCGCCATGTCGCTCCACGGCATGCCCTGCTCCAGATGCGCGCGGCGGAGCAGGTCGGCGATGTTGTCCAGTTCGGCGCCGGGAGTGGGGAAGGTGAGAATCTCGACCGTCCCGCCCTCGCGGGAGGGCAGCAGCCCACGGTGCTCCGCGAGCGCTGCGGCGGGCAGTCGGCCCGTCGGCAGCCGCTCCGCCAGCACCCGGCTCGACGCGAGCAGTCGCGAGCCCGCGCGCCGCGAGACGCGCAGCACCTCGACCGGCGCCGGCGAACCGTCGGCCTGCGGGAACGCGTGCGGGAAGTCGAGGATGCCGTTGACGTCCGCGCCGCGGAAGGCGTAGATCGACTGGTCCGGGTCGCCGACCGCGACCAGCTCCCGCCCGTCCCCCGCGAGCGCCCGCAGCAACCGCACCTGCGACGGGTCGGTGTCCTGGTACTCGTCGACGAAGACCACCCGGAAGGTGCGCCGCAGCTCCGCGCCCACCTGCTGTTCCTCGGCCAGCAGCACGGCGCGGTGGACCAGCTCGGCGTAGTCGAGCAGGCCCTGGCCGTCCAGGACGTCCAGGTACTCGCCGAGGAACGACGACGCCGCCTGCCAGTCCGGGCGACCGACCTGGGCCGCGAAGCGCTCCAGCGCCGTGTCGTTCAGGCCCAGCTCGCGGGCACGGGCCAGCACCGCACGGACCTCGTCGGCGAAGCCGCGCGTGGTCAGCGCCGCACGCAGCTCGGTAGGCCAGGCCGGACCGCCCGCGCGTCCGCTGCGGGCGTCCTCCGCACCGCCGGCCAGCAGCTCGCGCACCATGACGTCCTGCTCCGGGCCGGAGAGCAGCCGCAGCGGCTCGGCATAGAGGTCGGGCTCCTGGTGCGCGCGGAGCAGGGCGTAGCAGAAGGAGTGGAAGGTCGTCGCCTGCGGGGCGACCGCGCCGCCGACCCGCGCGGTGATCCGGTCCCGCAGCTCGACCGCGGCCTTGCGGCTGAAGGTCAGGACCAGGATCTCCTCGGCCGGGACGCCCTCGGCGATCCGGGTCGCTACCGCCTCGACCAGGGTCGTCGTCTTGCCCGTGCCCGGACCGGCCAGCACCAGCAGCGGACCGCCCCGGTGGTCCACCACGGCCTGCTGGTAGCGGTCCAGGACAGGCGGCACCACGGGCGCGACGGGCTCGCGCACCAGGCGGTACGCGCCTGCGGGGACAGAGGTGGTCATGGGCGTGATCCAGGGGAGAACAGCGGGCGGTGCGACGAAACGGCGTACACCGGAACGGCGCGCGCCTCACGCACTCCGTCCGGTGACGAGCCTACGATCCTGCCCCGACAACCCCACCTTTGTCCCCCGCTTCGCGGGATCGATCAGCCCCACCGGCGCCACGCAACCCCACCGGTGCCACCCCAGCGCGGTATGCGGCTCCGGATGCGGCGCCGTGCCCCGCTCACCTCAGCGGGAACGGCCGTCCCAGCGGGCCTGCCGCAGATCGACGCGCGGCATGTGGTCCGCGCCGGCGTGACGCAGCGGAGTGCCCTCCACTCTGTACTGCTCCAGTGCGCGCAGCTCGTGCCCCGGCAGCAGCCGCCCGTCCGCACGGATCACCCGCCACCACGGGACCGCTCCGCCGTAGAGCGCCATGACCCGTCCCACCTGACGAGGGCCCCCCTCACCGACGAATTCGGCCACGTCGCCGTAGGTCATCACCCGTCCGGCCGGAATGAGTTCCGCCGCCTCCAGCACACGCTCCGCATACGGCGGAATCCCGGCCCCAGGCTCCTCTTCGTTCACACCCGGCATTCTGGCGCATGCCCCTGACAGCGACGAGAGCGGAACGTGAGAACGGTGCGTGGGAACACGGTGCGAACGGCGACACTGACGAGTGGCAGCACAAGGGAACGTCCTCGCTCACCCGGCCGGGGGAATGTAGCATCCGGCTGGGGTCGGCACGGGGACACCTCACCGCCGCGCGCTCGATCCGACCATGCCACCCTTGAATGACCTGAGGGGACCCTGAGGGGACGATGGCGGGCGGACGGACAGAAGGCATACAGGTAGAGATGACCGGATCGAGCGCGAGCGCGGATCAAGGCGCCGGCGCGACCAGCGGCACGCCCGGATTCGGGGCACCGCCGACCGAGCCGGGTCAGTCCAGCACGCCCGCGCGACCCTCCGTGCTGCAGGAACCGGTCACCGACGACCCGGTGCCCACGGAGCCGCCCTCCGAGCCGGTCGCCCCTGTCGCGCCCGCGACGCCCGCTCCCACGTCGGCCGGTGTCGACCTGGTGAAGCGTTCCGCCACGGCGACAGCGGTCACCCCGAGCGCGCGCGGGAAGGGCGGGCACCACCTCGTGCACCGCGGCGCCCGCCACGAGGCCCCGCACGGGTCCGAGCAGGGCAGCGTCGCCATCGACGAGCCACTGCTCTCGGCGCGCGCCCACCGTCCCTCGGACCTGATCCGGTTCCTGCTCGGCCTGCTGGGCATCGCCGCCGTGCTGGTGCTGACCAGCGTCGCCAAATCCACCACGACCGGTCTGACCAGCGACATCACCTCGGGCGCGACCAAGCTCCCCAGCGTCCTGGTCACGCTGACCAGCTTCTTCTCCACTGCGGCCGTCCTGGTCGTGCCCGTCGCCTTCGCGGTCGAACGGCTGATCAAACGGGACGGCCTGCGCGTCGCCGACGGCGTGCTCGCCGCCGTACTGGCCCACGGGCTCTCGCTCGGCATGGACGTCTGGGTGATGCATGCGGCGCCCTCGCAGATCCGCGACGCGCTGACCATCAACAACCAGACCGACGCCGTCCACGGCTATCTGACGCCCGTCATCGCCTACATGACCGCGGTCGGCATGGCCAGCCGACCACGATGGCGGGTCGCGCTGTGGACGGTCGTGCTGCTGGACAGCGTCTCCCAACTGGTCGGCGGGTCCACCACCCCGCTCTCCATCGCGATCACCATCCTGCTCGGCCTGACCGTCGCCTACGGCACCCTCTACGCGGTCGGCAGCCCCAACGTCCGGCCGACCGGCGAGCACCTGCTGGCAGGTCTGCGCAAGGTCGGCTTCGACCCGATCAGCGCCCACCGCTCCCCCGACGGCCCCGAGGGCACCCGGCGCTACCTGGTCGTCCAGCAGGTCGGCCCGCCGCTGGACGTCCACGTCATCGACCGGGAGCAGCAGGCCTCCGGCTTCTTCTACCGGATGTGGCGTCGACTGCGGCTGCGCGCCGTGGCCACCCGGTCCAGCCCGCAGTCGCTGCGCCAGGCGCTGGAGCAGGAGGCGCTGATCGCCTACGCGGCCAACGCCGCAGGCGCCCACTCGCCGCACCTGATCGCGACCTCGGAGCTGGGCCCGGACGCGATGATCCTGGTCTACGAGCGGATCGAGGGCCGCGGCTTCGCGGACATCCCGGACGACGGGATCACCGACAAGATCCTGCGCGACACCTGGACCTCCGTCCGCACCCTCCACGACCGCCGGATCGCGCACCGCCAGCTGACCTCCAAGGCGCTGCTGGTCACCGAGGACGGCAGCACCTGCCTGGTCAACCTGGCCGGTGGCGACATCGCGGCCGGTGACCTGGCGCTGCGCATGGACGTCGCCCAGCTGCTGACCACCTTCGCGCTACGGGTCGGCGCCGAACGCGCGGTCACCTCGGCGACCGAGGTGCTGGGCACCAGCCGGACCGCCGCTGCGCTGCCGATGCTCCAACCGGTCGGCCTGAGCCGGTCGACCCGGCAGGACCTGGGCGCCTACCACCGCCAGCGCAAGGCGGAGGTCCAGGCCGCCCGGGACGCGCACATCGCCTCCGGTGCGAAGCTGGAGGAGGCGCTGGAGGTCCACCCGGACCCGACCGACCTGCTCTCCCAGATCCGCGAGGAGATCCTCCAGCTGGTGCCGCAGGCCCCGGTCGAGCCGGCCAAGCTGGAACGGCTGCGGCCGAAGACGCTGATCAGTCTGATCGCCGGTGCGTTCGCCGCCTACCTGCTGGTCGGCCAGCTGACCAACAACCCGCTGGCCAAGGTCGCCCACGCGCAGTGGGGCTGGATCGCGGTGGCCGTCGGCGCCTCGGTGGCCAGCTACGTCGGCGCGACGATGAGCCTCTCCGGCTTCGTCCCCGAACGGCTGCCCTTCGGGCGCACCTTCGCCGCCCAGGTGGCCGGCTCCTTCGTGAAGCTGGTGGCTCCGGCGGCGGTCGGCGGCGTGGCGCTCAACGCCCGGTTCCTGCAACGGGAGGGTGTCCGCCCGGGCCAGGCCGTGGCCTCCGTCGGCGCCTCACAGCTGGTCGGCCTGGGCATGCACATCCTGTTGCTGCTGGGCTTCGGCTTCATCGCGGGTACGGCCAACAGCTCAGACGTGCCGTCGGCGCGCACGGTGATCACCGTGCTGCTGATCGCGGCCGTGGTGGTGCTGATCGTCGCCGCGATCCCGCGGCTGCGGCGCTGGGTCGTGCTGCAGCTGCGCACGCTCTTCATCGGCGTCATCCCGCGCATGCTCGACCTGCTCCGCACCCCCTCCAAGCTGGCGACGGGCTTCGGCGGGATCATCCTGGTGTCGATCGCGTTCATCGCCTGCCTGGACGCCTGCGTCATGGCGTTCGGCGGCTCGGCGGGCTTCGCGGCCATCGCCGTCGTCTACCTCGCGGGCAACGCGGCGGGCTCGGCGGTGCCGGTGCCCGGCGGCATCGGAACCATCGACACCGCCCTGATCCTGCTGCTCACCAGCGCAGCGGGCGTCCCGGCGCTGATCGCCGGACCGGCGGTGCTGATGTTCCGCATCCTGACGTTCTGGTTCCCCGTCCTGCCGGGGTGGCTCTGCTTCAGCTATCTGCAGCGCAAGGGTGCCCTGTAGGCAGAGGGGACGTTGCAAACGTCCAGGGGCGCGGGGAACTGCGCGACAAGCCATCCTGTGTGGTGACTCGCCGAACGAGCAGGGCCATCCGCATGTCGGTGGTTGCTCGCGCAGTTCCCCGCGCCCCTGAGAGGTTCAGGCTTAGTAGGTCGGCTTCTCGGGCTCGATCTGGTTGACCCAGCCGATGACGCCGCCACCGACGTGGACCGCGTCGGCAAAGCCCGCGGAGTGCAGGACGGCGAGGACCTCGGCCGAGCGGACGCCGGTCTTGCAGTGCAGGACGATCTTCTTGTCCTGCGGCATCTTCTCCAGCGCGTTCCCCATCAGGAACTCGTTCTTCGGGATCAGCGTCGCGCCCGGGATGCTGACGATCTCGTACTCGGCCGGCTCACGCACGTCGACGAGGAAGATGTCCTCGTCGGTGTCCTGCCACTCCTTCAGCTGCTTCGGGGTGATCGTGTTGCCCACCGCCGCCGCCTGCGCCTCCTCCGAGACGACACCGCAGAACGCCTCGTAGTCGATCAGGTCGGTGACCGTCGGGTTCTCGCCGCAGAGCGCGCAGTTCGGGTCCTTGCGGACCTTGACCGTGCGGTACTGCATCTCCAGGGCGTCGTAGATCATCAGGCGGCCGACCAGCGGCTCACCGATGCCCGCGAGGAGCTTGATGGCCTCGTTGACCTGGATCGAACCGATCGAGGCGCACAGCACGCCCAGCACGCCGCCCTCGGCGCAGGAGGGGACCATGCCGGGCGGCGGGGCCTCCGGGTACAGGCAGCGGTAGCACGGGCCGTGCTCGGCCCAGAACACCGACGCCTGACCGTCGAAGCGGTAGATCGAGCCCCACACGTAGGGCTTGCCCAGCAGCACGGCCGCGTCGTTGACCAGGTAACGAGTCGCGAAGTTGTCCGTGCCGTCCACGATCAGGTCGTACTGGGCGAAGATCTCCTTGACGTTGTCGACGTCCAGGCGCTCCTCGTGGAGGATCACGTCCACGTAGGGGTTGATCTCCTTGACCGAGTCCCGGGCGGACTCGGCCTTGGAGCGGCCCACGTCGGACTGGCCGTGGATGATCTGGCGCTGCAGGTTCGACTCGTCGACGGTGTCGAACTCCACGATGCCCAGCGTGCCGACACCGGCGGCGGCCAGGTACATCAGGGTGGGCGAGCCCAGACCGCCGGCGCCCACACAGAGCACCTTGCTGTTCTTCAACCGCTTCTGCCCGTCCATCCCGACATCCGGGATGATCAGGTGGCGGGAGTACCTGCGGACCTCGTCCACGCTGAGCTCAGCAGCGGGCTCAACCAGGGGTGGCAGCGACACGGGGGACTCCGGTGGTGGTCAGACGGTGTGGTCTCTCGCCCAACAGTGCCACGCGCGGGCGTATTCCAGAGCCTCTGGTCCAGCGTGCGAGACACCGCGTGAGACGGATCACGCCCCGCCGTCAGACCCGACAGGCGGTCTCCATCCAGATGTCGGCCAGCGACTCCTCCAGGGGGACCCGCGGACGCCAGCCCAGACGCTCCCGGGCGGTACGGATGTCGGCCTGGCGCCACAGGACTTCGAGCGGGCGGTCCGCCGCGTCCGCGCCCGGGATCGGGCCGCGGCTCTCCTCCATCAGGCGCCCCTCGAAGCCCGAGGCCCGGACCAGCAGCGCAGCCGCGTCGCGCATCCGTACGCCCGAGCCGCCGCCGATGTTGATCACGCCCGTCGCCGCCGAGACCGCGGCCGACTGGACCGCCCGCGCCACGTCCCTGACGTCGACGAAATCTCGGAATGCGGACAGGTCCGCGGTACGGATGTGCGGCTCGCCGCGTTCCAGCGCCCGGCGCAGGCCCTCGGACAGGCGACCGAAGAGGGAGCCCGCTGGGACGCCCGGGCCGACCACGTCGAAGATCCGCAGGACCACGGCGTCCAGGCCGGAGGAGAGTGCGAGCTCCGTGCCCGCGAGCTTGGTGACGCCGTAGGGGCCGACCGGCCGGGGCTCGGCGGTCTCCGCCGTCGCCGTGCCGATCGGGACCGGGCCGTACTCGGCCGCCGAGCCGACGTGGACGAGCCGCGCCGGATCGTGGCTCCGCCGGATCGCCTCGCAGACGGTGGCGACCGCCTGGGTGTTGGCCCGGACCAGATCGCGCGGGGAGCCGTAGGTGGCTCCGGCGCAGTTGACCACCACGCGCGGCATCACCGCGTCGAGGAACCGGGCCAGCGCGCCGGGGCTCCCGGCAGCCAGGTCGAAGCGGATGTCCGCGGAGTCACGCCGGCCGAGGACGGTGACCTGGAGCTCCGGGTCGGCGAAGAGTCGGTCGGCGACGCGGCGGCCGATGAAGCCGTCGGCGCCCAGCAGCAGCACCCTCATCAGGTGGTCCTTCCGTTGTGCAGGTTGATGCTCGGTGGTTGGGATCGGGCACGCCCGAAGCAGGGGCGGGTCCGAAGCGGAGGGTCGGCGCGGGCACAGGGACGGCTCACGCCGCCCTGCTCGGCCCCACCGGTCCGTGACAGGTGCGCTCAGGCCCGATGCCCTGCCCGGCGCTGGGGTCGCCACCCGTCCGGACGCGCGGTCCGGTGCTCGGGTCGGACGGTGCCGACGGGACCGTCGGGCGCGCGGTGGGAGACAGGGCGGTGGGAGACGGGGCTGAGCAGGGTGGTCCAGGCGCAGGAAGCCACCACCGCGATGGCGAGCCCGCAGGCCCAGGCGACGAGGCCCGCGTGCCCCGATATCGCCCGGGCGGTCGCAGCCCCGACACAGGCCAGGGCCAGCACACCGAAGCCGGAGGGGCTCCGGCCACAGCGTCGGAGGAGGAACGCGAACAGCAGCGCCACCCCGGCCAGCCCCTGGGCCAGCCACGACGCGGAGGTGAGCCCCCACGCCCCGGTCTGCGCCAGCTGCGCCGCCTGCCCGTGCCCGCCGTGCCCGACGTAAACGGACTCCAGCACCGAGGCGGTGGCGGTGAGACCGGCGAGCAGGCCGAGGAAGCACAGGACCGTGATCGGCAGCACCGGCCGCATCCGCGACCGGAACTCGCGCGTCGAGCGGGCCTGGAGGTGACTGCCGCCGATATGGCGGAACCAGCGGGCGCACCCCTCCGCCACACCAACGCCGAGAGCCAGCGCGATCTGGGCCGCGCCGACCGGTTGGGCCAGGGCGAGCAGCGCTCCGACACCCAGCGCGAGGGCGCCGCGCGTCGCCCAGGAACCCCGGCGGGCAGCGCCGCCGAACGCGGGCACGAAGGCAACCGCTGCCGTGTAGACAACGATCGGCACGACCAGCGGCAGTGGCAGGCCCAGCCCGGCGACAACCCGGAGCAGCAGCGCGGGCAGCAGGAACAGCAATCCGGCTGCGGCTGCGGGAAGCAGTCGGCGCTGCGTCGGGGCCTCGTCCTGCTCGGGTGCCAGCGCATGGCGCGGCACCCGGGCGTACAGCTCCTCGGCGAGCGAGAAGACGTCGGAGTGGCGGTAGCGCCCGGCCGTGCTGGGCCCCACGCCGTCGCGTTCCAGCTCCACGGCGATGTCGAGCGGGTCCACCGCGTCGGCGTAGAAAGATCGGTGACGCTCCATCAGCGCGTGCACCGGGTCGGCCACCCCGCGCGGACGCGGCGGCGCGGCCGGACGCGGAGACGGTCGCTGCAATGCGGCGTGACGCGCAGGCCCCGGACGGGCTGCGGAGCCGCCGGGGGCCACAGCCGCCGGCCCGCCCCCTGCGTCACCTCGCGCGCCGCCCTGCGCAGCGCGCCGGGACGCGTGACCACCCTGGGCACCGCGTGACGCGCCGTTGGCGCCGCGCTCCTGTGCCCCGCGTCCCTGGGCGCCGCGCCCGCGCCCGCCCGGGCTCTGGCCGCCTCCGTGGGCGGCATGACGACGTGTCACTGTGCGGGCACCCCCTTCGGGATGGCGCCGACCCAGTACTCGGCGGGGCGGCTGAACGGCTGGGCGACCGGTTCGGGCGCGCTCTGCGGGACCTCCGCGGCCAGCTCCAGGTAGAGCGTGCGGAACGCGTCTATGGCCGGCTCGACGGCGTAGAGCTCCTGGGCGCGTTGCCGACCGGCGTTTCCCAGCCGGACGCGACGCTCCTCGTCGCCGAGCAGCGCGGAGCAGGCGGCAGCGAGCGCAATGGGATCGCCGGGCGGGACCAGCAGCCCCGTCGGACCGAGCAGCTCGCGTGCCGCGCCGACGTCGGTGGCGACCACTGGACGGCCACTGAGCTGCGACTCGGCGAGCAGGTGTGGACGGACGCCCTCGGTGCCCGCGAAGACCAGGACGGTGGCGTCCTCGTGGACCGTACGCAGGCGCTGGGACGTGCTGTCGAAGCCGTCGAAGGAGACCGCCTCGGTGACGGCGTCGCCGAACAGGTCGTGGGCCAGCTCGCGGCAGTGCCCCTGGTAGGCGGCGGCACCGGACGGTGCTGTCCGGCCGTACACCCGGAGCTCGGCCTCCGGCTGCTCCTCGCGCACCAGCGCGAAGGCGCGGAGCATCGGCTCCAGCCCACCGCACGGCTCCATCGCTCCGAGCCAGGCGAGGGTGGGACGCTCCGGCTCGGCGCCGACGGGCGGCCGATCGGCCAACGGCGTGGCCTCGTAGACGACTCGGATCCGCTCCCGCTGGGCCCCGCAGTGCTCCTGCCAGCGCTGGTCGAAGGCGCTGCCCGGGGTGATCACCCCGGCCTGGGCGTAGCCCTCGCCCGCGAGAAGGCGATGAAAGGCGAGCATCAGCGCCCGCACCGGGTGGCGGTAGCGCGAGGCGCGGTATCCGCGGTAACGCTCGCGCAGATGCAGACTGTGCTCGGTCAGCAGGAAGGGCAACCCGAGCTGACGCTTCGCCACCAGGGCGGGGAGTGCGGCGGCCGACCCGCCCACGACATGGCAGACGTCAGCTCCGGCCAGCGCGGCCCTCCCGGCCCGCCCCTGGTACCAGGGCAGGGAGAGCGGACGCAGCGCCCGTTCGAGCAGATCGGCGGCGACCAGGACGTCGTGGAGCAGTGGGACACCGGCGTCACCGGCCCCGGCCGCTATCACCGCGCCTGACCCCAGCCACGCGTGCTCCAGCGATCGGACGGCAGCGCCGGACCGCAGCAGGGCGGCGAGCCCGCCCCCGCGCCCGGCCTCCGCGAGGGCGTACAGCGCGGGCCCGAACCCGGCTGCCGCGCGAGCGGGGTTGGTGTCGACCAGCGTGCGGACCAACTCGCCGTACGCGGCGAGGGCCCGCCCTCTCCGGCCACCCCAGGGAGGCGTGGCTCGCCTCCTCTCCCCTACGCGGACTGCGTCGGCGGTCGAGAGCCGGAGGAACTCGTGCTCCGCCAGGGAGCCGACCAGGCGCTCGCCCCATGCATCCGTGGCGGCACTCTCTGTGACCAGTGCGATGCGCATGGGACCTCCGGCCCGAAAGGATGGACGACGTCAGCGTGCGGGAGAGAGCAGACGGAGAGGCCTCACCCGGTCGACCAGCCCGACCGCAGACTCCCCCACCACGCGTGCGGCCGCCGCGCAGAACCCCTGCTCGGGGGACGCGTGTTCGGCCAACGCCAAGAAACTACGTCCCGCCGCTGACAGAGCGTCGGCCTTCCCGGGCGCTACCACCCGAAGGAGTGAAGCGCGACCACACTCCGTCCCGAACTGCCGCCGAACCCCCTCCAGCAACGGGTCTCAGCCGCCGGTCCGCACGGGCTCACTCACCACGCGCGCTCTGCGGCTGCCCGTCGATCCCCGTGCCGATCTTCGTATTGATCTTCGTATTGATCTCGGTCAGGAACTCCACGAAGCGGTCGGCGACCAGCTCCGGGTACTCCATCATCGCGACGTGACCGGCCTGCGGCAGCACCAGCAGCCGGGAGTCGCCGAAGGCAAGCGAGGCACGCCGCGCCATCCGGTAGCCGACCAGCTTGTCCCGCAGCCCGTAGACCAGCAGCGTCGGCGCGGTCACCCGCTCCGCCTGCCGCCACAGCGCCTGCTCGCCGCGCTCGGTGTACGCGCGGACGATGCCGCGGGCGCTGCGCGAGAGCACGTCCAGCGCGTACGGAAGCTGCGCACGGCGCCGGTACTCCGCGACCATCAGCGCCCGGCGCTCCGGCGGGATCCGTCCCGGGTCGCCGTAGCAGAGCTCCAGCAGCGCCCGGGTCTGGTGCTCGACCGCCCGACCGCGCGAGGCCCGGCGGATCAGACCCGCGGCTCCGGGCATCGCCAGCAGGGTGGTGGGCAGGGCGGTCCGCTGCGGCGGCAGCTCCGGCAGGGCGGGCGAGATCAGCGTCAGCGTCCGGACCAGGTCGGGCCGGAGCGCGGCCAGGCGGGTCGCCACCGCGCCGCCGAGGGAGTTGCCGAACAGGTGCACCGGGCCGCGCCCGGTGAGCTCGATGAAGTCGCCCACCGCGCGCACGTGCGCGCCGAGAGAGAGGTCGGCGTCGTCCGGCGGCGGGGACTGGCCGAAGCCGGGCAGGTCGACCGCCTGCCCGTCGACCGTGTCGGCCAGCCCGGCCATCAGCAGTTCCCAGTTGCGGGTGGAGCCGCCCAGGCCGTGCACGAAGAGCGCGGGAGGCAGGTCCGCGCGGCGCGGCGGCTGCGCCTCGGCGAAGAGCGGACTCCCGGCGACCCGCAGCTCGTACAACCCGTCGCTGCCGGCGGCGGTCTCGGCCTCGAACGTCTCGCGCAGTCCACTCATGAGGACGATGCTAGGAGGCAGCGCCGTTACAGCATCGAGACCCACGCCGGGGAGGCAGCATGTCCGAACTCAACGAGGCCGCGCTCGACTCCCTCGCCGTGATCGAATCGGACGATTCGGAGGGGCTCACGCCCGTGGAAGAGAACGAGACAGAGCAGAGCACGAGCTTCGAGGAAGACGATCTCGCCCTCGAGTCGCCCGAGGCCGACTCCGTCGAGCAGAAGGTCGGTGTACCGATCGGGGACGACGAATACCCCGACGAGTTCCGGTGACCCCACCTCTTGTGGAATCCTCACAAGCCGGAGACCGTACTTTCTGGTCGCGACCTGCGGCGCTGGGGATTACCCACAAGTAGGATGGCGATCAAAGAGTTCCAGCACGGCCCGGGTCCGCCCCGGAGCCACGTATCGCCCAGTGAGGAGCACCGTGACGGCCATCCAGGACACGGCTGAGCGCCCCCGCGGCACTCGCCTGCCGCGCAGTGCCCGCCGCAACCAGCTGCTGGGCGCCGCCCAGGAGGTCTTCGTCGCCCAGGGGTACCACGCGGCGGCGATGGACGACATCGCGGAGCGCGCCGGCGTCAGCAAGCCCGTGCTCTACCAGCACTTCCCCGGAAAGCTGGAGCTCTACCTGGCGCTGCTCGACAAGCACTGCGACGCGCTGGTCGACGCGATCCGCGACGCGCTGGAGTCGACCACCGTCAACAAGAACCGAGTCCTGGCCACGACCGAGGCGTACTTCGCCTATGTCGCCTCGGAGTCGGGCGCGTTCCGGTTGGTCTTCGAGTCCGACCTGACGAACGAGGAGGCCGTGCGCGAGCGCGTCGAGCGCGTCACGCGCGACACCGCGACGCTGGTCAGCAAGGTGATCGCGGAGGACACCGACCTCCCCGAGGAGGAGGCCATGCTGCTCGCCGTCGGCGTCTGCGGCCTCTGCCAGATCACCGCCCGCTTCTGGCTCGCCCAGGGCAGCACCATCCCGCAGGACGAGGCGGTCCGCCTGGTCTCCAGCCTCTCCTGGCGCGGCCTCAAGGGCTTCCCGATGCACGGGGGCGACGGCGCGCACTGAGGGTCGCGCCGCAGCGCAGGTCGTGAGCTGGGGGCGAGCGCCCTCGGAATGATCGCGCAAGCCGTATCGTTGGCCCGGTACGGCACGCGGCCGGGTTGGCCGACCGCGTGTGAACGACGAACGCCTGTTGATGGGGCCGGAGGGACGAAGCCGTGGAGGTCAAGATCGGCGTGCAGAACGCGGCTCGGGAGATCGTTCTCGAGAGCGCGCAGTCTGCCGACGAGGTCGAGAGCGCGGTCGCCGCGGCGCTGAGTGGCACCGAGAAGCTGCTGAAGCTGTCCGACGAGCACGGCCGCAAGGTCCTGGTCCCGGCCGAGCGCCTGGCGTACGTCGAGATCGGCGAGCAGGCGCCGCGGAAGGTCGGCTTCGGCACGCTCTGACCCGCCGTCGGGATGACGTGAGACGCCCCGGTCTCCTCCTCAGGGAGGAAACCGGGGCGTTCTGCGTGTCCGGGCAGGTTGGGGGTATGGCGCGGACGGGTTCTGGGTAGGGCTTCTGCAGCAGCACAGGGTTCGGACAGGCAGCGCGGAGGAGGCCCGGGATGGTCGTCGAGTTGATCGCCTTCACTCTGGTCGGCCTGGCGATCGGCGTGGGCGCGGCGGTACTGCTCGCGGATCTCTTCCCGGCGCCGAAGATCGTGACAATCCTGACCGGACTGTGCTCGGCCCTGCTGTTGGGCGGGATCGCCCACACCGCGTTCGGGGCGGGCCACCCCGTCGAGACGGTCGCCTGCGCGGCGATCGGCTCCGGCCTCCTCGTCTCCGTCCTCGCCCGCCCCGACAAGCGCTCAACCCACCACCCGCGCCACGCCTGATCCCCACCGAGGGACGTTGCACGACGCAGGGGCGCGAAGCGCTGCGTGGGAACCACTGACGAGCGAATGGCCCCGAACGTTCGGGGCTCTACCTCTCAGAGTGGCTTGTCACGCAGTTCCTCGCGCCCCTGGGTCGGGCAACCACCTGCGGGAGCGAAAGCCCCATGCCGCAGAACTACGACGCCAGGCCCAGCGCAGCCATGCGGCGGGTGTGGGCCTCGGTGATGCGGTTGAACATCTTGCCGACCTCCACGAGGTCGAACCCGCGGACCTCGACCCCGCCGATCAGCAGGTTGCTGAGCGCGTCCCGCTCCGCGACGACCCGCTGGGCCTGGCTGAGCGCCTCGCCCATCAGGCGGCGGCCCCACAGGGCCAGCCGGCCACCGATCCGCGGCTCCGCTGCGATCGCCTCGCGGACCTTCTCCACCGCGAACTCCGCATGGCCCGTGTCGGCCATCACGCCGAGGACCAACTCGCGGGTGTCGTCGTCCAGGCGGACCGCCACCTCGCGGTAGAAGTCCGCCGCGATCGAGTCGCCGACGTACGCCTTGACCAGGCCCTCCGCCCAGTCCGCCGGAGCGGTCATCCGGTGGAAGGAGTCCAGCGGCTCGGCGAACGGCGTCATCGCCGCCGTCGGGTCCTCGCCGATCTCGGCGAGCCGGTCGCGCAGGCGGCGGTAGTGCCCGAACTCCGCGGCGGCCATACCCGCCAGCGCGGCCTTGTCCTCCAGGCCGGGGGCCAGCTTCGCGTCCTCCGCAAGGCGCTCGAACGCGCTCAGCTCGCCGTAGGCCAACGCACCGAGCAGGTCGACCACGGCCGCGCGGTACTCCGGGTCGGCCGAGCAACTCGCCCAGTCGCCGATCGACGGGTACGTCTCGGCCTGGGCGTCGGCGCTGCCGGTGGAGGTGTCGGTGGACTGGTCCTTGGGGGCTTCAGGCGTCTCCATACGCCGCACCTTAGTGGCCGTGGACGACCTCGGAATGCACGGAAGCGGGCAGGAACACGTCCGATGTCGTCCGCGTCACATGTTCGATCTTCGCCTTGACGGTATGGTGGTAGTGAAGTTCGGCGTAATGCATCATCTGGATGCGCGCCGGCCTCACGTACGCGGATGCCCGGTCGGTCGCACGATCGGCTCCGACCGACCCCGCAGTGGCCGAGCGAGGGCCGCCGCAGACCGCGCAGTCGCGGTCCCGCGCCGGGCCTCCATCAACGCCTTCCACTGTGCTCCGTCGCGTCCGCTCTCCCCAGGGGATGCAGCGACGCCGCAGCGCGTGGAAAAGCCATGAGGTAGCCGGTAGTGGTCAGCGCCCCCGTCCAGGACGGGTGCCCGGCCGCCCCCGCGATCGGCCGCACCACTTCCGGAAGAGGCACAGCCCTGACTACGTTCCGTGAACTCGGAATCCTTTCCGAGACCGCAGAGGCCCTCGAGGCCGTCGGTATCATCACTCCCTTCCCGATCCAGGAGATGACCCTGCCCGTGGCCATGACCGGCCACGACGTCATCGGCCAGGCCAAGACCGGCACCGGCAAGACCCTGGGCTTCGGGCTTCCCATCATCGACTCCGTCCGCGTCGCCGCCGACGTGGACGCCGGCCGCATCACCGCCGCCGAGGTCCCGACCGCGCCGCAGGCGCTCGTCGTCGTCCCGACCCGCGAGCTCTGCACCCAGGTCACCAACGACCTGCTGGTCGCCGGCAAGGTGCGCAACGTGCGCGTGCTGTCCATCTACGGCGGACGCGGCTACGAGACCCAGATCGAGGCGCTGGAGCGCGGCATCGACGTGATCGTCGGCACGCCGGGCCGTCTGCTCGACCTGGCCCGTCAGCGCAAGCTGAACCTCTCGGCCGTCCGCACCCTGGTGCTGGACGAGGCCGACGAGATGCTCGACCTGGGCTTCCTGCCCGACGTCGAGAAGATCATCGACATGCTGCCGACGCAGCGCCAGACCATGCTGTTCTCGGCGACCATGCCGGGCGCGGTCATCAGCCTGGCCCGCCGCTACATGAACCGCCCGACGCACATCCGCGCCACCGCGCCGGACGACCAGGGCGCGACGGTCGCGAACACCTCGCAGCACATCTACCGCGCCCACTCGCTCGACAAGGTCGAGATGGTCGCCCGCCTCCTGCAGGCCGAGGGCCGCAACCTGGCGATGGTCTTCTGCCGGACCAAGCGCACCACCGCCGACGTCGCCGAGCAGCTGACCAAGCGCGGCTTCGCGGCCGGCGCGGTCCACGGTGACCTGGGCCAGGGCGCGCGCGAGCAGGCGCTGCGCGCGTTCCGCAACGGCAAGGTCGACGTGCTGGTCTGCACCGACGTGGCCGCGCGTGGCATCGACGTCGAGGGCGTCACCCACGTGGTGAACTACCAGTGCCCCGAGGACGAGAAGACCTACCTGCACCGCATCGGCCGCACCGGCCGCGCGGGCGCGTCGGGCACCGCGGTCACGCTGGTCGACTGGGACGACATCCCGCGCTGGCAGCTGATCAACAAGGCGCTCGAGCTGTCGTTCAACGACCCGGAGGAGACCTACTCGTCCTCCGCGCACTTCTACGAGCAGTTGCACATCCCCGCCGGGACCAAGGGCATCCTGCCGCGCGCCGAGCGCACCCGCGCCGGTCTGGACGCGGAGGAGATCGAGGACCTCGGCGAGCCGGGCGGCGGCCGTCGCCGTCCCGCCCGCGACGCGGGCGGACGCGGTCGTGACCGTGACCGCGAGAAGGACCGGGATCGCGAGAAGGACCGGGATCGCGAGAAGGACCGGGACGAGGACCGTCCGGCCGGTCGCCGCGAGCGGAGCCGTCGTCGCACCCGTGGTGGTGCGACCTCCGGCGCCGAGGTCGAGACGCAGGCGCAGGCCACGACCGTCGAGCCCGCAGCCGCCGTCGAGGGCGGCGAGGCCGTGGACAGCGCGCCCAAGCGTCGTCGTCGCCGCACCCGCAACAGCGCGGACGGCCCGGCGGACGCGGTCCAGGCCGCGGCCACCGCGACGCCCGAGGCACCGGTCGTCGAGGCCGTCGAGGTCGAGGCCCAGGCCGAGGCACCGACGGTGGCTGCGGAGGCCACCGAGGCGCCGGCCCCGCGTCGCCGCACCCGCGCAGCGAAGGCCACCGCCACTCCGGTCGCCGAGGCCGTGACTGAGGCCGTCGAGGTCGCTGCGCCCGTGATGGAGGAGGCCGTCGAGGCCCCCGCACCGCGTCGCACCCGCGCAAAGAAGGCCGCTGCGACCCCCGAGGTGGAGGTTGCCGAGCAGCCGGTCGCGACCGAGGAGCCCGCCGAGGCTCCGACCCCGCGTCGCCGCACCCGCGCTGCCAAGGCCACCGCCACGCCGGTCGCCGAGGCCGTGGCTGAGGCCGTCGAGGTCGCTGCGCCCGTGGTGGAGGAGGCCGTCGAGGCCCCCGCACCGCGTCGCACCCGTGCGAAGAAGGCCGCTGCCGCTGTGGTCGAGGCGCCGACGGCTGCGGAGGCAGCGGACGCCCCCGCGCCGAGCCGCCGCACCCGGGCCAAGAAGGTCGCCGCCCCGGTGGCGGACACCGCTGTGGTCGAGGCTCCGGTCGAAGCTGCTCCGGTCGAGACGCCGCAGCCCGAGGCGGAGGCTCCGGCCCCGCGCCGCCGCACCCGCGCCACGAAGGTCTCTGCGACTGAGGTTGCCGAGGCCGTCGAGGTCAGCGCGCCCGTGGCGGGGGAGGCCGTCGAGGCTCCCGCGCCGCGCCGTGCTCGGGCGAAGCAGGCGACCGCTCCGGTTGCCGAGACGGAGCAGATCGAGACCCCGCAGGTCGAGGAGGCTCCGGCCCCGCGTCGCCGTGCCCGCGCTGCCAAGGCCACTGCCGCCCCGGTCGCAGCGGCCCCGGTCGCGGAGACCGTGGTCGTCGAGGCTGCGGAGGCGGAAGAGGCCCCCGCGCCGCGCCGCCGGTCCCGGGCCAAGAAGGCCGCTGCCGCTCCGGTGGCGGAGACCGTGGCCGTGGCCGTCGAGGCCCCGGTCGCGGCGGCCGAGCCCCGGGTCACGCAGCCCGAGGTCGCACAGCCCGTCGCCACCGCGTCGGCCGTCACGCCGCGCAAGCGTCGCCGGGCGACCTCCGCGGTGACGGACGCGGCGGCCAAGGCCGCTGGGCAGGACGCGCCGCAGCCCGTCGCCGAGCCGGAGCCCGGGCCGGAGACCACGTCCGTACCCGCGCCGCGCAAGCGTCGCCGGGCGACCTCCGCGGTGACGGACGCGTCCGCGAAGGCCCGTCAGGTCGTCACCGAGCCTGCGAGCACCGGGGACGTCCCGTCGCAGCGCGCGTCCGCGCCGGCCAAGGCCGCAGCGGGCTCGGTGGACGAGGCGGAGCCGCCCAAGCGCAAGCGTCGCAGCGTCCGCCTCGCCGAGGCCGCCGCTGCCACCGCGGCCGCCGAGGCGGCGGCCACGGGTCGCAAGGCGCGCGCGTGACACCGCGTCAGTAGCCGACCCGGCGAACACATCAGGCGCGGCGGCGCGTCGCAGGCCCCAGGGCTTGCGGCGCGCCGCCGCGCTTTTCTGCGTGCGCGGCACCCGATCCTGTTTGCTCCTTCTTGCTCCCGCTTGCTCCCGCTTGCTCCTTGGCGCTGCCGGGACGCGCCCCGTGCGCCACGTCGTCGTCAGCCGTGCTGGTTAGGCTCGGAGTGAGGGCAGCAACCGCACCCGCACCGCCAGGAGGACCCGACCGATGAGCACCCCGCCGTTCCTGACCCTGCCCGGCTGCGCCCGCGCCGTCCGCCTGGAGACGGCCCGTGGCTCGTTCGCCGCGCTCCATGCGGTGCCGCAGGGACGTCCCCCTGCTGCGACCGCGCTGCTGGTTCCCGGATTCACCGGCAGCAAGGAGGACTTCATCGCGCTGCTCGAACCGCTCGCCCAGGAGGGCGTGGAGGTCCTCGCCGTCGACCAGCGCGGCCAGTACGAGACGGGCGGACCGGACGACGTCGACGCGTACGCGCTGGAGGAGCTCGGCCTGGACCTGCTGGGGGTGACCGCCGAGCTGAAGAGCGCGGCTCCGGAACGCCCGCTGCACCTGCTCGGCCACTCCTTCGCGGGGTACGTCGTCCGCGACGCGGTCCTGCGGGCGACCGGATCCCCCCTTCCCTGGGCATCGTTGACGCTGCTCAGCACCGGACCGGCCGCACTGGAGGACGCGGAGACCGAGCGGGCGAAGCTGCTGCTCGCAGCACTGCCGACGATGTCGCTGGAGGAGATCTGGCGTGCGATGAAGGACATGGAGGAGGCCTCCGGAGCGACGCCCGAGCTGATCGCTCCGGAGGTCGCGGAGTTCCTGCACCGGCGTTGGGTGTCCAACGTCCCTTCCTCGATGACGGCGATGGCCCGGCAGTTGATCGCCGAACCGGACCGCGTGGACGGACTCGCCAAGGTCGCACTGCCCAAACTCGTCCTGTCGGGCGAGCGCGACTACGCGTGGCCGGTGGAGCTCCAGGCGCAGATGGCGCTGCGGCTCTCCGCCGAGCACATCGTCGTTCCCGGCGCGGGGCACTCGCCGAACGCGGAACGCCCGGAGGGCACGGCGGTGTCGCTGTCGGCGTTCTGGTCGAACGTCAGCTGACGTTTCGTCAGGGATACCGCACTTCACGTGGGAACAGGGGAATAGGCGCGCCCCTCCCTTCGTTCCTTCTGGACGGACAGACTCGCGCGGCGTGCGGGGAGCTTCGTCACCGACCTTTAACGGCCCGGTGACCGCGACGAAGCAGGCCGGACCGAGTCTGGTTGTCCGAAGAGGAAGGGAGACGCCCGTGCACTTCGAAATCCTCCGCCTGAACGAGACCGACGGCCGCGCCCAGAATTCCGTGATCGCCGAGGCGAGCGCGGTCCGCGACATCATCGACCGCGCCGCCGCCAGCGGCGCACGCCTCTACATCCGCCCGCACGTACGCCCGCTGGAGACCCCGGCCACGACGTCGGCGGCGCTGCCCGGCGCGTGAGGCCCGCGCGGGCTTCAATGCGCCGTCCCTCGGGCGGGTGATCGTCCTTGACGAGGCGGGTCCGAGGGAGGACCGTGGTCGTCTATGAGGGGCGAGCCCAGTTGCCCTAGGTGCGGGGGCCGAGTCCGCGCCCCGGGGTTGTTCACGGACACCTGGCAGTGCGACGCCCACGGCACCGTCTATCCCTTGCAGCCCATCGTGCCTCCCAGCGTCGAGGCACTGGGCGCGGCGGTGGCGCGAGCCGAGGTTCCCGTCTGGCTGCCCTGGCCGCTGCCTGTCGGCTGGCTGTTCACCGGGATCGCCCACGCGGGCAACGACGTCTCCGGCACGCGGGCAACCGCTGTCGCCTGCTCAGGCCCGGGCCCGCTCGGCGGGCCGGGCGAGCTGCTGCTGATCGCCGAGGAGCTCGGCGTGGGCTTGGGCGCGCGCTACGCGGGGCTCTCCGGCCCGGACCCGGGCGAGGCGATCGCCGTCCATCGCGCACCACACGCCAAGGTGCACGCGGCCGGTCGGCCGACCCCGCTCTGGCACGTCCCGGACGCGCCGGACGACCGCGCGGTCTTCGTGGGCGAGGCACGCGGGCTCTGGCTCTGGGCCGTGATCTGGCCGGAGCGGTCGGGCCTGCTGATGTACGACGAGCTGGTCCTGACGGACCTCCGGGACGCGGGCGCGGAGCTGGACCTGTTGCCCTGCGGGGCGCTGTCGCCCCGGCTCCTGAAGTAGGTGCAACGCGCCTGGGGGCGCAGCTTCCCAGGTAGCAAACGTGCTCCCGTACCCTGGCGTTGAAGACCGTCCCCCTCGTGCCAGGAGTTCCCGCCCGTGCGCATCGATCTGCACGCACACAGCAACGCCTCCGACGGGACCGACTCCCCCGCCGAGCTGGTGCGGAACGCCGTCCTCGCCGGGCTCGACGTGGTCGCGCTGACCGATCACGACACCACCGGCGGTTACGCGGAGGCGTTCGACGCCGTGCGCGGCACCGCGCTGACGCTGGTGCCCGGGGCGGAGCTGTCCTGCCGGGTCGAGGGGATCTCGATGCACATGCTGGCGTACCTCTTCGACCCGGAGGAGCCCGAGTTCGCGCACGAACGCGAGCTGGTCCGCACGGACCGGGTGCGGCGCGCGCAGGCGGTCATCGAGCGGTGCGCGGAGCTCGGCGCACCCATCACGTGGGAGCAGGTGCGCCGGATCGCCGGTCACGGCGCGGTCGGACGGCCGCACATCGCCTCCGCGCTGGTCGAGGCGGGCGTGGTGGACAGCGTGGACCAGGCGTTCACCGCCGACTGGCTGGCGAACGGCGGCCGGGCCGACGTGCCGAAGCGGGAGACCGATCCGGTCGAGGCGATCCGCCTGGTCCGCGCGGCCGGCGGGGTGCCGGTGTTCGCGCACCCGGGTGCGTCCAAGCGCGGGCGGACGGTGTCGGACGCGACCATCGCCAAGTTGGCCGCCGCCGGGCTCGCCGGGCTCGAGGTCGACCACATGGACCACGACGACGAGACCCGCATGCATCTGCGCGGGCTGGCGGCGGAGCTGGGGCTGCTGGTCACCGGTTCGTCGGACTACCACGGCTCCCGAAAGACCGTCAGGCTCGGTGCGGACACGACCGATCCGACCGTCTACGAGGCCCTGGTCGCCCAGGCGACGGGCGCGGCGCCGGTCTCGGGCAAGGACCGCTGAAGTCGGGCATGCAGGCGGCTCCCCGGAGCCGCAGGCGGACTGCTAGCCTCTGGGCTTCTCTGCGAGCGCCACGAGACGCGCTCGCGTTCTTTCTGGGGTGGACAGTTCGTGGCAATCCGTCGCGCAAAGCAGAAGCAGCAGGTCATAGAGAAGCTGTCGCAGGTGGCTCCGGCCGGTGAGACCTTCATCGCCTGTGTGCACGTGGAAACCGGGCCGAGCCCGTGGCTCAACGCCGTCTTCGACGAGATCCCGCTTCTCGGCCTGATCGTCGCGTTCACGCGGAAGTTCTACTTCCTGACGCTGACCAACACCTCGATCGTGGTCAACTCGGCCAGCCGGTGGACCAACCGGCCGGGCGAGGTCGTCATGGCGTTCCCGCGCGAGGCGTTCCCGGTGAGCAACATAAAGCGGGCGTCGGTATGGAGCTCGATGTACGTCCAGCTCAACCCGGGCAGCAAGCCGACCCGGCTCAACATCCACCGTTACTGGCGGTCCGAGATGGACCAGCTGCTGGCGGTGCTGCCGCAGGCCCAGATCCCGGGTCAGGGCCAGCCGGCGCAGATGCCGAACCAGGCCCAGTACTAGGGACAGGCCCAAGCCCCTCGGCGCCGGCCAGTCGGCGCCGGTCAGTCGGTGAGCGGTCAGTCGGTGAGCGGTACGGACGTGCGGGCGGGGTCCCGGAGGTCCGTACCGTGCCGGAGCCAGCGTTCCTGGAGCTCGGCGGCGCCGTGCACGCGCTTGTACGCGGCCTCGTTCGGCGTCATCGGGAGCAGCGGCAGGAAGCGGACCGGGTCGGCCGGCTCGGGCAGGTCCAGGTCCTCGACCAGGCCGCCGGGCTCGGCCACCAGGAAGCCGGTGAACGGCGCGCCCGGCCACAGCGGATCACCCAGGTCGAGCGACGCGCCGGGGGCTACCACCAATCCCTCCACCTGCGGCGATGCCGCCAACGTGGCCAGCGGGCGGAGCAGTTCGTCGCGGCCTCCGCGCACGGTGACCACCAGCTCCGCGCGCGGACCGCTGACGGGGTCGGCGACGGCACTGGTCGGATCGGCCATCGGCGCGGTGGACATGCCGAGCGTGGCGTAGCGGTAGAGGCCCTCGGCCTGCGGGAAGCGCAGCACCTCGATCCGCTCGGTGCCCAGGAAGGTGACCGAGGCGCGGCCGTCCGGCTCGCCGAAGGTGCTGATCAGGCGGGCTTCGACGGCGGCGAGGACGGCGTCCGGCTGGTCGGTTCCGAAGGCGTGCGGCAGTGACATGGATCAGAGCCTAATGCCGTGTCCGGCGCGCCCTGCGGCCCGTCGGCCCCGCAGCCCGTCGGGATCAGGAGGCTCCCGCCCTGCGTCCGGCGCGGACGATCAGGAGCAGGCCCGCCAGGATCATCGCCACCGCCGGATAGACCGCGACGGGCGGCAGTTGGCCCAGCCAGACCGCGGCGATCAGGGTGGCGCCAGGGGTCTCCAGCAGGATCGCGGTCGAGACGAAGGACGGGCCGAGGGTCCGCACCACCCGGTTGCTCAGCGAGTGCCCGAGGAACTGCGCGCACCCGGTCAGCAGCACGATCTGCCACCACGCCGTGGCGCTGTAGCCGGTCAGCGACTGCCCGGAGAGCAGGCAGGCCACCAGCAGCAGCACGGCCGTCGTGGCGTAGCAGACAAAGGTGTACGCCGTGGTGCTGACGGTGCGTCGGACCTCGCTGCCGAGCAGGAAGTAGGCGGAGGCCGCCATGCCCGCGCCCAGCGCGAGGACGTCGCCGAGCACGGCGCGGGAGCTCAGCGTCAGGTCGAAGCCGGTCAGCAGCACGACGCCCGCGAAGGCGAGGCTGATCCCGACCCAGACGATCCGCGGCGGCCGGTGGCCACGCAGCCGCAGGTAGAGCGTGGTCCACAGCGGCGTGGCGGTGCAGAGCGCGGTGGACGTCGCGACGTCGGTCAGCCGGAGACTCGGCAGCCAGAGCGCGAAGTGCAGCGCGAGGAACGCGCCCGCCGCGAGCGAGAGCAGCACCGAACGCCGCGTCATCGCCCGGAGTTCGGCGCGATGGCGGAGCAGGGCGATCGGGGCGAGGACGCCGGTGGCGATGCAGTTGCGCCAGAACGCGATCGCCACGGCGGGCGCGGCGATGGCGCTGATCAGCGGCGCGGAGAAGGCGACGCCGCTGACCGCGAGGGCGAGCAGCAGGAAGTCGATCCTCGGCACGGCGGCGAGGTCCGGCGTCGCGGAAACCGTTGCGGAGGCCGTCCCCGACGCGGGCGCGGTCTCGGCGGTGCTCGTCACGTGCTCTCCTCAAGGTGTGCCCCTGAGGACCCGAGCAGGGTAAGGGGCGTAGTGATGGTACGGGAATGACCCGTTCCGGAGCCATGACCGTCCACCCTCTGGGACCTCGCCGGAACGCCATACCCTGTGTCCATGACTGCTGAGCCGAGTGCCTCGCTGCTGGACCGCGCCCTGGTGGAGGAGGCCGCCAAGAAGTCCGGCCTGCTCTGGGTGCGCCAGGGCGACGGCCGCGACCGCGCGCTGTGGCACGCGTGGGTGGACGGCGCCGTCGTCGTGGTCGGCGACGGCGGCGAGCAGCCGCTCCCGCCCCAGCTGCAGGACGGCGCCGAGGTGGTCGTGACGCTGCGCAGCAAGGACAAGTGGGGTCGCCTGGTGGCCTTCACCGCGCGGGTCGAGACGATGAGCCCGCGCGGCGACGCGTGGGAGGCCGCCGTCGAGGAGCTGAAGTCCAAGCGCCTGAACGCCCTCGACCACGACGGTGTCACCGACCGCTGGGCCACGGAGAGCCGTGTGCTGCGGCTGGTCCCGCAGGGGTTCAGCGTCGAGCGGCCGGGCGCGATGCCCGACTCCGCGCACACCGCCGCCCCCGTGCCGACGAGCGCGACGACGCGGCGGCCGATCCCCAAGGCGCTGCCGCGACTGCTCTTCCGTCGGAAGTAGCTCCGCAGCCGGGGCTGAGCTGAACCCTCGGTCCACGCCACAGCTCGCCAGGTAGCCTGAACGCCTGAGCCTGCGTATGGGATCCGCTAAGACCGTGGCCTCGGTGGTCGTGTCCGTCGGGCGCGGGAGCAAGTCGGGAGAAGTCGGGAGGTCAGTGGGTGAGCGGGAGCACCTCTCGCGTGTTCGTCTCGCACCTGTCGGGCGTGGCGGTGTTCGACCCGAACGGCGACCAGGTCGGCCGGGTGCGCGACGTGGTTGTGTCGCTGCGCCTGCGCAGCCAACCGCCACGGGTGCTCGGCTTCGTGGTCGAGGTCGTGGGCAAGCGGCGCGTCTTCCTGGCGACGAACCGCGTCACCAGCGTCGAGTCCGGCCAGGTGCTGATGACCGGCGTGATCAACCTGCGCCGCTTCGAGCAGCGCCCGACCGAGACGCTCTGCCTCGCCGAACTGCTCGACCGCCGCGTCGCGCTCAATCCCGGCACCCCCTACGGCGAGGCCGGTGAGACGGTCACCGTGCTGGACGTCGGCATGGTCCGGGTGCGCGGGCGCGAGTGGGAGATCGACAAGGTCTTCGTCGAGAAGGGCAAGGCCGGGCGGCTGCGGCGGCGGGGCGAGGCGCTGACGGTCGAGTGGTCGGCGGTCACCGGTTTCGCGCTCCGCGAGGAGGACCAGGGCGCGGCCAACCTGCTCGCCACCTTCGACCAGCTGCGCGCTGCCGACCTGGCCAGCGTGCTGCACCACCTCTCCCCCAAGCGTCGTGGTGAGGTCGCCGCCGCGCTGGACGACGAGCGCCTCGCCGACGTCATGGAGGAGCTGCCCGAGGACGACCAGGTGGCCATCCTCGCGGGCCTGCACCAGGAGCGCGCCGCCGACGTCCTGGAGGCGATGGACCCGGACGACGCCGCCGACCTGCTCTCCGAACTCCCCGGTGACGAGGCCGAGAACCTGCTCCAGCTGATGGAGCCCGAAGAGGCCGCCCCGCTGCGCCGCCTGCTCAGCTACGAGGAGCACACCGCCGGTGGTCTGATGACCACCGAACCCGTCGTGCTGCCCCCGAACGCCACCGTCGCCGAGGCGTTGGCGAAGGTCCGCAACGAGGACCTCAAGCCCGCGCAGGCCTCCGTCGTCTACGTGTGCCGCCCGCCGCTGGACACGCCGACCGGCAAGTACCTGGGGCTGGTCCACTTCCAGCGGCTGCTGCGCGAGCCCCCGTACACGCTGCTCGGCGGGCTGGTCGACCACGACCTGGACCCGCTCGCGCCGGACACCGAGCTGCCGCGGATCACCAGCTGGCTGGCCACCTACAACATGGTCTGTGTGCCGGTGGTCGACGAACTGGGCAACCTGCTCGGCTCGGTGACCGTCGACGACGTCCTCGACCACCTGCTGCCCGACGACTGGCGCGAGGGCGTGCTGCACGCGGGCGACGACTGGAACCGCCGGAACGACACGGCAGTCCAGGACGACGCGGCAGAGCAGGACGACGCGGCAGACCAGGACGAACAGGACGACCAGGAGAGGGTGGTGGGCGCTCATGGCCGCGTCCGTTGAGAGCAAGCGTCCACGGCTGGACCAACCGCGGCGTCGTCGCGCCCTGGTGACACTGCCTCAGCCCGACCCCGACGCCTTCGGCCGGTTGTCGGAGCGGTTCGCCCGGTTCATGGGCACCGGACGGTTCCTGGTCTGGATGACCGTGCTCATCCTGATCTGGGTCGCCTGGAACGTCTTCGCCCCGCCGTCGGTGCGGTTCGACGAGTACCCCTTCATCTTCCTGACCCTGGTCCTCTCGCTCCAGGCCTCCTACGCGGCCCCGCTGATCCTGCTCGCGCAGAACCGGCAGGACGACCGCGACCGGGTCAACATGGAACAGGACCGCGACCGGTCCAACCGCACCGTCGCCGACACCGAGTACCTCACCCGCGAGGTCGCCGCACTGCGCCAGGGCCTCGGCGAGGTCGCCACCCGCGACTTCCTCCGCTCGGAGCTGCAGCAGCTGCTCAAGGAGCTGGACAACGGCCGCCGCCCGTACGAGGAGCGCGACGAGGAACTCGTCTGAACCTGCGGCCGCGAAACTGTGGCCACAGACCTGCGGCCGGGCTGACCTGCCGATGTGACCCGCTGCACGCTACTGACGGGTCAGCGGGCCCGCCCCGCCGCCGTACCATTCCGTTATGGCTTCCGACACACAGGCGACCCCCATCGAGGAGTCCGTGCACGCCGCCCTGGCGACTGTGCAGGACCCAGAGATCAACCGGCCCATCACCGAGCTCGGGATGGTGAAATCGGTCGCCGTCGACGAGGCGGGCGCGGCCAAGGTCGCCGTCTACCTCACGGTGTCCGGCTGCCCGATGCGGGAGACCATCACCAACCGGGTCAGCGACGCGGTCGGTCGCGTGCCCGGCATCTCCTCGGTCGAGGTCGAGCTCGACGTGATGAGCGCCGAGCAGCGCAAGGAGCTGGCAACGTCGCTCCGCGGTGGCCAGGCCGAGAAGGAGATCCCCTTCGCCAAGCCCGGCTCGCTGACCCGCGTCTACGCGGTCGCGTCCGGCAAGGGCGGCGTCGGCAAGTCCTCGGTGACGGTCAACCTGGCCGCGGCGCTGGCCGACCAGGGCCTCAAGGTCGCCGTGGTCGACGCCGACATCTACGGCCACAGCGTGCCGCGCATGCTGGGCGCGGAGGGCCGCCCGACCCAGGTCGAGAACATGATCATGCCGCCGTCGGCGAACGGCGTGAAGGTCATCTCGATCGGCATGTTCACCCCGGGCAACGCCCCGGTCGTCTGGCGCGGCCCGATGCTGCACCGCGCGCTGCAGCAGTTCCTGGCCGACGTCTACTGGGGCGACCTGGACGTGCTGCTGCTCGACCTGCCGCCCGGCACCGGCGACATCGCCATCTCGGTGGCCCAGCTGGTCCCGAACGCGGAGATCCTGCTGGTCACCACCCCGCAGCAGGCCGCGGCGGAGGTGGCGGAGCGGGCCGGCACGATCGCGCTGCAGACGCACCAGACCATCGTCGGCGTCATCGAGAACATGTCGGGCATGCCGTGCCCGCACTGCGGCGAGATGGTCGACGTCTTCGGCACCGGCGGCGGCCAGACCGTCGCGGACGCGCTCACCCGCGCGACCGGCGCGAAGGTCCCGGTCCTCGGCAACATCCCGATCGACATCCAGCTCCGCCAGGGCGGCGACGAGGGCAAGCCCGTCGTCCTCTCCGACCCGGACTCCCCGGCGGGCGCGGCGCTCCGCGCGATCGCCACGAAGCTGGGCAACCGCCAGCGCGGCCTCTCGGGCATGTCGCTCGGACTGACGCCCAAGAACAAGTTCTGACCGGCCGGGTCGTTTCCCCGACCCGCCACGCCGCCACTCACAACGCCGACCGCTCCCCTGACCTGCGGGGGAACGGTCGGCGTTCATCGTCAGACGCGTCGCGAGGGCGGTCGCGAGGGCTGTCGCGAGGGCGGTCGCGAGGGCGGTCGCGAGGGCTACTGCCCGTACGACCCGAGGTCGGTGACCGTGGTGAAGCCGAGGCCGTAGGCGCTGACGCCGCGGCCGTAGGCGCCGAGGTGGACGCCGGGGGCGTCCCCGGCGAGGACCCAGCCGTACTCGGACTCGCGGTAGCGGAACGCCTGCGGGGTTCCGTTGACCGGGAGGGTGAGCGAGGACCAGGCCGGGCCGTCGATGTCGTCGGCGAGGTCCCAGGCGAGGGCGGTCTGCTGGTCGAGCCAGTCCTGACGGAGCGTCCGCTCCATCGGGGCGTGCTCGGTGGCGGCCAGGAGTCCCGAGCCGGCCAGCCAGGCGGCGGAGGCGATGGAGGTGGCCTCCAGCATGCCGGTGCCGTCGTCCAGGCGACGGGCCGTACGGCTGGCGACCGTCACCACGACGGCGAAGCGTCGGCCCTCGGACGGATCCTGGGAGAGGTACGAGCGGACGGGCTCCTCGCCGTGGCCCAGCGAGCCGTAATCCACGACCCTGCCGTCCGGCGAGGTGCCGACCGTGCCGAACCAGCGGCGGCCGGTCCAGGCGTCGTCCAGGCCGTACCAGGGGAACTCCGCGTCCGGGAAGCCCGGCGCGATGGCCGTGGCACCAGCCGTCGCACCGGCAGTACCGCCCGACGCCGCTGCGGCGTTCTCCCCCATGACGGCGTCTCCCACGGCGTGGCTCGTGGCGTCCATACCGGCCTCCTCTTCCTGGTCCGCCCCGGCAGAACCATACCGGGGAGGAGGGAGGCGATCGTGTACCGCAGGCGGCTACGCGCCCACCGGGTCGCCGAAGGGCGGGCCCGCTGGTCCGTTCGAGCAGGCCGGGTCAGACCCCGCCGTGCGGGAGATCAGGTGGCGTCGAGGTCGTACGGCGCGCTCTCGTCGCTGGTCAGCGGCGGCTGCGCGGGGCGGTTGCCGGAGGTCGACGACGGCGTGGCGGAGCCGGACTCGCCCGGGGCGACCTTGGCCAGCGGGTCGGCGCGGACCGCCCGCACGGCGGCACTGGCGTCGGCGGCGTCGCGGGTGAAGCCGTTCTTCAGCTCCTGGAGCTCGTCCAGACCGAACTCGTCGCCGTGCTTGGTCAGCTGCTTCCGCACGAAGTTCTTCGGGTGCAGGTCCTGGAACTCGAAGTCCTGGTACTCGGGGCCGAGCTCGTTGCGGATGTCCTGCTTGGCGCTGTCCGAGAACTCGCGCACCTTGCGGATGAAGCCCATCACGTCCTGGACGATCTTCGGCAGCTTGTCCGGGCCGAAGATGACCACGGCAAGGACCACGAGCACCACCATCTCGAGTGGGCTTATGTCGAAGAACATGTCGTGGGCTCCCCTGATGACGTGGTGACGGCTCCAGACTAATCGCCCGGGGCGCGGGACGGACCAGCGCCCGCGGAACCGCAGGTGTGAATCCTCCCTCCGGCCGCGTCGGAGCGGTCATGTCCGGCATGTCCGGAGCGGTCAGGCCCGGGTGGACGTCGTGTCGGACGGGCCCGAGGTGAGGTGGACCACCACCGGCAGGCTGTCGCCGTCGCGCAGCACGGTGAGGACCGTCTCCGCGTTCTCCTTGCGGCCGCGGACCAGCGCGATCAGGTCGTCCGCGTCGGTGACCGCGATGCCGTCGTCCGCCGTGACGATGTCGCCGACGTGCAGCGGCGACTTCCGCTGGGCCACTGCGGTGATCTTCGCCCCGCCCTGGAAGGAGCGGTCCAGGGTCACCCCGATCATCGGCGGGTCGGCGTGTCCGGTGCCGATCAGCTGGGCGGCGACGGCGGCGGCCTGGTCGATCGGGATGGCGAAACCGAGGCCGATGCTGCCGCTGTCGCTGCTGTTGCCGTAGGGGTCCGTGCTGTCCGGGTCGGCGGAGCGGATCACCGTGTTGATGCCGATCACGGTGCCGCTGGCGTCCAGCAGCGGGCCGCCGGAGTTGCCGGGGTTGATCGCGGCGTCGGTCTGCACGGCGTCCAGGTACGAAGGACCGCCGGGCATGCCGGGGCCGGAGACGATCGGGCGGTCCAGCGCGCTCACGATGCCGGAGGTGACCGTGCCGCGCAGGCCGTAGGGGTCGCCGACAGCCATCACCGGGTCGCCCACCTGGATGTCGTCCGAGTCACCGAGGACCGCCGGGGTCAGCCCGGAGACGCCGGTGACCCGCAGCACCGCCAGATCGGTGCCGACGTCACGCCCGACCAGGGTGGCCGGGTGGCGCTGGCCTGTGTTGAAGGTCACAGTGACCGTGCCGGGGGTGCCGTCGGGGGCGACGACATGGCTGTTGGTCAGGATGTGGCCGTCGGCGTCGAGCAGCACGCCGGTGCCCGTCGTCTGCTGGCCGTCCGCCACCACCTGCAGGTAGACGATGCCGGGCAGGACCGCGTGCAGCACCTCGGCCGTGTGGCTGGGCGTCTTGGACGTGGCGGGCGCCTTCGACAGCGTCAGCCGACCGCCCTGCCGGGCACCCTCGACGGCGACGCCGAGACCGCCGCCGATCAGGCTGGCGACGACCACGACCACGGTGACGATCAGGATCCCGCGCGGCGAGGCCAGCCTCGGACCGAACGGCGGGGTCCGGCGCTTGGTCCGCGCGGTCCGCTGGGGCCGCAGCGTCCGCGAGCGCCGCGACACCGAGCCGCGGGCCGCGCGCTGGGCCGGGATGTGCAGCAGTCGCCGCAGGCCACGGGCGCGTCCGCGCACGGCGTCGCCATCCCGCGGCTCCTCGCGCCGCCTGAAGATCGGCTCCCGGCCGGGGCCCGGCCCGTCGGGGTGACTCCACCACGCGGGCGCGCATCGGCGGCTCTGCCGGGGAGTCGGGGATTCCTCCACCTGCTGCTCCGCTGCCATGCCGAACTGCTCCTCAACGCCTTGCTGCCATGGCGATTGAAACAGGAACCGACGGCTCGGGGCTACCGTTCGCGCACATTCTCAGTCAGCGAACAGTTGCTGTTCGGCCACGCGTGAGCATCGGAAGCAACGCCACGGGCGGGCCGGACCGGAGTCCGACCCGCCCGCACGCAGAGGGTTCAGCGCAGGGTTGCTGCGAGATCCTGCCGAGATCCGTCAGCGTTCCTGCCGGGGAGTGCAGAGGTCAGGGCAGCAGCCGACGGGCCGGGACCACCGAGGGATCCGACATCGGGTGGAACGCCGTGGTGCGGTGCATGACCTCCTGCGCGGCGCTGTCGTTGCCGTGGAGGTTCTCCAGCGCCAGCTGACTCCCGGCGGGGGCGTAGTTGCCCGTGCCGGACAGCGGGGAGACGTCCGCGGGGGCGTCGGAGGAGGCGGAGACGCCCGTCAACGCGGTGCTCAGGGTCACCGCCGCGACCGAGAAGGCGCCCGCCGCGGCGAAGACCAGACGTCGGCCACGCTGCGTGCCCATGGGCGCCGCCGCCGCGGCCAGCACGCCGGACAGTGGCTGGCTCGGCATCAGCCCGCCCCCGACCCCGGCGCGGAGCCGGGCGGCTATCGGACGGGGCTCCTCGCGTCGGGAGCCCTCGCTCCCACCGTCGTTGCCTGCGTGGCCGCCGGAATCCCGCGGCTCGCGTACCTCGCGCAGGGCGCGGGAGGAGCGCTCACGGCGGGCGCGCGGGTCCACGCCGGGCACCGGATGGTCGGCGCCCAACGCGCCGGAGCCGAAGCTGCTGCCCCGCAGACCGCCACCGCCCAGGCCGCCGGCGGAGCCGAAGCCCGAACCCGAGCCGCCGAACAACGACCGCACGCCGCGCGCGGCACCGGCGACCGGCTGACCCGACGACGGCCCCTCGCCGTCGTCGCCCGCCCCGGGCGCGGCGATGGAGAGCAACCGGGTCATGAAGACCGGGCTGGGGTCCGGAGGGAGCACCTCGCGCAGGCGCGACTTGAGCTGCCGGGCCTCCTCAGCCTCGGCCAGACAGGTGGGACAGGTGGCCAGGTGGGCCTGGACGCGCTCGCGGGCGCCGTGGTCCAGCTCGCCGTCGATGAAGGCGGCCAGGCGGTCGCCCAGGTGGTGCTCCTGCGCAGGAGACGCGGGCACGGCCACGGAGACCGGGGTCACCCGCAGCTCTGCTGCCTCCGACCGCGCGGCGCGGCGGGGCCGCTCGCTCACGAGGACCGCCTCCCGTCCAACGCCTCGGCGGCCAACAGCTGTGCCTCGGCATCGACGTCCACACCGGCCCGGCGCTCACGGCCCTCGCTCGCGCCGGGGGCGCGGTGCTGCAGGGCGGCGCGCAGGTGCGCCCGGCCACGGTGGATGCGGCTGCGCACGGTGCCGAGCTTGACGCCCAGGGTGGCGGCGATCTCCTCGTAGGAGAGGCCCTCGATGTCACAGAGCACGACGGCGGCGCGGAACTCCGGGGCAAGGGTGTCCAGGGCCTGCTGCACGTCGGCGTCGAAGTGGGTGTCGTGGAACTGCTGCGCGGGCGACGGCTCACGGCTGGGCAGCCGCTCGGCGGCGTCCTCGGCCAGCGCGTCGAAGCGGATCCGCTGCTTGCGGCGGACCATGTCCAGGAAGAGGTTGGTGGTGATCCGGTGCAGCCAGCCCTCGAAGGTGCCGGGCGTGTACGTGGACAGCGAACGGAACACCCGGACGAAGACCTCCTGGGTGAGGTCCTCGGCGTCGTGCTGGTTGCCGGTCAGGCGGTAGGCGAGGCGGTACACCCGGGCGCTGTGGGTCTGGACGATCTCCTCCCAACTGGGCGGAGTCCATGCAGCCGTGGCGCTCTGGTCGTCGAAGGTGGCGGTCTGACCGTCGGACACGGTCTCACCGGGCTGGCCGTTCGAAGCCGTCTCGTCGACGGGCGCGTACTCGGGCTGCGACTCACTCATCACGGGCTTTGGCGTACGGATCGGCGCGGGGCCGCGAAAGTGCCGCGATCGAGCGCCCCCCTCAGCCACACCTCCTCGATCGGCTCTTCTGCCTAGCAGGGCCACCACCATATCCGCACCACCCGTTAGCACCGGATAAAAAGCCAATCACCATACGACCCACCTGGGGCGTTGTGTATACGCCCGGTGCGCCGTTCTCGTTCCGCCGCGCTCGCACGCGGCGTTCATCTGTTTCCAACGGCCGGGCCTTGATCCCGGTTCCGCTCCACTCCACTAACCTGTGGCCAGAAATCGACACAGTTCAGGCGTCGGGCACACTCGGGCACACTCGGGGCACAGGAGGAAGGCATCAGCGGCTACGGGGAACAGGCGGACGCCGCCCTCGCCGACGCCTATGCCGTCGAGGACGCGGTGCTCGAACGCGCCCGTGAGCTGTCGCTCGCGGCCACGGTCCGTCCGGTCTCCCCCGGCAGCGGCGCGGCGCTGCGTCTGCTGGCGGCGGCGACGGCCGCCCGCGCGGTGGCCGAGATCGGGACCGGCACCGGCGTGTCGGGCATCTGCCTGCTGCGCGGAATGCGCCCGGACGGGGTACTGACCACCGTCGACATCCACCCCGGCCTGCAACGCCAGGCCCGCGAGGGGTTCGCGGCGGCGGGCTTCGCCTCCAGCCGCGCACGGCTGATCCCGGGCCCGGCGCTGGACGTGCTGCCACGGCTGGCGGACAGCCAGTACGACCTCGTCTTCTGCGACGGCGATCCGGCGGAGTCGACGGGCTACCTTGCTGAATCGTTGCGCCTGCTCCGACCTGGGGGAACGGTCTGCTTCGAGGGCGCGCTGGGCGTGGGTGCGCTCGCGGTCAGAGAGCTGGTGCGGACCGTCCGCGAGCATCCGGACCTGGTCCCGGCGCTGCTGCCGGTCGGCGACGGACTGCTCGCCGCGGTGAAGCGGTGACGAGCCACGACGCGGTGGCGTGGCGAAGCAGTCGGCGGCGCCCCGGTTGAGGAAGCGCTGACGGGCGAAGGCCCTGTCCCGAACGGGACAGGGCCTTCGTCGTGGAGCTCCTGGAGCTCGTGGAGCTGAGGGTGTGCGGTCAGCCGCACACGTCCTTCAGGGCGTCGCCGAGCGCCTGCGCCTCGTCGGGCGTCAGCTCGACCACGAGCCGTCCGCCGCCTTCGAGCGGAACTCGCATGACGATGCCCCGCCCCTCCTTGGTCACCTCGAGCGGGCCGTCGCCCGTCCGCGGCTTCATGGCCGCCATGCTCGTTCCCCTTCCTGCACCTGGTCCTAGCCGAACCCCACGGCCCGTCCACCGCCGGTTTCGAACGCACTGATCGGAGTACCAGTATCCCGCATCTGACCGTCCGATGACCAACGTCACGCATCACCCCAGCCCCAGCGGCCTCTCGGTGCACCTCCGACTGCACTCGAACACGCCTTCCGACCGCACCTCAGTTCCCCTCTCTCGCGGGCAGGCTGCCGCCGTGTGAGGTGCCCCTGTTCCGCTCGTGGAAACCGAGGGAAAGTGGGCTACGTCACATCTACGCCGGTAGGTGGCATCCGTCATGCTGACCAGGGACATCTGGGACGACCAGTGACGACCAGGAGGAGCCGGACGTGGCCGACAGCGTGCTGTACGAGATCGAGGACGGGCTCGCGACCCTCACCATCAACCGCCCCGAGGCGATGAACGCGCTCGACACCGCGACCAAGGTGGCCCTGCGCGACGCCGCGCAGGACGCCGCGGAGAACGCCTCGGTCCGCGCGGTCCTGCTGACCGGCGCGGGCGACCGCGCGTTCTGCGTGGGCCAGGACCTCAAGGAGCACGTCGGCAACCTGAGCGCTGCCAGGGAGTCGGGCGGCTCGGCGCTCTCGACGGTCCACGAGCACTACAACCCGCTGGTCACCGCGCTCACGACGATGCGCAAGCCGGTCGTCGCCGCGATCAACGGCGTGGCGGCGGGCGCGGGCGCGGCGCTGGCCTGGGCCTGCGACTTCCGGCTGCTCGCCGAGCACGGCGGGTTCAACACGTCCTTCGCCGGGGTCGCCCTGACGGCGGACTCCGGCGCGTCGTGGACCCTGCCGCGCCTGGTCGGCCACGCCAAGGCCACCGAGTTGCTGATGTTCCCTCAGACCATCAAGGCCGAGCAGGCGTTGACCCTCGGCCTGACCAACCGCGTGGTCCCGAGCGCGGAACTCGCCACGGAGGCACGGGCGTTCGCCCGCACCTTGGCCGACGGCCCGACGGTCGCCTACGGCGCGATCAAGTCCTCGCTGGCGTACGGCTCGTCCCACTCGCTGGTGGAGACGCTGGCGAAGGAGGACGAACTCCAGACCCTCGCCGGCGCGTCGGCGGACCACTGGATCGCGGTCCAGGCCTTCCTGGCCAAGGAGAAGCCGCGATTCACCGGAGCCTGATCCGGCGTTCGGTGACGCCGGACAGGGCAACTACCTCGCGAAGCAGTCCGCAAGGTGGTCGTTGACGAGGCCGCAGGCCTGCATCATCGCGTAGGCCGTCGTGGGGCCGACGAAGCGGAAACCCTTCCGCTTCAGCTCCTTGGCCAGGGCCGTCGACTCCGGCGTCACCGCCGGGACCTCCACGAGGGAGGTGGGTGCCTTCGGAGCGGGGTCCGGGGCGAAGCCCCAGATCAGGGCGTCCAACGAGGTGCCGTCCAGCTCCAGCAGGGCACGGGCGTTGGCGATGGTCGCCAGGATCTTCGCGCGGTTGCGGATGATCCCCTCGTCCGCGAGCAGGCGCTCGACGTTCGCGTCGTCGTAGGCCGCGACCTTGGCCGGGTCGAACCCGTCGAAGGCCCGCCGGAAGCCCTCCCTGCGGCGCAGGATGGTGATCCAGGACAGGCCCGACTGGAACGCCTCCAGGCAGAGCCGCTCGTACAGCGCGGAGTCGCCGTGGACCGGCTTTCCCCACTCGCTGTCGTGGTACTCGACGTAGTCCGGAGCCGACAGACCCCAGGGACACCGGAGCAGACCGTCCTCGCCCCGAACCGCCTCACTCATCGCTGTTCGTCCTCCGGCTCGTCGGGCTCGTGGTCGCCTGCACCGTCTTCGGCCTTCTCCGTCGCGGCCTTCTCGGTCTCGGCCTTCTCTTCCGGCCCGGTCGGTATCTCGACCTTCCCGAGCTGGATCGTCGGCTGGTACCCCTCGGCCACCGCCTCCGGAGTCGCGCCCGCGCCCGCGCTCGCGCCACGCGCGGGTGCCAGCGCGGCGGAGAGCGCGTGCTCCAGCTCCGCGACGCGGTGGTCGCGCTGGGAGAGCTCCGCGGCCAGGCGGTCCAGGGTGTCGTCCACCTCGTCCATCCGGTAGCCGCGCAGCGCCATCGGGAAGCGCAGTTCGTCGATGTCGTCGTGGGCCACGGACCGGTCCTTGGGCAGGCCGGCCGCCAGCCGGTCCCGCTCGGCGTCCGGGAGGGAACCGCCCGCGCCGAGCGCGGCCAGCGCGGCCGCGCCGACGACCAGCACCATCAGGACGAGGATCAACCAGAACACGGGCCCACTCCAGGCTGCCGGTGGGGGATCATGGACGAGCCCCAAACGTTTGACAGCCATCATGGCGTACCAGCCTGGGAGGACGCATGGCCCGCAGGCCCTTGAAGCTCGGCACCCGCAGTTTCGCTCCGGACGAGCTCGTGATCATGGCCATCGTCAACCGCACCCCGGACTCGTTCTTCGACCGGGGCGCGACCTTCACCGACGAGGCCGCCTTCGCCGCAGCCGACAAGGCGGTGGCCGAGGGCGCGGCCATCCTCGACATCGGCGGCGTCAAGGCCGGGCCCGGGGACGAGGTCACGGTCGAGGAGGAGCTGCGCCGCACCGTCCCCTTCGTCGCCGCACTGCGGGAGCGGCATCCGGACGTGGTGCTCAGCGTGGACACCTGGCGGCACGAGGTCGGCGAGGCCGTCTGCGAGGTGGGCGCGGACCTGATCAACGACGCCTGGGGCGGCGTCGATCCGCTGCTGGCCGAGGTCGCCGCGAAGCACCGGGTCGGCCTGGTCTGCACCCACGCCGGAGGTACGGAGCCGCGGACGCGTCCGCACCGGGTCGAGTACGCGGACGTCATGGCGGACATCATGGAGCGCACGGTCGCCGGTGAGGCGGAGCGGGCGCTGGCGCTGGGCGTCCCGCGCGAGGGCATCCTGATCGATCCGGGCCACGACTTCGGCAAGAACACCCGCCACTCGCTGGAGGCGACCCGCCGCCTGCCGGAGATGACCGAGACCGGCTGGCCGGTGTTGGTCTCGCTCTCCAACAAGGACTTCGTCGGCGAGACGCTGGACAAGCCGGTCGGTGAGCGGCTGCTCGGCACCCTCGCGACCACGGCGGTCTCGGCCTGGCTGGGGGCCCAGGTGTACCGGGTCCACCAGGTCGCCGAGACCCGGCAGGTGCTCGACATGGTCGCCTCGATCCGTGGCACCCGTCCCCCGGCGGTCGCCCGCCGGGGGCTGGCCTGAGCGACCTCCCGCGCGCTGCCGCCGACCCCTACTCCGGGTTGTGGGCGGGCTGCGGGTGGCCGTTGGTGCGGCTGGCCTCCAGGATCTTGACGGCCTCCTCGACGGAGTCGGTGCACTGGACCAGCTCCAGATCGCCCGCGGAGGCCTTGCCCTCGGCGATGAGGGTGTTCCTGATCCAGTCCAGCAGGCCGGACCAGTACGCGGTGCCGAAGAGGATCACCGGGAACCTGGTGACCTTGTGCGTCTGGACCAGTGTGAGCGCCTCGAACAGCTCGTCCAGCGTGCCGAAGCCACCCGGCAGCACGATGAAGCCCTGGCTGTACTTGACGAACATGGTCTTCCGGACGAAGAAGTACCGGAAGTTCAGCCCGAGGTGGATGTAGTCGTTGAGGCCCTGCTCGAAGGGCAGCTCGATGCCGAGGCCGACGGAGGTGCCGCCCGCCTCGAACGCGCCGCGGTTGGCAGACTCCATCGCGCCCGGCCCGCCGCCGGTGATCACCGCGTAGCCGGCCTCGACCAGCGCGCGGCCGATCCGGACCCCGGCCTTGTACTCGACGGAGTCGACGGGCGTCCGGGCCGAGCCGAAGACGCTGACCGCCGGTCCGAGTTCGGCGAGGGCGCCGAAGCCCTCGACGAACTCGGACTGGATCCGCATGACCCGCCACGGGTCGGTGTGCAGCCAGTCGGACGGACCGGCGGAGTCCAGCAGACGCTGGTCGGTGGTACTGGAGTCGACCTGGTCCCCGCGCAGCAGCACCGGCCCTCGGTGCTTGACGCGCACCTTGCCGCGCAGGCGGACCTGCTCGGGGCCGTTGACGTGATCGTTTGGCTGGTGGCTGCGGTCGTCTGTCATACCTCCGCAGCGTACGTCGGGAGATCAACGCGCGGGTGGATTTCCGTTGGCCGTCCGCCACCGGCCTCACGTCAGCCGCATGGGCTCCGGTCAGGCGGTCAGCCAGGCGCGGACCCGCTTCTCGCACTCCTCGATCGCGGAGAGCGAGCAGTGCTCGTCCCGCTTGTGGGCGTAGTTCGGGTCGCCCGGACCGTAGTTGACCGCCGGGATGCCCAGCTCGGAGAAGCGCGCCACGTCGGTCCAGCCGAACTTGGCCGTCGGGGTGGTCGCGGTCGCCTCGACGAATGCCGCGGCGGCCGGGGCCGACAGGCCGGGCAGCGCTCCGGCGGCGAAGTCGGTGACCACGACGTCGAAGCCCGCGAAGACCTCGCGGACGTGCGCCGTCGCCTCCTCCGGCGTGCGGTTGGGGGCGTAGCGGAAGTTGACCACGACCAGGCACTCGTCCGGGATCACGTTGTTGGCGACGCCGCCCTCGATCCGGACCGCGTTCAGGCCCTCGTGGTACTCCAGGCCGTCGATCTCGACCCGCGCAGCCTCGTAGGCGGCCAGGCGGGTAAGGATCGGCGAGGCCTTGTGGATCGCGTTCTCGCCCAGCCAGCTGCGGGCGGAGTGTGCGCGGGTGCCCTTGGTGCGGATCTCGGCGCGCAGGGTGCCCTGGCAGCCGCCCTCGACCTGGGCGCTGCTCGGTTCCATCAGCACCGCGAAGTCGCCCGTCAGCCACTCCGGGTGGTTGCGGGCCAGGCGGCCGAGGCCGTTGCGGCTCGCCTCGACCTCCTCGTGGTCGTAGAAGACGAAGGTCAGGTCCCGGTTGGGCTCGGGCACGGTGGCCGCGATGCGCAGCTGGACGGCTACGCCGGACTTCATGTCCGAGGTGCCGCAGCCCCAGAGCAGGTCGCCCTCCACGCGCGAGGGCAGGTTGTCGGCGATCGGCACAGTGTCCAGGTGACCGGCCAGGATGACCCGCTCCGAGCGGCCGAGGTCGGTCCGGGCCACGATCGCGTCACCGTCCCGCTCCACGGTCAGGTGCGGGAGCTTCCGCAGGGCGACCTCTACGGCGTCGGCGATCTGCTGCTCCGAACCGCTCACGGAGGGGATGTCGACCAGGCGGGCGGTGAGCTCCGCCCCGGTCAGACTCAGATCCAGCTCGGGCACGGCGGGCGCGGCGGGCGCGGAAGCGACATGGCGACTCATGGACAGCCAGCCTACGTGGCTTTGCCTGCCGGTTAACCCGAGACCTGCTGAGCGGCGCAGCTCACAGGTACGCAGGCGAACCGTAGTCCCAACAGCACCGTCCCAGTCGGTAGGGTGCCAGTCGGCCTAATTGGGGCGAGTCGAACGGATCGACGGTTGTCGACGAGCGCTGAGTGACGAGCACCGGGCAGGGACCGGCCGAGGCCGGCGGCAGCGACACCGGGGAAGGGACGGCGGGGTGAGTCTGAGCGAGATGATGAGCGCGGGGCACGAGGAGGCCCGTCCGCCGCGACGTCGACGCCGACGCTGGTTGGCCTGCCTTCCTGCGCTGGCCATCCTGGCGGTGCTCGCGGTGGTCGTGGTGGTGCTCATCGGCAAGGGCCGTGGCCTGCTGCCCGGCCCGCTCTCCGAGGGCTGCCAGGCGGACACCCCGGACGGCATCGTCCAACTCGACCTGGACCAGATGGAGAACGCCAGCACCATCGCCGCCGTCGCCACCGCGCGCAACCTGCCGGAGCGCGCGGTCACCATCTCGCTGGCCACGGCGATGCAGGAGTCGCAGCTGGTCAACCTCAACGGCGGCGACCGCGACTCCATCGGCCTGTTCCAGCAGCGTCCTTCGCAGGGCTGGGGCACACCGCAGCAGATCGCGGACCCGGTCTACGCGACCAACAGGTTCCTCGACAAGCTGGTCCAGATCCCGGGCTACGCCCAACTCCCGCTCACCCAGGCCGCGCAGGACGTTCAGCACAGCGCCTACCCGGACGCCTACGCCCAGCACGAGGCGGACGCGACCACGCTGTCCGGCGCGCTGACGGGCCGCGTCCAGGCGGGGCTCAGCTGCACGGTCGACGGCGTCGGCGCCGCGAGCGCCGGGACCGGCACGTCCGACGTGTCGGCGGCACTGTCCAAGGACTTCGGCCACGTGGTCAGCACCACGCCGCTGGGCGCGGCGGGCGCCTCCTCGTCCGACTCCTCCGGCGCGTCCCCGTCCGGCCCGACCCAGGACCGGCTCGACGTCCAGGTGCACGGCGGCGCGTATCCGACGGAGCACGGCTGGGCGGTGGCGCAGTGGGCGGTCGCGCACGCCAAGGACCTGCACATCACCGGCGTCACGTACGCGGGCAAGGCGTGGACGGCCGACGCCTCCGACAAGGGCTGGGTCGCGGCCGACGGCTCCGCGTCGGCGTCCGCCGCCCCGGCGTCCGACGTGTCGTCGAGCTCGCCGACCGACGTCCGGCTGACCGTTGCCTCGTCCTGACGGAGCCTCAGATCTCCGGACAGGGCGGCAACTTCGGAGCCCACAGGGCTCCCCAGAAGAGTTAACCGAACCGCCACAGGTTGACGAATTGGGCCATTCGGGTCGGCTCCGCCGAAATCTCTCGCGACCGAACAGAAAACCCGTGCGGGGACTGTGAGGAAACCTTTCACCCGAAGGCCTGACGGCGCTTCTTATATGTAGACAAATACGGACATTGCATCGATGTCGTTGGGGAACTCTTTACCCGGAACGGCCGCAACCTTCTTGCTCCTGGGGCGGTAATCACCACGTCCGCCCGGCGGACGGGTCCTGTCGTCCCATCACTAGGAGCACCATGTCTCTCCCCCTCTCGCGTCGGATCGTCCAGGCCGCCCTCGTCGTCGCGGCCGGTGCGGCCCCGGTGATCGCTGCGGGTGCGGCGCAGGCCGCCCCTGCACTGCCGACGGTGCCCGACCTGGGCGGTGTCAGCAGCCTGGACACGGCGGGTCTGGGCAGCCAGCTCCAGAGCGCCACGCACCAGACCGGCGAGCTGGCCGGCACGGGCGCGGGCCGGGCCGTCAGCGACGGTGTCCCGGTGGTCGCCGACGCGGCCGGCAGCACGGCGGGCCAGGCCGTCCCGATCGCCAACCGCTCGCTGGGCGAGTCCGCCCTCCAGGTCGTCGGCCTGGCCGGCCAGGCCGTCACCGCGACCCACGGCACGGGCGCGCTGACCGGCACCCGGGCGATGCCCGCGGCTGCGACCGACGGCACGGCGGCCGCGCCGGCCGGGGCGCCCCTGTCGGCGCCGATTCAGGCCCCGGCGGCGGCTCCGGCCCCCGCCTCGGGTCCGCTCGGTGCGCTGCCGCTCCAGAGCCTGCCCGTCAACACCCCGCTGACGGCAGCTCAGGGCGCGCTCGGCGGCGTCACCCGCGAGGCCCCGGCCCAGCGTCTCGGCAGCCTCCCCGGCCTGGGCGGCGCGGCCAACTCCCCGCTGAGCACGGTCACCAACGTCCTCCCGGGCGTCGGCGGCCTCCCGCTGGGGTAGCACGGCTCCTGCGCAGCGTCAGTCCCCGGGACGGGAGCGGCTGGGCAGGCGAGCAACCATGCAAGAAGGGGCACGAGGAACTGCACGAGCAACCACCCTGTCCGGATGGCCCTGCTCGTTCGGCGACACACCACTCACAATGGCTTGTCGCGCAGTTCCTCGCGCCCCCGGCTGTGCAACTACCTGCTCAGCAGAGCCTCGCGCCCCTGGACGTTGGCAACGTCCCGAGGCAGTAAGGGTTACGCCCGCAAACGGGCGACCGCGGCCGCGACCCTCTCGTCCGTCGCCGTGAAGGCCACGCGGACGAAGTTCGCGCCCGCCTCGCCGTAGAACTCGCCCGGCGCGGCCAGGATGCCGTGCTTGGCGAGGTCGGCGATGGTGTCCCAGCACGGCTCGTCCCGGGTCGCCCACAGGTAGAGGCTCGCCTCGGAGTGCTCGATCCGGAAGCCGTAGGCCGTAAGCGCCGTACGCAGCGACGCGCGCCGCGCGGCATAGCGCTCGCGCTGCTCCGCCACGTGGGCCGTGTCGCCCAGGGCGGCGACGGTCGCGGCCTGGACGGGGGCCGGGACCATGAAGCCGCTGTGCTTGCGCACCTCCAGCAGCTCGCCCAGGACGTCCGCGTCGCCCGCGGCGAACGCCGAGCGGTAACCGGCGAGGTTGGACCGCTTCGACAGCGAGTGGATCGCGACCAGACCGGCCATCGACCCGCCGCAGACGTCCGGGTGCAGCACCGAGACCGGCTCCGCCTCCCAGCCCAGCTCCAGGTAGCACTCGTCGCTGACGACGAGCACGCCGTGCTGCCGCGCCCAGGCCACGATCCGGCGCAGCTCGTCCACGCCGAGCACCCGACCGGTCGGGTTGGAGGGCGAGTTGAGCCAGAGCAGCCGCAGACCCTCCGGGTCCAGCTCGGTCGGGTCGTCGTAGACGACGTAGTCCGCGCGGGCCAGGCGGGCGCCCACCTCGTACGTCGGGTACGCGAGCCGCGGGAGGGCGACCCGGTCGCCTGCGCCGAGGCCGAGCTGCCACGGCAGCAGGGCGACGAGCTCCTTGGAGCCGACCAGCGGCAGGACGTTGTGGTGCGTGACGCCCTCCGCGCCGAGGCGGCCCTCGACCCAGCCGACCAGGGCGTCCTTCAGGGCCGTGGTGCCCCAGACCGTCGGATAGCCCGGACTGTCCGACGCCGCGGCCAGTGCGTCCTGCACCAGCTTCGGGACCGGGTCGACCGGTGTGCCGACCGAGAGGTCGACCAGGCCGTTGGCGTGGGCCGAGGCGGTGGCCTTGTACGGCTCCAGGCGGTCCCAGGGGAACGCCGGAAGAAGTGCTGAGACGCGGCGCGCCGCCCCTCCGAGGAGGGACGGCGCGGCGGTGCTGTCGTGCGACGAGGTCACTTGAGTGGTCCCCAGTGGTCCGTGGTCCTAGTGGTCCTGATTCTGCGGCGGCAGCGCGGCGATGAACGGGTGGTCCTTGTCGATCACACCGAGCTTGGAGGCACCACCGGGCGAACCGAGGTCGTCGAAGAAGTCGACGTTCGCCTTGTAGTAGTCCTTCCACTCGTCCGGAGTGTCGTCCTCGTAGAAGATCGCCTCGACCGGGCAGACCGGCTCACACGCGCCGCAGTCGACGCACTCGTCCGGGTGGATGTACAAGGACCGCTTGCCCTCGTAGATGCAGTCGACCGGGCACTCTTCGATGCACGCCTTGTCCTTCACGTCGACACAAGGCTGCGCGATGACGTAGGTCACGCTGTCATTCCTCCTCGTAGGGGCTACATACGCGCAAGGGAAGCGCGGCGTCGTCGATGCCCGCCCCTAGTATCGCCGGTCGAAGGCACTGGATGTAACGGAGGTGGCGGTCATGACGTCCCAAGGTATCGGACACGCGGGCGCTGGAGTCCGGCTCAACCCGTCTGACCTGGGACGACGCGTGATGATCCGGCGTGTTGCCGGGTTCCGGGAAGGTCGCCCGCTGTTCACGGATGTGCTCGGTGTGTTCACATCCTGGGACAACGGGGTACTGACCGTCGTGAACCGGGCCGGTGAGGCGGTCGCGGTTCCCGTGGCCGAGGTCGTGGCGGGCAAGCCCGTCCCGCCCGCGCCGGTGCGCCGGTCCGCAAGCGCGCCCGAGTCGCCGACCCCGGCCGAACTGCAGCGGATCGCCGCCCGCGGCTGGGCCGCACTGGAGCAGGAGCCGCTGGGCGAGTGGATGCTGCGGGCGTCCTCCGGCTTCACCCGGCGCGGCAACTCCGCGCAGACGCTCGGGGATCCGGGCCTGCCGCTGCCGGAGGCGCTTACCCACGTCCAGGCCTGGTACGCGGAGCGCGGTCTGCCCGGCTACGTCGAGGTCACCGAGCCGGGCTCCCCCGAGGGGCTGGGCGCGGCGCTGGCGGAGCGGGGCGCGTCGGAGGCGGAGACGCTGGTCCGGACCGCGCCGCTGGCCGACCTGGTCCGGGCCACCCGCCACGCCGACGCGGACGTGCGGCTGTTCCGCACGGCCGGTCCAGAGTGGCTGGCCCGCTACCAGCGGGTGGGCGGGGACCCGGCGAAGGTGAAGGCAGCAACGTCACTGCTGCACAGCGGGCCCTCGGTGTGGTTCGCCTCGGTCTCGCTGCCGGAGATCAGCGGCGGGCCGGCCGCGATCGGCCGCGCCGTGGTGGACGGCGCGTGGGTCGGGATGGCCGCCATAGAGGTAGCGCCGGAGGCGCGGCGGCGCGGCCTGGCCACGGCGCTGATGTCCGTGCTGGCGGCGCGGGCGGCGGAGGAGGGCGCCACGGCCGCGTATCTGCAGGTCGAGGCCGAGAACGAGGGTGCGCAGGCGCTGTACGACAAGCTCGGCTTCGACGTCGTCTACCGGTACCGCTACGCCCGACTCGGGTCCTGATCCAGGGCCTTCGGGCAACGCGCCCGCCCGTTCGATCCGTCGACGATGCAGGTTCGTCACACGCAGCGCGCATAGAATCCTCGCCCGTGAGCGAGGAGAGCAGAGCGCGGTTCGCCGAAGAGGCCCGCGCGGAACGGCCGGACCTCGCACAACTGTGCCTGCTCATGGGCTTCGAGGTGGATCTGGTCGCCGAACCGGGCGGCATCGAGGAGGCCCTCGCCCCGGCGCTGCGCGCTCTGGATCGCCTGGCGGCGTCGGTCGCCTCGGCCGTCCGGGAGGCGCCGCCAGGCTCGGCGGCGGAGACCGCCGCGCTGCTGGCGGGCGTCCTGGCCGGCTCCGCCGATCTGCGCGGCGGCCAGGGCGTCTACAACCGGCTGGAGTCCTCGCTGCTGCACGAGGTGCTGCGGCGCGGGCGAGGGCTGCCGATCACGGTCAGCGCGGTCTGGATCGCGGTCGGCGCGCGGACCGGGCTCCCGGTCTACGGGCTCGGCCTGCCGGGGCACTTCGTGGTCGGCGTGGGCGATCCGCAGGGCGAGCACGTCCTGGTCGACCCGTTCCACGGCGGTCAACTGCTCACCCCCGACGACGCCTCCGACCTGGCCCGCGAGGCGGGCTACCGGCTGACCCCCGACCTGCTGCGACCTGCGGAGCCGCACGAGATCGTGCTCCGCATCCTCGCCAACATCCGCAACTGGGCCTCGGCGAGGCCCGAACACGCGCGCACCCAGCTGTGGGCCACGGAGCTGGCCCTGCTGCTCCCCCGCCACCCGGCGCAGTTGCGCCTGGAACGCGCGGAACTCCTGGTCAAGACGGGCCACTTCCTGGAGGGCGCCGAGCAGATGGACGAGTACGCGACCATCCTGGACGCCTTCGACCCGGAGTCGGCGGCGCGGGTTCGCCTCGAAGCGAAGGCCGCCCGGCACCGGCTGAACTGATCCCTCGACCGGGACGTTGCACCGTCCCCTCTTGTTTTCGTTACTCAGTCGACGTACTTTTTACTCATGCCAGTAAACGACGCCAGTCGTACTCGCTCCGTCGCCGCCACCGCGCGGCGCGCGCAGATCATTGCGGCGACGATCGAGACCATCGCCGAACTCGGCTACGGCCAGGCCTCCTTCGCGCGGATCGCGGAGCGGGCGCAGCTCAGCAGTACGCGGCTCATCTCGTACCACTTCGCCGGCAAGGACGAGCTGATCGAGGCCGTCATGGCCCAGGTCTACGGCGAGATCAGCGCCTTCATGGCCGAGCGGATGCGTGACGCCACGGATCCGCCGAGCGCGCTCGCCGCGTACATCCGTGGGGTGGTGGCGTTCGTCGCGACGCACCGGAAGCAGATGGACGCGCTGATGTCCGTCTTCCTCGGCGTGGGAGCCGAGGTCGACGACGGGGGCCACGACGGGGACGGCGAGCGGAGGGTCTTCTCGCCGCTGCAGCAGATCCTCGAATCCGGCCAGCAGAGCGGCGACTTCCGGACATTCGACAGCTTCGTGCTGGCCGCGACGATCCAGCGCTCACTGGACGGGCTGCCGTACCTGCTGCGTACCGCGCCGGACCTCGATCTCGACGCCTACGCCGAGGAGTTGGTGACGCTCTTCGGCCTCGGCACAGCTGCCGCGGTCACCACCGCACAGGGGGCGAAGCTGTCATGAAGGCACGTCAGATCATGCGTTTCGTGGGCGACTTCGCCGCGCCGACCGCCATGTTCTACGTCCTGCGGGCGGCCGGAGTCGGCCTCTACCTGACGCTGGTCCTCTCGGCCGTCCTGCCCGCCGGCTTCGCGGTCGTACGGTGGCTGCGGTCGCGCGAGACCGACGGGTTGGCGCTCTACATGCTCTCGATGCTGGTGCTCAGCGCGCTGGTCTCGCTGATCAGCGGCAGCCCGCGGTTCCTGCTGGCCCGCGAGGGATGGCTGACCGGGGTCACCGGGGCCTGGTTCATCGCATCGGTGTGGGCGACCCGGCCGCTGGCCTTCCTGTACACCCGGCCGATACTGGAGGGACGCCGCCGCATGGCCGACATCCCCGGTGACTGGGACGAGTTGTGGGAGCGACTCCCCCGGTTCCGACGGGTCTGGAAGGTCGGCAGCGTGCTCTGGGGGATCGCCCTGCTCGGCGACTCCGCGGTGCGGGTGATCATGGCCTACACGCTGCCGGTCGACTCCGTCCCCGGGCTCGGCACCCTGCTCTACGTGGTCACGTCGGTGGTGCTCATCGTGATCACCAACATCTACTACGTCGTCTCCGGGCTCTACTACAGCGGCTCCCGCCTCTACGACCCCCTCCGCGAGGCAGGATTGCTGCCACGACCCCAACGCCAGCAGGCATAGGGCCGGAAGCAGGCCCTAGAGCCAGCCCTTCTCCAGCGCTATCCGCACGGCCTCCGTGCGGTTGCGCGCGCCGGTCTTCTGGATCGCCGCCGACAGGTAGTTGCGCACCGTCCCCTCGGACAGGTGCAGGTGGCGGCTGATCTCCGCGTTGGCGGAGCCGTCGGCCGCCGCGGCCAGCACGTCGCGTTCGCGGGAGGTGAGCGGGTTGGCGCCCTCGGCCAACGCCGCGGCGGCGAGGGTCGGGTCGATGACCCGCTCGCCGCGGAGCACCCGGCGGACCGCCTCGGCGAGTTGGGCCGCCGGGGCGTCCTTGACCAGGAAGGCGTCCGCACCCGACTCCATGGCGCGGCGCAGGTAGCCGGGGCGACCGAAGGTGGTCAGCACCACGATCTTCACTCCCGGGCAGGCGCGCCGGAGTTGGGCCGCCGCCTCGATCCCGGTGAGGCCGGGCATCTCGATGTCCAGCAGTGCCACGTCGACGTCGTGGGCCTTGGCCGCGGCCACCACCTCGTCGCCGCGCGCCAACTGGACCGCGACGTCGATGTCGCCCTCGAGGCCGAGCAGAGCGGCCAACGCCTCGCGGACCATGCCCTGGTCCTCGGCGAGCAGAACTTTGATCACTCCTGCACGGTACCGGCCACCGGCTCGTGATCGGCATCGATCCGCTGACGCAGCGGCACGGTCGCGCGGAGGGTGAACCCCTTGCCGCGCTTGGCCGGCCCGGCGTCGAGCGATCCGTCGGCCAGCGCGAGCCGCTCGCCGAGGCCGGTCAGCCCGTTGCCCGGAGTGCTGTGCTTGCCGCTCGAACCGTTGTCGGCGACCTCCAGCGTCAGCACCCGGCCGACCGCGCCCTCCGGCGCGAAGTCCTCGATCAGGCGGATCCGGCAGAGCGCGGCGCCGCTGTGCCGGACGACGTTGGTGACCGCCTCGCGCAGCGCCCAGCCGAGCGCCCCCTCCTGTTCCAGGCCCAGCCCGGGACGTGGATCGGCCAGGTCGAGCGGCGCGTCGATCTGGATGTCCGCCGCGCTGAGCGCGGTGCGCGCCGCGGCCAGCTCCACGGCCAGCTTCGGCCGCCGATACCCGCCGATCGCCTCGCGGACGTCGACCAGGGCCTGCCGGGAGACCTTCTCGATGTCGCCGACCTGGGCCCGCGCCTCCTCGTAGCGCTCCTGGTCGAGGAAACGGGCGGTCAGCTCGGTCTTGAGGGTGATCAGCGACAGCGAGTGGCCGAGCAGGTCGTGCAGGTCGCGGGCGAGGCGCAGCCGTTCGTCGGAGGCGGCGAGTGCGGCCACCGCCTGTCGTGCCTCGCGCAGTTCGCGCATGGTGGCGACCAACTGCATGAGGCTGGTCATGGCCAGGCCACCGAGCAGCCCGCCCAGGGTGATGCCGACCAGCGCACCACCGTCCGCGTGCGTCACCAGGCCCAACGTGACCAGCAGCCCGGAGACCCCGATCACGCCGTAGAACCCGTACGGCGACGGCAGCACGGCACCGGACGAGACGGCCGTGTAGGCGAAGAGCGCGAGCCAGGCGCTGTCGAGCGACAGGGTCGTGGTCACGGCGATCGCCAGCATGGCGGCCAGCACCCAGCCGAACCACGGCTGCCAGGGGTCGAGCCGCGCCTGGCGGCGCATGATCAGCGTCACGTAGCAGGCGAGGAAGGCGGCGAGCATCACCCAGCCGTAGACGTCGCCGGCCACCGTGTGGTCGCCGTTGAGCAGGTCCGTGACCGGATAGGCCAGGTAGACCAGCCAGAGCAGCATCCAGCACAGCTTGATGAACATCTGCCGCCGGTTGTCGGGGGGCATCCCGACCCTCACCGGGTTCGGCGGCCCCGACTCGCACTCGCTCATATCGCCTTCTTACCCCCGTCCGTGCCTGGATGCGGCCGCGGTGGACCGGGCGGCCTCCCGACCGTCCTGTCCACCCGCCGCACTCTCCGCACCGCTGTCCTGCCTTGTCCTCAGAGGGCCTTGCGGTCCCGCTGGTAGAGCCATGCTGCCAGGGCGCCGAAGACGGCCAGGTAGGCGAGCAGTCCGGCGACCTGGGAGACGCTCACGCTCACCCCGTTGACGGGGTACTTGGCGATCTCGTTGTACAGGTAGACCGGGGTGTACTGCCCGATCGACTTCAGGCCGCCGGTGATCGGGAACCAGGAGCCGCCGAGGAACGCCATGCCCATATAGGCGATCATGGTGATCGGCTGCACCGCGTCCGGCGCGGCCGCGTAGCCCAGCGCGACACCGGCCGCGGCGAAGACGAAGCCGCCGCCCCAGACCGCGAGGCCCATGCCGACCCAGGTCAGCGGGGCGAAGTGGACGCCCTGGACCGCGCCCAGTGCGAAGACGGCCAGCACCGACGGCAGCGTCAGCGCACCCGCCGCGGCGACCTTGGAGAGCAGGTAGCCCCAGCCCGGCAGCGCGGTCAGGCGCAGTTGGCGCGTCCAACCGCTCTTGCGCTCCAGCGAGATCCGCATCCCGGTGTTGAGCGCGGCCCCGAGGGTGCCGAAGGTCGCCATCGAGACCATGTAGTAGGTCCGGTACGAGATGCCGTCGAAGGTCTCGTTCTTGAACTGCGACGAGTACAGCAGGAACATCATCACCGGGAAGACCACGGTGAAGAACAGGTAGCGCTTGTTCCGCAGCACCCGCAGGATCTCGAGCTTCACCAGCTGGGACATCGTCAGTTCTCCTCGGCCGCTGCGGTGATGGTGATGAACGCCTGCTCCAGGCCGACCCCGGAGACCTCCAGGCCGCGCGGGTAGAAGCCGGCCCGGTAGACCGCGGCCATGGTGGCATCGGCGTCGGCGGTGGAGATGCGGACCGTCTGGCCGCTGAGGTCCAGCGTGGTGACGCCCGGCAGGGTGTGGAGCAGGGAGGTGTCGGCGGTGCCGTCCTGCGGGTGCAGGTCGAAGGAGATCCGGCGCTGACCGGCCCGGGCCTTGATCTCGGCGGCGGTGCCGTCGGCGATCAGGCGGCCCTTGTGCATCACCAGGACGCGGTCGGCGATCGCGTCGGCCTCCTCCAGGTAGTGCGTGGCGAAGAGGATGGTCCGGCCGGCGTCGGCCTGGGACTTCATCACCGACCAGAAGGCCTGGCGGGCGGTGACGTCCATGCCGGTGGTCGGCTCGTCGAGGACGATCAGGTCGCTGTCGCCCGCCGTGGCAAGGGCGAAGCGGACCCGCTGCTCCTGACCGCCGGAGAGCTTGTCGACCTTGCGGTCGGCGATGTCCAGGATCTGCGCGGTGGTGAGCACCGCGTCGACGTCGTAACCGCGCGGGTGGACCTTGCAGGCGAAGGTGACCAGCTCACGCACGGTCACCTCGGGCAGCAGCCCGCCGCTCTGCAGCATGACGCCGACCCGGCCGTCGACGATCGCCTGGCGGGGCGTGCCGCCGAAGAGGCTGACCTGCCCGGCGCTCGGGTCCTTGAGGCCCAGCAGCATGTCGATGCTGGTGGACTTCCCGGCCCCGTTCGGGCCGAGGAAGGCGACGGTCTCGCCGCGGTGCAGCGTGAAGGAACTGTCACGGACGGCCTGGACGCTGCCGAAGCTCTTGCTGACGCCGCGGAACGCGGCGACCTCGGCGGACCCGTCGGCGCGCCCACCGCGGTCGGAGCCCGCGGCGACCTTCCGGTCCGCCCCCGTGTACTGCTCGGTGGAAGTTGTCATGGAAGAAGACTCGCCGATCCCGAGGGCCGACGTCAGTGTCTCCGCTCCTCTGCCGCCCATGACGGATGTCACGGTCGCTGCCGTGACCACCGGTCCGGACGCCCGCGACGCCCGCGCTCACGTCAACCGTTCGGCGCAGCGTCGTTCGAACGGTCGAGCACGAACGACAGGTTCGCTCGTTCGGCCGCAGTGAGCCCCCACCGGAACCGCGTCCGACGACGTCAGCGGGGGTGCGAGGCCGCTCCGGACCGTGCGCCGCACCGAACAGGCGGACGAACGCGCGGGCTCTTCGCGCAAACCCGGCACACCCACCCGCCACTCGTTCGGCCCTCGTACGGCTGTCCGCCGCCCCCGCGTCCGCGCGCCACCCGCGCGCCGGGGCCGTGCATCGGCACGACCGGCCTTGCATGATGACGGAAAGTGACTCGATCGTCACCCCACGGGTAACACCCGGGTGCGTTCGTCGCACGGGGCGGCAGTCCCCGCCGTCCTCAACCGCACGACCGAGAGGTGTGACACGCGATGGTTCTGCCCATTTCCGCAGCGGTGCTGTTGCTGATCATCGTGGTGGTACTGATGAGGCGTTCCGGGCTGAAGGGCTGGCACGCCTTCGCCTGCACCCTGCTCGGTTTCTATCTGGCGTCCAGCTCGATCGCCCCGTCGATCAAGACCGTGACCACCAGCGTCGCGGGCATGCTGACCGGCCTCAAGCTGTAGGGCCGGTTCGGCCCCCGCTGTGGCGCGGCGGTGCCGTGTCCGTCGCTGTCGGAGCCACCGCCTACGCTGACCCCATGACGGATTCACCCTCGGCAGCTCGCGCCGACCGGCGCCTGCTTCTCGTCCACGCCCACCCCGACGACGAGTCGATCGGCAACGGCGCGACGATGGCCCGCTACGCCGCCGAGGGGGTCGGCGTCACGCTGGTCACCTGCACCCTCGGCGAGGAGGGCGAGGTCATCGGCGACGAGCTGGCCCACCTCGCCGCGCACCGCGAGGACGCGCTCGGCCCGCACCGGATCACCGAGCTGGCCGACGCGATGGGCGAGCTCGGCGTCACCGACCACCGCTTCCTCGGCGGGCCGGGCCGCTGGCGCGACTCGGGGATGATGGGCGTGGCCAGCAACGGCCATCCCGAGGCGTTCTGGCAGGCCGATCCGGACGAGGCCGCGGCCGAGCTGGTCCCGGTGATCCGCGAGGTCCGCCCCCAGGTCCTGGTCACCTACGACCCCAACGGCGGCTACGGCCACCCCGACCACATCCAGGCGCACCGGGTGGCCATGCGCGGCGCCGAGCTCGCCGCCGACCCGGCCTTCCGGCCGGAGCTCGGCACGCCGCACCACATCGCCAAGGTCTACTGGAACGTCATCCCGCGTTCCGTGGTCGAGGCGGGCTTCGCCGCGCTGCGGGCCGCGGGCAAGGAGTCGCCGTTCCCCGGCATCGCCTCCGCCGACGACATCCCCGGCGTGGTCGACGACGCCGAGGTGACGGCCGCCGTCGACGGCAGCGCCTTTGCTGCGGCCAAGGCCGCCGCGATGCGCGCGCACGCCACCCAGATCTCGGTCGACGGACCGTTCTTCGCGCTCTCCAACGACCTGGGCCAGCCGCTGCCCGCGGTCGAGTACTACCGCCTGGTCCGCGGCGACGCGGGCCCGCGTGACGCCGCGTCGGGCTGGGAGCTCGACCTCTTCGCCGGGGTGACCGAGTGAGCCGGCCTCAGAATCCTGACAACAACGGCCGGGACGACGACGGCAAGGACGCACGGAAGGGCCAGCCCGCCCGGGGCCGGGCGACCGGCAAGCCGAGCGTGCCCGCGCCGCGCAGCGGTACCTCGCTGCCGCCCGGGCGCCGCTACCCGATCGGTCGCGGCGCCCGGATGGTCAGCTATGTCGGCCTGGCCGTGCTCGGCGTCGTCATCGGCCTGGCCGGTGCGCTGATCGTCGACCTGTGGAGCGGCGGCGGTCTGGTCCTCGGCGCGGCCGGAGTGCTCGCACTCACCTACGGCGGCAGCGTTCTGACGGGCACGAAGACGGGCGCGGCGCTGCCGACGCTGACGTGGCTGGTCACGCTGCTGCTGGCCAGCCTCACCACACCGGTGGGCAGTCAACTCCTGGACGGCAGTGCGACGGGAGTGGCCCTGCTCTTCCTCGGCCTGCTCGGATCCGTGCTCTGCATCGCACGTCCGTCCCTCTCACCTCTTACCTCACTCCCTCCGGCAGGACCGCGCCACGACCGCTCCCAGTAAGGTGGTCCCCGCAACGCTGGAGACCGCGGTTCCACACACCGCAACCGCAGCCCCACGGGACGCGGGGAACAACGATCCACAACCGCCCCTCGCCCTGCCGGCGGGGCGCGAACCGGAGCAGCAGTGAGTCGAGAATCTGACAATCCGATGTCGCCTCGTCAGGGCGGCGACTCCTACCCTTCGGGCACGCCTCCGTACGGCGTGCCGGGCGACCCGTTCTCGCGAGCGGGCCAGACTCCTGGGGCCGGGCAGTCCGGCCAGCCGGGGCATGCCGGGTCGGGTCAGCCCGCGCCGAGTGGCGAAGAACCGCGCACGGAAACCACGCTCACCACCCGTATCAAGATCAACATTCCGGGATCCCGCCCGATCCCGCCGGTCGTCGTGCGCAGCCCGATCAGCGAGGACACGGGCGAGCAGCCCGCACCGCGCCGTCACCGCGCGGAGGACACGGACGAGCAGGCCGTGCCGCGCCGACACCGCGCCGACAGCTCCGGCTCGCCGGTCCTCGGCGTGATGGACTCCGGCCAGGGCACCGCGCCTCCGCCGGATCTCCCCGCCGAGTGGCGCACCCCGGACCAGGCGGCACCGGCCCAGGACAGCCAGTCGCAGAGCACCAGTGAGTGGTTCGCTCCGCGCAAGAAGTCCTCCCCGCCTCCGCCGCCCGCTGCTCCGGCCGCGCCTGCGCCGCCCGCCCAGTCCGGGCCGCCGGCGCCTCCCGCGCCGCCATGGCAGACCCAGGAGTTCCAGGCGCCGCCTCAGCAGACGCAGAGCCCCTCGCAGACCACGGCGCAGGGCCCGCTGCCGACCGCACCGGCCGGCCCGCTGCCGAACCCGCAGCAGACCGGGGAGCAGCCACTCCCCCAGCGGCCGTCGAAGGGGAAGCAGCAGCCGCAGCAGCCCGCACGCACCCTGCAGTTCCCGACCGCGGATCTGCAACAGCAGTCGCCGCTGGGCTACGACACGCAGTCCTCCACGCCGTGGGCCCAGGGCCCGGGCCAAGGACCGGGACAGGGTTCCGGTCAGGGCCCCGCCCAGGCGTCGACGGGATCGCAGACGCTTCCGCCCCGACCGGTCCCGAACGCCGGGCGCCCGCGCGGCTCCCAGGGCTTCGGCACCGGCAGCGGCATCGGCGGCGAGCCCGGCCCCATGAGCGGGCCGATAGGCGCCGGCCCGTCAGCTGATCGCCCCGGCGTCGTCGGCGGCGCGGAAGGCGGGATCCCGCGGACCCTGCAGTTCCCCAGCCTGACGGACCCGCAGGCCCCCGCCGGTTTCGGCGCGGTGGCACCCCCCGTCGGTCCGGGTGCGCCCGCTCCGGCCCAGCCGGACGCGCAGCCCAAGCCGTCCAAGCAGCGCAAGCAGAAGCGCGGCGGACAGAACAGCCAGACCGGCCAGAACCCCCAGGGCGGCCCGGGCGGCCAGAGTGCCGCCGAGCAGACCGCGGCCATGCCGGCCTTCCGTCCAGTGACCGACGCGGGCGGCCGTCCGTCCGGCGACGGCTTCGCGGGCGGTACGGGCGGCGCCGGTGCGCCGCCGCGCCCGGAGCCCTCGGCGGACGGCTCCGGCGGTGCCGCCACCGGCTCCGCGTCACCCAAGGCGGGCTCCTCCGCCAAGGCCGCCGCGCCCGCCAAGAAGCGCGGCGGCGGCAAGGTCCGCAAGCTGGCCGGGACCGGCATCGGCGCCGTCGTGGTGTTGGGTGCCGTGGCCTACGGCGCGGGCCTGATGCTCAATCAGACCGACGTGCCGAAGGGCACCACGGTGCTCGGCCAGTCGATCGGCGGCGACACCCGCGACCAGGCGGTCACCGCGCTGGACGGCAGCCTCGGCAAGCTGGCCGCACAGCCGATCCAGGTCACGATCGGCGGCAGGGCCACCACGCTCAACCCCTCCGTCGCGGGCCTCACCATCGACACCGGTGCGACCGTACAGAACGTGGCGCAGCACAGCTACAACCCGGTCACCGTGGTCGAGTCGATCTGGAGCGGCAGCAAGGCGGTCGCCCCCGTCGTCGTCATCGACGAGGACAAGCTGCGCTCCGCCCTGCAGCAGCTCGGCGGTTCCGGCGCCGTCGGCGCGCAGCCGTACGTCCACTTCTCGTCCAGCGGCAAGGTGGAGGTCTCCCTGCCGAAGGCAAGCGGCAGCGCGCTGGACGTCAACGCCGCTGTCCCACTGGTCGAGCAGGCGTTCCGGAGCCGGGCCGCGGGCCACCCGGACCAGGTGGTCGCCCTGCCGACGACCACGGGAGCGTCCAGCGGCGACCCTGCGGCGGCGCAGCAGGCTGCGCAGACGCTCGGGGCCTGGGCCATGAAGCAGTCGTTCAAGGTGGTTGCGGGTGGCTCGCCGGTGCTCTTCGGCAAGAACACGTTCAGCCATGCGCTCACCCTGCGTCCCAACGCCTCCGGTCAGTTCACGCCGGTGTTCAACCTGACCGAGCTGGCCAACGCCTACGGCACGGCCTTCGTCGGCGTCAACCTCAAGAACGGACAGCCGGTCACCCCCGAGGCCGTCGCCGCAGCACTGACGTCCCTGCTCAGCTCGCCGGGCGGGGCCACCTCGACCAGCATCTGAGCCACCGGCCGCAAGGCCCGACCCGAGGCCCCGGACAAGCGCCACCGAGCGCGCGTCCGGGGCCTCGCGCATGCCCGGGAATGCTCCGACTAACGGCGGATTGCAATACCGGTCTACGCGGGTTTTTGCAATCGACAATTACCCGGCAGTGAGCCGTCCGTGTGCTGAATTTCTCCGATAGTTTTCTTCGGATCGATCACGTCTTGCCCTCGCCTGGTGGCCTTTGTCCGTTATGGACGTTACGTCATCAATACTGTTCGATTATCGGACGCTTGACCCCAGGTGCGCTGCTCTCTCCAGAGATGCCTGCCACCCGCTTCCGGGGTGGCACGGTAATGGCCATAGCCAAAATTGGGCATTACCGCAGCTCATAGCGTTATCAATCTTTGATCCGTCTACCGTCGACAGGTGCACCAATTGCCCATCAGGATGAGCGTCAAGCTGCGTTGATGGTGGTTTCGGCTGAACATCTGCGAGCGGCTATGTCACCTTGACTGTTCCTAGGGAGTGGGAAGATGAGCAGAAGGAACCTTCGGGTCCTGCAGGGAGCCGCCCTCGTGGCGGTCGGCGCCATGGCCCTCACGGCGTGCAGCAGCAGCGGAAGCAGCAGCGGCACCAAGCTGGCGACCGACTACTCCTACGGGTCGATCCCGGCGGCGAGCACCTCCGTCAAGGCCGGCGGCACCTTCACGTACGCCGAGTCGCCCGGTGGGGCCCCGAACTGGATCTTCCCGGTCACCCCTGCCGCCAACTCCTCGGTGTTCACCGCGTACGAGTTCCAGTACCTGAGCTGGCGGACGCTGTTCTGGTCGCCGAAGGGTTCCACCCCGGACTGGGACTACTCCCGCTCGATGACCGACGGCAAGCCCACCGTGTCGGCCGACGGCAAGACCTTCACCATCAAGCTGAACGGCAAGTACACCTGGTCTGACGGTCAGAAGCTGACCTCCCAGGACGTGCTGTTCTTCTACTACCTCTACAAGGCCGCGGTCGGCGAGAACCCTGCCAACGCGGGCAACTACTCGCCGGGTCAGTTCCCGGACAACGTCACCTCGGTGTCCGCGCCGGACGCGCAGACGGTGACCTTCACCTTCAACAAGGCCTACAACCCGGACTTCGTCCTGTCCACGGACTTCGCCCAGCTGATCCCGCTCCCGGAGCACGCCTGGGCCAAGTCCTCGGCCAACGGCCCGATCCTGGACCCGAGCAAGCCGGCCAACGCCAAGGCGATCTACGACTTCCTGGCCTCGCAGTCCAAGGACCTCGCCAGCTACGGCACGAACCCGCTGTGGCAGGTCGTCGACGGCGCGTACAAGATCAAGAGCTACAACACCTCCACCGGCGCGGCCGACTTCGCGGCCAACACCGCCTACACCGGTGAGGGCAAGCCGAACTTCACCGAGGTCGACGAGCTCGCGTACACCTCGTACACCGCGATCTTCAACGACCTGCTCAGCGGCAAGCTGGACATGGGCCCGGTCGACTACTCGGTGCTGCCGCAGGCCAGCAAGCTGAAGGCGAAGAAGTACAACGTCTACGGCCTGCCGGACTTCGGCAACAACGAGATCTTCATCAACTTCAAGAACACCACCAACAACTGGGACAAGGCCGTCTCCCAGCTGTACATCCGTCAGGCCTTCGCGTACCTGCAGGACCAGAGCGCGGAGATCAAGGGTGCCTTCGACGGCGCCGGCGCCCCGGCCTACGGCTCCGTCCCGGCCGCGCCGAAGTCGCCGTACGCCCCGTCAAGCGTGCTGAACAACCCGTACCCGTTCTCGCCCACCAAGGCCAAGCAGCTGCTGACCTCGCACGGCTGGTCCGTGGTCCCGAACGGCGAGACCACCTGCACCAGCCCGGGCACCGCCGCCAACCAGTGCGGCGCGGGCGTCACCAAGGGCCAGAACCTCGACTTCTCGCTGTACTACAGCACCCAGCCCGACGCCCTGAGCAAGGAGGACACCGCGTTCGCCGGTAACCTCAAGACGCTCGGCATCAACGTCACGCTGAAGCCCGACACGTTCAACAACGTGCTGCAGAACGAGTCCACGGTCTCCAGCCCGAAGAACGACAACAGCTGGGGCATGGCCGACTTCGGCGGCAACACCAACAACATCTACCCGAGCACGGACAACCTGCTCAACACGGGTGGCTCGTACAACGCGGGCGGCTTCTCCGACCCGACCGTCGACGCCGACATCAACAACTCGATGAACTCGGCCGACCCGATGGCGATCCAGAAGGAGCTGACGGACGTCTCCGCGCAGGAGCCGGTCATCTGGCAGCCCGTCCCGGACCTGGTCATGGCCTGGGCCCCGAACGTCTCCGGCAGCACCGACGCCTTCGGCGCCACCACGCAGTACATGTTCAACCCTGAGGACATGTACTTCACCAACTAGTCCGACCGTCGGGGCGGCCCCACCCGGCCGCCCCGACATCCGGCGTTTGCCCAGCCCACTCCTGCCGAGCGCCGAGTGGGCTGAGCAGTACCCGGCCCCCGCACATTTCGCAGGGGGCCCACCCCCCTCCCCCCGCGAACCACTACTGAGGAGGAGACCCCGGACATGGCGGGCTATCTCATCCGACGCCTGGGCACGGCGATCATCGTCGTCCTCGGCATCGCCCTGGTGACGTTCCTGATGCTGCACATCATCTCGCCGTCACCTGCCACAGACGTCCTCGGCCAGAAGGCGACCCCCACGGCCATCAAGGCGTGGAACCACGCGAACGGCTTCGACCGGCCCTGGTACGACCAGTTCTGGACGTACATCAGCAACCTGCTGCACGGGGACTTCGGCTGGTCGTACAAGAACAACCAGACGGTGAACTCGATGTTCGCCGAGAAGACGCCGCTGAGCGCCTTCCTGTCGATCTCCTCCGTCGTGGTCGCCATCCTGGTCGCGCTGCCCCTCGGCATCTACCAGGCCATCAAGCGCAACACCGCCGGTGACGTCACCGCCACCACGCTGGCGTTCGTCTTCTACTCCATGCCCACCTTCATGGTGGCGCTGCTGCTGATCCAGCTCTTCGCCCTGAACCTCGGCTGGGTCGACCCGAACGTCTCGCAGAACCAGTCGCTGAGCGGTGCGCTCGGGCAGTGGCAGGACCTGATCCTGCCGATCGTCTCGCTGTCGATCACCCAGGTCGCCTCGTTCTCGCGCTACCAGCGGTCCGCCGCCCTCGACGTGCTCGCGCAGGACTACATCAAGGTCGCGCGCGCCAAGGGTCTGCCGGAGCGTCTGGTCCACACGCGCCACCTGGTGCGCAACTCGGCACTGCCGATGATCACGCTGATCGGTCTCTCGCTGCCCATCGTCATCGGCGGCAACGTGCTGATCGAGTACGCGTTCAACATCAACGGCCTGGGCCTGATGTTCATCAACGCGCTGCAGAACGACGACTACAACGTCCTGATGGCATACACGCTGCTGACGGCCATCCTCACCGTCGTGGGGAACCTGATCGCGGACATCCTGCTCTCCGTTTCCGACCCGCGCATCAAGTTGGTGTGAGACATGACTCAGACGACCACCGCTCCCGCCGCTGAGCCGCGTGCCAGCGATGCCGGCGACCTCAGCGCCGCCCCCTCCGCGTCCGGCTGGAAGCTGACGCTGCGTGAGTTCCTGCAGAACAAGCTGGCCGTGGCCGGCATGCTGATCCTCATCTTCTTCGTGCTTTTCGCCTTCCTGGGCCCGATGATCTACCACTCGGACCAGACCAACACCAACCTGCTCAGCACCGACCAGGGCCCGGGTTCCGGAGCGCCGCTCGGCACCGACAGCAGGGGCTTCGACGTCCTCGGCCGCCTGATGCTCGGCGGTCAGACCTCCCTCGAGATCGGCTTCCTGGCCGCCCTGATCGCCACCGTCATCGGCACCCTGTGGGGCGCCGTGGCCGGTCTGATCGGCGGCATCGTCGACGCGGTGATGATGCGTGTCGTCGACATCCTGCTGGCCATCCCGTTCCTGCTGGTCGTGCTGATCGTCGCGCACCGCTACGGCTCCAACACCTGGAACCTGAGCCTGATCCTCGGTGTCTTCTCCTGGCTGATCCCGGCCCGTCTGGTCCGCGGCGAGACGCTCACGCTCCGCGTTCGCGACTTCGTCTCCGCGGCCCGCGTCATGGGTGGCAGCCGGACCCGGCTGATCTTCCGTCACCTGATCCCCAACGCGATGGGGACGGTGATCGTCAACATCACCTTCCAGATCGCCGACGCCATCCTCGCCCTGGCCGCCCTCGGCTTCCTCGGCTTCGGCATCCAGTACCCCAACACCGACTGGGGTTCGCAGATCTCCGACGCCCAGACCGCTCTGCTGAACGGTTACTGGTGGGAGGTCTACCCGGTCGGCATCGCCCTGGTGCTGGTGGTCATGGCCTTCAACCTGATCGGTGACGGCCTTCGCGATGCCGTCGACGTCCGCCTGCGCAAGCGCTGACGCCGCCGCAGCAAAGACGACAGCGACGAAATCGAGGAACACGATGGCTCACCTCCTTGAGGTCAACGACCTCACCACTCACATCCAGATCAGCCGCGGCGTCGTGCAGGCCGTGGACGGCGTCTCGTTCCACCTGGAGGCCGGGGAGACCCTCGGCCTGGTGGGCGAGTCCGGCTGCGGCAAGTCCATGACCGGCCTCTCGCTGATGGGCCTGCTGCCCCCGGGCGGTCGTCTGGTCAACAACTCCTCCGTCCAGCTCGCCGGCCGTGAGCTGGTCGGCCTGTCCGACGGCGAGCTGCGCAAGATCCGCGGCAACGAGATCGCCATGGTCTTCCAGGACCCGATGAGCTCCCTGGACCCGACCAAGACGATCGGCTACCAGGTCGCCGAGCCGGTGCTGCTGCACCGCAAGGTCACCAAGGCCGAGGCGATGGACCGCGCCGCCGAGGTGCTCGGGCTGGTCGGTCTGCCCAAGCCCAAGGAGCGGCTGAAGGACTACCCGCACCAGCTCTCCGGCGGTCTGCGTCAGCGCGTGATGATCGCCATGGCGCTCGCGTGCGAGCCCAAGGTGCTGATCGCCGACGAGCCGACCACCGCGCTCGACGTCACCATCCAGGCCCAGATCCTGACCCTCCTGAACGACCTCAAGGAGCGGCTGGGGATGGCGATCATCCTGGTCACCCACGACATGGGCGTGGTGGCCGGGCACTCGGACCGGATCAACGTCATGTACGCCGGCCGGATCGTCGAGAGCACCGAGACGGTCAAGCTCTTCGACGGCATGCGTCACCCCTACACCCAGGGTCTGCTGGCCTCCATCCCGCGCCTGGCCCAGGACAACACGCAGAAGCTGTTCACCGTGCCCGGCCTGCCGCCGGACCTGTCGAACCCGCCGACCGGCTGCCGCTTCGCCGCGCGCTGCCGCTACGTCACCGACCAGTGCCGCGACCAGGACCCGGAGCTGAAGGGCCCGGAGGGCCACGTCTTCGCGTGCTTCCACCCGGTCTCCGGCCCGCTCGACCTGAACCTCCTCGCCGTGCCGCCGGTCACGGCGGAGGAGGCTGCGGCCGTGGCCGCGGAGGCGGAGGAGAAGGCGGAGAAGACCGAGCTGACCAAGGCCACCGACGAGGCCGAGCCCGCCGCGGACACCGAGTCCGCTGAGCCGGCCGAGTCCGCCGAGAATGGTGAGGACGGCGAGGCCGAGGCCTCGGACGCCACCGCTGAGGCCGAGGCCGAGACGTCGGAGACCGCCGACGAGGCCGAGACCAAGAGCGACGCGAGGGACGAGGCGAAGACCGAGGCCGACGCCGAGGCGGAGTCGGAGGCGGAGGCCGCGGTGGTCGCCAAGGCCACCGCCGTGGTCGAGGCCGCCGAGGCCGGGGCCGTGGCCGCCACCATCGCCACACCGCGCGAGGAGCCGAAGGCCGCTCCGGCGGCCAAGGCCTCGCGTCCGTTGCTCGAAGTCGTCGACCTGGTCAAGGAGTTCCCGGTCGGCGGGGGCGCGTTCAGCCGCAACAAGGCCGTCGTGCACGCCGTTTCCGGCGTCTCGCTGTCGCTCGGCTACGGCGAGACCTTCGGTCTGGTCGGCGAGTCCGGCTGTGGCAAGACCACGCTGGGCCGCATGATCGTCGGTCTGGAGAAGCCCAACTCCGGCAAGGTGACCCTGGACGGCACCGAGGTCGGCTCGCTGCGCGGCAAGGAGCTGCGCCGCCACCGCCGCGACCTGCAGATGATGTTCCAGGACCCGTACGCCTCGCTCGACCCGCGTATGCGCGTCAGCGCGATCCTGCGTGAGCCGCTGCAGATCCAGGGCATCGGCAGCGCGCAGGAGCAGCTGGCCCGGGTCAGCGAGCTGCTGGACGAGGTCGGTCTGCCCAAGTCGGCGCTGGAGCGTTTCCCGCACGAGTTCTCCGGCGGTCAGCGTCAGCGCATCGGCCTGGCCCGCGCTCTGGCGCTGCACCCGAAGGTGATCGTCGCCGACGAGCCGGTCTCCGCGCTCGACGTCTCGATCCGTGCCCAGGTGCTCAACCTGATGAAGCGTCTGCAGGCCTCGCACGACCTGTCCTACGTGGTCATCTCGCACGACCTGGCGGTGGTCAAGTACCTCGCCGACCGGATCGGCGTGATGTACCTCGGCAAGATGGTCGAGGTCGGCTCCGGCCAGGACATCTACGAGCGTGCGGCGCACCCGTACACCGCCGGTCTGCTGGAGGCCATCCCGGTCCCCGTGCCGGAGGTCGAGCGGGCCAAGCGCGGCGGCGGCATCAAGGGCGAGCTGCCCAGCCCGGTCGCCCCGCCGTCCGGCTGCCGCTTCCGCACCCGCTGCCCCCTCGCCCAGGACCGCTGCGCGGTCGAGGAGCCGGCGATGCGCCTCTTCGGCGACGGCCACGCCGCCGCCTGCCACTTCCCGCTGCAGACGCCGGTCTCGGACACTCCGGTGACCGTCGCCACGCCTGCCGGCACGGCGGAGTGACGCTGCGTCAGGTCTAGCTGTAGCACAGGGCCCGTCCGGTCGACCTCGACCGGACGGGCCCTCGGCTTTCCGAGCAGAAACGGACGTCCGGACCGGCTACGGCTTCGTCCTCTTCGCCGTCACCAAGCGGTAGCCGCGTACGGCGGAACGTTTCACCTGCCGAACCCGCCCATGAGCCATGTGAAAGGGCCGCCCCGAAGGGCGGCCCTTTCTCGCGCGTGTGTTCAGCGCCGAACGTTACTCCGCTCCCGCCGTACCGACCACGTCGATGTCCTCGGCGAAGTGGCACGCGGACTCGTGCGCCGCCGGGGTGTCCTTGCCGCGGAAGACCTCGGGGATCGCCAGCAGCGGGACCTCGACCGCGCACTTCTCCTGCGCCTTGAAGCAGCGCGTGCGGAAGCGGCAGCCGGACGGCGGGTTGGCCGGGGAGGGGATGTCGCCCTGCAGGATGATCCGCTCGCGGCCCTCGCGACCCTCCGGGTTGGGCACCGGCACGGCGGAGAGCAGCGCCTGGGTGTACGGGTGAGTCGGGTGCTCGTAGATCTGCTCGTCCGTGCCGATCTCGACCATCTTGCCGAGGTACATCACGCCGACGCGGTCGGAGATGTGACGCACGATCGACAGGTCGTGGGCGATGAACATGTAGGAGAGGTTGAACTCCTGCTGCAGCTGCTCCAGCAGGTTGATCACCTGCGCCTGCACCGAGACGTCCAGCGCCGAGACGGGCTCGTCACAGATGATGACCTCGGGCTTGAGCGCCAGGCCGCGCGCGATGCCGATGCGCTGGCGCTGACCGCCGGAGAACTGGTGCGGGTACCGGTTGATGTACTCCGGGTTGAGGCCGACGACGTCCAACAGGTCCTGGACGGCCTTGCGGCGGTCGCCCTTGGGAGCCACCTCGGGGTGGATCTCGAAGGGCTCGCCGATGATGTCGCCGACCGTCATACGCGGGTTGAGCGAGGTGTACGGGTCCTGGAAGACCATCTGGATGTTCCGGCGGATCGCCTTGAGCGCCCGGCCGGAGACCTTGGAGATGTCCTCGCCCTTGTACAGCACCTGGCCGCCGGTGGCCGGCTCCAGGCTCATCAGCACCTTGGCCAGCGTCGACTTGCCGCAGCCGGACTCGCCGACAATGCCCAGGGTCTCGCCCTGGTGCAGGTCGAAGGAGACGCCGTCGACGGCCTTGACCGCGCCGACCTGCTTCTTGATCAGGATGCCCTGGGTCAGCGGGAAGTGCTTCTCCAGGTCGCGGACCTGGAGAAGCGGCTCACCCCGGTCGACCTGCTTGTCCAGCACGGCCTCGATGGCTGCGACCTCGGCTGCCTCCTGCGCCTCAGCCATGGATGGTCTCCTTCCAGAAGTGGCAGGCGCTGCCACGGCCCTCGAGCGGCGTGCCGTCGGCCTCGGTCACCGCGTGCAGCGGCGGGATCTCCGAGCGGCAGATCTCCTGGGCCATCGGGCAGCGCGGGTTGAACGCACAACCGGAGGGGATGCGCAGCAGGTTGGGCGGCAGGCCCTTGATCGCGTAGAGCTCCTGGCCCTTCTGGTCCAGGCGCGGGATCGAGTCCAGCAGACCGCGGGTGTAGGGGTGGGCCGGGCGCTTGTAGAGCTCGTGCACCGGGGCGGTCTCGACGATCCGCCCGGCGTACATGACCGCGATCTTGTCCGCGACGTCGGCGACCACGCCGAGGTCGTGGGTGATCAGGATCAGGCCCATGTTGTACTCGCGCTGGAGATCGGCGAGCAGCTCCATCACCTGGGCCTGGACGGTGACGTCCAGGGCGGTGGTGGGCTCGTCGGCGATGATCAGGTCCGGCTCCAGGGCCAGCGCCATGGCGATCATGATGCGCTGGCGCATACCCCCGGAGAACTGGTGCGGGTACTGGTTGACCCGCTCCCTGGCGGCGGGGATGCCGACGCGCTCCATCAGCTCGACGGCCTTCTTCTTGGCGTCGCCCCTGGAGGTGCCGCGGTGGACCCGGAACATCTCGGCAAGCTGCGTCCCCACGGTGTGCACCGGGTTCAGCGAGGAGAGCGCGTCCTGGAAGATCATGGCCATCTGGGTGCCACGGATCTTGCGGCGCTGCTCCTTCGAGAGCTTGAGCAGGTCCTGGCCCTTGAAGAGGATCTCGCCGCCGGTGACGAAGCCGGGCGGGCTGTCCAGGATGCCCATGACGGCCTGCGAGGAGACCGACTTGCCGGAGCCCGACTCGCCCAGGATGGCGAGGGTCTCACCGGCGCGGACGCTGTAGTTCACGCCGTTGACGGCCTTGGCGAGACCGTCGCGGGTGCGGAACTCCACCTGGAGGTTCTTCACTTGGAGCAGCGGGGCGTCCTCGCTGTCTGCGGTGCGGCCGCGCCCGCTGGTGGCGGTGACTTCGGTTGCATGAATACTCACGGTTCCGCCTCTCTCAGCGCAGCTTGGGGTCGAGAGCGTCGCGGACCGCGTCGCCGAGCATGATGAACGCCAGGATGGTGATGCAGAGCGCACCGGCCGGGAAGAGCAGCATGTGCGGCGCGTTGCGGAAGGTGTCCGCGGCGGCCGAGATGTCGATGCCCCACGAGACGGTCGGCGGCTTCAGACCCACACCCAGGTAGGAGAGCGTCGCCTCCAACGAGATGTACGTGCCAAGGGCGATCGTCGCCACGACGATGATCGGCGCCAGGGAGTTCGGCAGGATGTGACGCAGCATCAGCCGCACGTTGCCCGCTCCGAGGGCCCGCGCCGCGGTGACGTAGTCCTGCTGCCGGGCGGTGATCACCGCGCCACGGGCGATACGCGCGAGCTGCGGCCAGCCCAGCACCACGATGAACGCGACAACGATCCAGACCGATCGGCTCGGGATGACCGAGAGGAAGACCAGGCCGCCGAGCAGGATCGGGATGCCGAAGAAGATGTCCGCGATGCGGGAGACGACCGCGTCCAGCCAGCCGCCGAAGAAGCCGGCCAGGCCGCCCAGGAGCGTGCCGAGCAGCGCGGTACCGAGGGTGGCGAAGACGCCGACGGTGATGGACGCGCGGGCGCCGTAGATGGTGCGCGCGTACACGTCGCAGCCCTGCGTGTCGAAGCCGAAGGGGTGTCCGGAGGTCGGCCCCTGCTGGGACTTCGACAGGTCGCACTGGAGCGGGCTGGTCGAGTCGAACAGACCCGGGAAGATCGCGACGACGACCAGGAAGATGATCAGGATGCCCGAGATGATGAAGATCGGGTTGCGTCGCAGCTCACGCCAGGCGTCCTGCCACAGGCTGCGGGGCACCTCGCGGTCGGTGACGCCCACCGACTCGCTGGACTGCTCCGGCGCGTGGGTGAGGTCTTCCTTCTCGAGCATGTCCTCCACCTCCATGGCACCCAGGGTGGGGGTCTGGGCGAAGGCACTGGACAGCTCGGTGTTCGCGTCGTCGGGGACGCCGTTCGGCTTGTCCGGCTGGTGGTCAGGCATAACGGATCCTCGGGTCCAGGACCGCGTAGAGCAGGTCGACGAGCAGGTTGGCGAGGAGGAAGACGATCACCAGGACGGTCACGAAGCCGACGACGGTCGGCGTGTTCTGACGCAGGATGCCCTGGTACAGGTAGTAGCCCACGCCGTGGATGTTGAAGATGCGCTCGGTGACCAGCGCGCCACCCATCAGGGCGCCGAGGTCGGTGCCGAGGAAGGTGATGACCGGGATCAGCGAGTTGCGCAGCAGGTGGTGGGTGACCACCCGGCGGCGCGGCAGGCCCTTGGCGACGGCCGTGCGCACGTAGTCGGCCTTGCTGTTCTCCGCGATGGTGGTGCGGGTCAGGCGGGCTACGTAGGCGAGGGAGACCGAGGCGAGCACGAAGCCCGGTAGGAGCAGTGACTGGATGGGCGCACCCTCCGGCACGGTCGCGTCAGCGATGCCCCACTTCACTCCGAACAGGTACTGCAGCACGTAACCGATCACGAAGGTCGGGATCGAGATGACGATCAGCGTCATCACCATCACGCCGGTGTCGGCGAGGTGGCCGCGGCGGATGCCGCTGATGACGCCGAGTCCGATGCCGATGACCACCTCGAAGACGAAGGCCACCAGGGCGAGCTTCAGGGTGGTCGGGTAGGCGATCTTCAACAGGTCCGTGACGGCCTGACCGCTGAAGGTGGTCCCGAGATCCCCGGTGAAGATCCCCTTCATGTAGTGGCCGTACTGGACGATGAGCGGATCGTTGAGCCCGAGCTGCTGCCGGATCTGCGCGGCAACGGCGGGGTCGGGAGCCTTGTCGCCGAAGAGTGCGGCAACCGGGTCACCGAGAGCGTGCACCATCGCGAAGATGATGAACGTTGTCCCGATGAACACCGGGATCATCTGGAGCAGTCGTCGGATGACGTAGCGCCCCATGGAACCTCCAGGGATTCGTCGCGGCGGCGGCCGGGAATCCTGTCGATTCCCGGCCGCCGTCCGGCTCGCGCGGCGGTCGGCCGGCGGACCGACGACTTACTTGTTGACGGTGATGTTCGTGTAGACCGGGACGCTGAACGGGTCGAGCATCACGTTCGAAACGTTCGAGGACCAGCCGACGGTGCCGTTCTGGTACCACAGCGGGATCGACGGCAGGTCGGTGACCAGCAGCTTCTCGGCCTGCTGGAAGGTCGAGACGGCCGTGGCCTTGTTGCTGGCCGCGTTGGCCTGGTTGACCAGGCTGTCGAACTGCGGGTTGCTGTAGTGCGAGTCGTTCGACGCCGCGTTGGTGTAGAAGAGCGGCTGCAGGAAGTCCTGAATCAGCGGGTAGTCCATCTGCCAGCCGGTGCGGAAGGCGGAGGTCATCTGCTTGTTCTGGATCTGGTTGCGGAAGTCCGCGAAGGTGCCGATCGGCTTGCCGACACAGGCGTTGGTGTTGCCCAGCGCGTTGTTGATGCTGTTGCAGACCGCGTCGACCCACTCCTTGTGCGGGCCGTCGGCGTTGTAGCTGATGGTCAGCTGGCCGCCGGGGATGCCGCCGCCCTGCTGGATCAGCTGCTTGGCCTTGGTCGGGTTGTACGTGCAGACGGAACCGCAGAGCGTGCTGCTGTAGCCGCCCGCGGCACCGAGCACCGGGGAGGTCCAGTCCGTGGCCGGGGTGCGGGTGTTCTGGAAGATCACCTTGGTGATGGTCGGGCGGTCGATGGCCATCGAGATGCCCTCACGGACCAGCTTGGCGCCTGCGGTGTTCCACTGCGGCTGGTTCAGCGGGAAGGAGATCGTCTGGTTGATGCCGGCCGGCTGGTTGAGGTAACGGCCGTTCAGGTCGGACTGGACCGTCTGCAGTGCGGTGTTGGACAGACCGTTGTCGATGTCCAGGTTGCCCGCCTGCAGGTCCGCGTAGGCGGCGTTCGGGTCGGTGTAGACCTTGAGGTTGATGCCGCCGTTCTTCGGCTTGTAGGCGCCGGAGTAGAGCGAGTTCGGGCGCAACTGCATGCCCGTGCCCTTGGTCCAGGACTGGATGACGTACGGGCCGTTGCCGACCGGCTTGGCCTCCCACGCGGTGGGGTTCGTGAAGAACGACTGCGGCAGCGGGTAGAAGGCCGAGTAGCCGAGGGTGTCCGGCCACAGCGAGAACTTCTGGGTCAGCGCGACGGTGAAGGTGGTGTCGTTGACGACCTTCAGACCGGACATGGTCGTCGCGGTCGGGCTGCCGGTGGCCGGGTGGACGGCGCTGTAGCCCTGGATGGAGGTGAAGAACGGGTCGGTGTTGTTCTGCGCGTGCGGCAGGTACGCGCCCCAGTTCCAGGCGTCCACGTAGGAGCTGGCGGTCACCGGGGTGCCGTCGCTGAACTTCCAGCCCGACTTCAGCGTGATGGTGAAGTGCTGCTGGTCGGTGGTCGTGATCGACTGGGCGTTGGCCAGCTCAGCGGCACCCGTGGTCGGGTTGTAGTGCTGCAGGCCCTCGAAGATCATGTTCAGGACCGCTCCGCCGTTCACCTCGTTGGTGTCGGTCGGGACGAGCGGGTTCTGGGGGTCACCCCACCACGCAGACACGACGCCGCTGGCGTTGCTGCCGGAGCTGGACCCGCTGGAGCTGCCGGAGCTGCTGCTGCATGCCGTGGCAGCCAGGGCGATGGCGATGGCCCCGGCGGCGAACTTCGCTTGCGTGGCTCCACGCATGGACGTGCCTCCTCAGACGTGCGACGTGCTGGTTGCCGTCGTTCGTGGCAGCAGCCGCCCACCCCTGGGCAGCGCTGCCTGAGCTCGCGAGTCGGCGGCCGGGTTCGGCCGCCGCCTGGGTGACCCGAGCGTCGTGGTCTCTACTATCCGTCACTGTCGGCGATGGTTATGACCAAATGACATTTCGGTTTGATCACACGCCCGTGAGCTGGGTCTCGCAACTTGGACGTCACCAGGTGGGTGCAACAGCTGTCGAATCGGACATGAAACACCGCCAGAAGTAATACTGACACCGATATTCGTACACTCCGGCACTGACACTCGGCCGGACCGTCATCACAATGAGTGACAGCCGAACGGCACGGAAAAGCCGCCGGAAGCAGTGCTTCCGGCGGCTCGGTCCTGCTGTCAGCTCGGGCCTTGGCGGCTCAACTGTCGACGGCTCAGCCCTTGGCGGCGCGGCCGCGGGTGCGGGCGCGGGTCTGCGCGTCCAGGATCACCTTGCGGATGCGGACCGACTCCGGCGTCACCTCGATGCACTCGTCCTCGCGGCAGAACTCCAGCGACTGCTCCAGCGAGAGCTTGCGCGGCGGGACGATCGACTCGGTCACGTCGGCGGTCGAGGACCGCATGTTGGTGAGCTTCTTCTCCTTGGTGATGTTCACGTCCATGTCGTCGGCGCGGGAGTTCTCGCCGACGATCATGCCCTCGTACACCTCGGTGCCGGGGTCGGTGAAGAGCACGCCGCGCTCCTGCAGGTTGGTCATCGCGAAGGCGGTGACGGCACCTGCGCGGTCGGCGACCAGGGAGCCGTTGTTACGGGTGGTCAGCACGCCGAACCAGGGCTCGTAGCCCTCGTGGATCGAGTGCGCGATACCGGTGCCGCGGGTCGAGGTGAGGAACTCCGTGCGGAAGCCGATCAGGCCACGCGACGGGACGACGAACTCCATGCGGACCCAGCCGGAGCCGTGGTTCGACATGTTGTCCATCCGGCCCTTGCGGACGCCCATGAGCTGGGTGACGGCGCCCATGTGCTCCTCGGGCACGTCGACCGTCAGGCGCTCGACCGGCTCGTGGGTCTTACCGTTGACCTCGCGGGTGACGACCTGCGGCTTGCCGACGGTCAGCTCGAAGCCCTCGCGACGCATGGTCTCGATGAGGATGGCCAGCGCCAGCTCGCCACGACCCTGCACCTCCCAGGCGTCCGGACGCTCGGTCTCCAGGACGCGGAGCGAGACGTTACCGATCAGCTCGCGGTCCAGGCGGTCCTTGACCTGACGGGCGGTGACCTTGCGGTCCACCTTGGCCGCGGACTTGGCGTCCGCGCCCTTGCCGGTGCCGCCCTTGCCGACCAGCGGCGAGGTGTTGGTACCGATGGTCATCGAGATGGCCGGCTCGTCGACCGTGATCAGCGGCAGCGCGATCGGGTTCTCCGGGTCGGCCAGGGTCTCGCCGATCATGATGTCGCCGATGCCGGAGACGGCGCAGATGTCGCCCGGACCGGCCTGTTCGGCCGGCTTGCGGGTGAGCGCCTCGGTCATCAGCAGCTCGCTGATGCGGACGTTCTGGATCGTGCCGTCGCGCTTGATCCACGCGACGGTCTGGCCCTTCTTCAGGTAGCCCTGCTCGACGCGGAGCAGAGCGATACGGCCGAGGAAGTTGTCGGCGTCCAGGTTGGTGACGTGGGCCTGGAGCGGCGCGTCCTCGTCGTAGGTCGGGGCCGGGACGGACTCCAGAATGGTGGAGAAGAACGGCTCCAGGCTGTCGCTGTCGGCCGGGACGGTGCCGTCCTCCGGCTTGGTCAGCGAGGCGATGCCGTCACGCGCGCAGGCGTAGACGATCGGGAACTCGATCTGCTCCTCGTCCGCGTCCAGGTCGAGGAAGAGGTCGTAGGCCTCGTTGACGACCTCGTCGATCCGGGAGTCCGGACGGTCGGTCTTGTTGATGCAGAGGATGACCGGCAGCTTGGCCTGCAGCGCCTTGCGCAGCACGAAGCGGGTCTGCGGCAGGGGGCCCTCGGAGGCGTCCACGAGGAGCACGACCGCGTCGACCATCGACAGACCGCGCTCCACCTCGCCACCGAAGTCGGCGTGGCCGGGGGTGTCGATGATGTTGATCGTGATCGGGTCGCCACCACCCTTGGGGTGGTACTTGACCGCGGTGTTCTTCGCGAGAATGGTGATGCCCTTCTCGCGCTCCAGGTCGTTGGAGTCCATCATGCGGTCGTCCAGATGCTGGTGGGCGGCGAAGGCGCCGGCCTGCTTCAGCATCGCGTCGACCAGCGTGGTCTTGCCGTGGTCGACGTGCGCGACGATGGCGACGTTCCGGATGTCATTGCGCGTGGGCATACGGAGTACAGTTCTCCCGAATCGACTGGGCGTGGCACCCGCCGAGCACGCTCCGTGCCGCCGGTCCACCCACCGGGCATCTGAACATGCCACGGCTTTGTCCTATGGTACGTGGTTGCGCGCTGACGCTCGCGCGCTGGCTGGCGAACGCCCGATGAAGAGCCCTCTCGCTGCACGGTCGAGCGCAGCGGAAATTGCACAACCCAGGGGCGCGGGGAACTGCGCGACAGGCCACCCACGCGGGTAGAACCCCGAACGCGCAGGGCCATCCGCATGTCAGTGGCCTCTCGCGCAGTTCCCCGCGCCCCTGATGGTGGAGCTTGCCCGTCTGCCGAAAAATGAGCGTCCGTGCCGAAGGCTAGTGCGGCTGCCCCTGGTAGCCGATGTCCTGCCACCTCGGGCTGGCAAGGCCGAACGCACCGATGTTGACGAGGTTGAGACGGGTGCCGACCAGTTCCGGGGTCTGGAAGAGGGGGACGGACGGCGCCGCCTGCCAGATGCGGATGTCCGCCTCGTTGGCCAGCCGGGTGGCGTCCGCCGTGTCCGTGCTGGCCACCGCCTTACTCAGTAGGCCGTCGATCTCGTCGGTGCCCGTGCCGGACAGGTTCTGGCCCACGTTGAGCGAGCCGTCCGGGTTGACCTGGGGCTTCTCGTAGAGCGCGGACTCGTCCGCGATCGGGAAGCGGGAGGCCGGCCAGGTCACCAGGGCCAGGTCGAAGTCTCCGGAGGCGACGTGCTGGGTAAAGAAGGCCGACGCCGGAACGGGCTTCGTGGTCAGGGTGATCCCGATCTGTCCCAGCTGGGACGCAAGCAGCCGGGCGATCGTCGCATCCCGGGCCGAACCGGCGCGGGTGAGCAGGGTCAGGCTCAGCGTGCGGGTGTCCTTGGCCCGGACGGGCGACGCCGCGGCGTTGGCCGCGTCACCGTGGGGGGCCAGCTTCCAGCCCGCCGCGTCCAGCAGCTTCGTCGCCGCGTCCGCGCCCGCTCCGAGCGCCGCGGCGTCGTCCTGGTAGCCGGGCTGGTCGGCGAGGAGCAGGTGATTGCCGAGCGGGACGGCGGGCAGCCGCAGCGGCTTGAGGACCGCGTTCGCGATCGCCTGCCGGTCGATCGCGTCCGCGACGGCGCGGCGCACGTCGGGGTCGGCGAGCAGTCCGTTGGCTCCGTTGAAGGCGAGCTGGAGGTCGTCGGGACCGGCGGCGCGGAGGATCTGGGTGCCGGAGGTCGCCTCGGGCGAGTAGCCGGTGTCGTCGGCGGCCTGACTGAGGTCGGCGATGTCGACCCGGTGCGCGGCGAGTGCGGACGCGGCGGTGTCCGGGGCGACGACGGTGAAGGCGACGGCGTCGAGCTTGGCCCGGTCGCCCCACCAGTGCGGGTTGCGGACGACGGTGAGAGCCTGCGTGTTCTCGTTCTTGAAGGTGAACGGGCCCGCGTCGGCGGTGAGCGCGGTGCGCTGGCTCTGGCTGAAGCTCTGCGGGGTGGCCGTCGCCGCGGCCGGGTAGAGAGGGGTGAACAGGCTCCGCCAGGGCGCGTAGGGCTTGGCGAAGACGACCTTGACCGAGTCCGGCGCTCCGCCCGCGGTGACCGAGGCGATGCTGTCGTAGCCGTCGGTGCGGGCGGTCCCGGCCGCCGCGAACGCGGGGTCGCGTCCGCTCAGCGCCTGCCACTGGCCGACGAAGTCGGCGAGGCCGAGGTGCTTGCCGTCACTCCAGACCGCCTTGGGGTTGAGCCGGTAGACGACGGTCTGCGGCGAGGTGACGGTCTGGTCGGCCGAGACCAGGTAGTCGGGGTCGGTGTTCGCCTTCCCCTGCGCGTCGACCGTGAACAGGGTCGGCAGGACCGCGCTCGCGACCAGTTGGCTGGTGGCGTTCGCGTCGGACTGGAACACGTTGAGAGTGGACGGGACGGCGTCCACCGCCCAGCGCAGGGAGCCGCCGTCGCTGACGGAGGCGCGGTCGGCACGGATCAGGTCGTCGGCGCGGACGGACTGCGCGCCGCCTGAGCAGGCCGCCACCGCGACAGCGACGGCCGCGGCCAGGACGGCGGCGACGGTCTCGCGGTGCGGCACGGAGGAAGCGGGGAAGAGCCGATTGCGGTACACCACGGCCCCACTCAAGAGCCGTTGGCCCCACGATGACTGACGACACGTCGGAAAACACCGCGCGAGCCACTCGATCGGGGCAGCGGATTGCGCCGCCCGGGGGCGCGCAGCCGGATCACCTAATCCGCCAATCGTGAACCAGGCCTTTCCAACTGACGGTGATGAGGGCCACACTCGCTTGCGCGCATTCCTGACACGACATCAGGAATCGATCTTCCATCGCGCGGAGGGAGCACAGGCATGCCCTCGGACATCACCGGCACGACCGGAACCACTGGCACCACCGGAACCGACAGCGCAGGCGCCACCGGACCGGTCGCGCTCACGGAGGCGCACCGGCGCCTGGACGAACTGGACCGCGCCGTGGACGCGACCCGGCAGGCACTGGCGCAGCTGCGCGCCTGCCTCCCGTCGCCGTGCCCGAGCAGGCAGGAGCTCCGTCCGGTCGAGGTCTCCGACACCCCGTACGACCCGGCCATGTGGTGGGACGCGGAGGACGAGGGCATCGGCGGCCACCGCCGCTGACCCCGGCCGACCGGCCCGGCCGACGCCACCCCGGCACCGGAGCCCCACCGCAGCCTGCCGTCAGGCAGCCGCCGCCCAGGAGAGGACGTAGAAGAGCAGTGACCACGGAGATCAGGCCCCCCGAGGCCGCCGATAAAGCCGGCCGGGGGGTCCACTCCCCTGGGCGCGCGACGATCGAGCAACGGCATCTGCGGATCGACCGCTGGTGGGTTCCGCAGCTGGCGACGGCCCTGGGTCTGCTGGCGTTCATCGGCTACTCGACCTGGCGGGCGTTCTTCGGCGTGCACACCGCCTACGCCGCTCCCTACGTCTCGCCGTTCTACTCCCCCTGCCTGGCCGCCAACTGCCCGGCCATGAACGGCGGCGCGGACTGGGCGCTGTTCGGGAGCTGGTGGCGGCTGTCGCCGGCGCTGATCGTGCTGATCTTCCCGCTGGGCTTCCGGCTCACCTGCTACTACTACCGCAAGGCCTACTACCGCTCGTTCTGGAACTCGCCGCCGGCCTGCGCGGTGGCCGAGCCGCACGCGAAGTACAGCGGTGAGACGAAGTTCCCGCTGATCCTGCAGAACATCCACCGCTACTTCTTCTACTTCGCGATCGTGGTCGCCGGGATCCTGACCTACGACGCGGTGCTCGGGTTCCGTGACGCCCAGGGGCACTGGGGCCACATGGGCCTCGGCACGCTGGTGCTGCTCGCCAACATCGTGCTGATCTGGGCGTACACGGCCTCCTGCCACTCCTGCCGGCACATCGTCGGCGGACGCCTGCGGCACTTCTCCAAGCACCCCGTGCGCTACCGGCTGTGGACCTGGGTCGGCAAGCTGAACGCCCGTCACATGCAGCTCGCCTGGGCCTCGCTGATCAGCGTGGGCGTCGCGGACCTGTACGTGTACCTGCTGGCCAGCGGCGCGTTCACCGATCCCCGCTTCTTCTGACCGAGATCCCGAAGACTGAGATCCCGAAGACCTCCGAAGGACTTACGCAATGACCGAGGTGGAGCGCCACGTCTACGACGTGGTGGTGGTGGGCGCCGGCGGCGCAGGGCTGCGGGCGGCCATCGAGGCCCGCGCCCAGGGCAAGCGGACGGCGATCATCTGCAAGTCGCTGTTCGGCAAGGCCCACACGGTGATGGCCGAGGGCGGCATCGCCGCCAGCATGGGCAACGTCAACGACCAGGACAACTGGCAGGTCCACTTCCGCGACACGATGCGCGGCGGCAAGTTCCTCAACCACTGGCGGATGGCCGAGCTGCACGCCAAGGAGGCGCCCGAGCGGGTCTGGGAGCTGGAGACCTGGGGCGCGCTCTTCGACCGCACCAAGGACGGCCGGATCTCGCAGCGCAACTTCGGCGGCCACGAGTACCCGCGCCTGGCGCACGTCGGCGACCGGACCGGCCTGGAGCTGATCCGCACCCTGCAGCAGAAGATCGTCAGCCTGCAGCAGGAGGACTTCAAGGAGACCGGCGACTACGAGTCGAAGATCAAGGTCTTCCAGGAGCACACCATCACCCGCATCCTGAAGGAGCGCAGCCTCAAGGACGGGGAGCGGGTCAGCGGCGTCTTCGGCTACCAGCGCGAGTCGGGCCGCTTCTTCGTCATCGAGGCGCCCGCGGTGGTGCTGGCGACCGGCGGTATCGGCAAGTCGTTCAAAGTGACCTCCAACTCCTGGGAGTACACCGGCGACGGCCACGCGCTGGCGCTGCTGGCCGGGGCGACGCTGCTCAACATGGAGTTCGTCCAGTTCCACCCCACCGGTATGGTCTGGCCGCCGTCCGTGAAGGGCATCCTGGTCACCGAGTCGGTCCGCGGCGACGGCGGCGTGCTGCGCAACAGCGACGGCAAGCGGTTCATGTTCGACTACATCCCCGACGTCTTCCGGGAGAAGTACGCGGAGACGGAGGAGGAGGGCGACCGCTGGTACCAGGACCAGGCCAACAACCGCCGTCCCCCGGAGCTGCTGCCGCGCGACGAGGTGGCCCGCGCCATCAACAGCGAGGTCAAGGCCGGTCGCGGCACCCCGCACGGCGGCGTCTTCCTGGACGTCTCCACCCGGCTGCCCGCGGAGGAGATCAAGCGGCGGCTGCCGTCGATGCACCACCAGTTCAAGGAGCTGGCCGACGTCGACATCACCGCCGAGCCGATGGAGGTCGGTCCGACCTGCCACTACGTCATGGGCGGCGTCGAGGTCGACCCGGACACCGCGTCCTCGTCCGTACCCGGCCTCTACGCGGCCGGTGAGGTTGCGGGCGGGATGCACGGCTCCAACCGCCTGGGCGGCAACTCCCTGTCCGACCTGCTGGTCTTCGGCCGCCGGGCCGGTCTGCACGCGGCCGAGTACGCCGAGGAGCACACGGCGAACCGTCCGGTGGTGGACCAGGAGCAGATCGACGCGGCGGCGGCCGAGGCGCTGGCGCCCTTCGAGGGCAACGGCACCGACGGTGCGGAGAACCCGTACGCGCTCCACCAGGAGCTGCAGCAGTCGATGAACGACCTGGTCGGCATCATCCGGCGAGAGGGTGAGATGGCCGAGGCGCTGCACCGGCTCTCCGGGCTGCGGGAGCGCGCCGAGAACGCCGGGGTCGAGGGCCACCGGCAGTTCAACCCCGGCTGGCACCTCTCGCTCGACCTCCGCAACATGCTCCTGGTCAGCGAGTGCGTCGCGCGCGCGGCGCTGGAGCGCACGGAGAGCCGGGGCGGCCACACCCGCGAGGACCACCCCGACATGGTCGCCGACTGGCGGCGCGTCAACCTGATCTGCTCGCTGGCCGAGAAGCCCGGCCCGGACGGTGCGATCACCGTGCAGCGCAAGGCGAACCCGCCGATCCGCGAGGACCTGCTGGCGCTGTTCGCCGCCGACGAGCTGAAGAAGTACCTGACCGAGGACGAGATGCCGGCCACGGGGCTGCCGCCACAGCGCGCGGAGACCGAGAAGAAGACCGAGAACGGAGCGGAACAGTGAGCTACGAGGCCAAGTTCCGTGTCTGGCGCGGCGACGCCGAGGGCGGCGAGCTGACGGACTTCGCCGTCGAGGTCAACGACGGCGAGGTCGTCCTCGACGTGGTCCACCGCATCCAGGCCACCCAGGCTCCGGACCTCGCGGTCCGCTGGAACTGCAAGGCCGGCAAGTGCGGCTCCTGCAGCGCGGAGATCAACGGCCGCCCACGGCTGATGTGCATGACCCGGATGTCCACCCTCCCGGCGGACGAGACGGTCACCATCACCCCGATGCGCACCTTCCCGGTGCTGCGGGACCTGGTGACGGACGTGGGCTTCAACTACCAGAAGGCACGCGAGATCCCGTCGTTCGTCCCACCGCAGGGGGTCGGTCCGGGCGAGTACCGGATGCAGCAGGAGGATGTGAACCGCTCGCAGGAGTTCCGGAAGTGCATCGAGTGCTTCCTCTGCCAGAACACCTGCCACGTGGTCCGCGACCACGAGGAGAACAAGCCCGCCTTCGCGGGGCCGCGCTTTCTGATGCGGGTCGCGGAGCTGGACATGCACCCGCTGGACGCGGCGTCGGAGTCCGGCCTCGACCGGAAGGCCACGGCCCAGGAGGAGCACGGGCTGGGCTACTGCAACATCACCAAGTGCTGCACGGAGGTCTGCCCGGAGGGCATCAAGATCACGGACAACGCGCTGATTCCCTTGAAGGAACGGGCGGTTGACCGGAAGTACGACCCGCTGGTCTGGCTGGGGTCGAAGATCTCCCGAAGGAAGTAGCGGGGAACACAGAAGCAAGCGGAAGTTGCACCACTCAGGGGCGCGGGGAACTGCGCCCCTGAGTGGTGCAACTTCCCGCTTGCACAGGCTGTAACGTCGCCGAGCACCCCAAGCACTAGGACGGCACCGCGAGTTCGAACCAGACCGCCTTGCCGTTGGGAGTCCTCCTGCTCCCCCACCGGTCGGCGAGCAGGCTGACCAGCTGCAGCCCGCGCCCGCCCTCGTCCGTGTCGCGAGCCCGCCGCTGCCGCGGTTGCGCGTAGCCGTTGTCCCAGACCTCGCAGACCAGGACGGAGTCCCGCAGCAGGCGGAGCCGGATGTCCCCGCGGCCGTGCCGCAGCGCGTTCGTCGCCAGCTCGCTGACCAGCAGTTCGACCGTGTCGACCAAGTCGTCCAGGCCGCACTCGAGCAGCCAGCCGCAGGCGAGTTCGCGGGCGCGGGCCACCGACGTCGGCTCCGAGGGCAGGACCCAGTCGCCCACCGAGTTGCCCGGCAGCGCGAAGACCCGTGCCATCAGCAGGGCGATGTCGTCCTCGCCGTAGTGGGGGTCGAGCTCCGTCAGGAGCTGGTCGCAGAGTTCCTCCAGCGGGCGGTCCGCGCTGCCGAGCGCGGTGCGGAGGGCGGTGAGGCCCTCCTCCAGGTGGTGCTTGCGGGACTCGACCAGGCCGTCCGTGTAGAGGCCGATCAGCGCGCCGTCCGGGAGTTCGACGACGACCTCCTCGAACGGCTCGCCGCCCACGCCGAGCGGGACGCCCTCGGGGACGTCCAGCATCAGCGCCGGGGTCGGGCCGCCCGCCGTGGGGTCGACCACGACCGGGGGGAGGTGACCCGCGTTGGCGATGGTGCAGCGCATGGTGACCGCGTCGTAGACCGCGTAGACGCAGGTGGCGAGGTAGAGCTCGGCGGACTCGCCGTCGTCGGAGTCCGGGTCGGCGCTCAGGCCGCGGGCGATCTCGTCGAGCTGGGTGAGCACCTCGGCCGGGTCGAGGTCCAGCATGGCCAGGGTTCTTACCGCCGTGCGGAGTTGGCCCATCGCGACGGCCGCGCGCAGGCCACGGCCCATCACGTCGCCGACGACCAGCGCGGTGCGGTTGCCGGGCAGCGGGATGACGTCGAACCAGTCGCCGCCGACCTGCGTGCCGCTGCCCGCGGGGCGGTAGCGGCAGGCGATCTCCAGACCGGACGCGGCCGGGTTGCCGGGCGGCAGCAGCGACCGCTGCAGGATCAGCGCGCGCTCGTGCTCGCGGCGGTAGAGCCGGGCGTTGTCGATGCAGACGGCGGCGCGGGCGACCAGCTCGGTCGCGATCGCCACGTCACGGGTGTCGAAGGTCTCGCTGCCCTTGGCCCGGGAGAGCTGGACCAGGCCGAGGACCTTCTCGCGGGCGACGATCGGGATCACGATGGCGCTGTGGATCAGCGGGTTGGGGTCCGGGTTGCCCGGACCGGAGAGGGTGAGGCTCCGACCGGTGCGCAGCGCCTTGGCGTACGGCGAGCGCGGCGGGTAGCAGAACGTTCCGCCGACCTCCGGCGCGGGCGTGACCGCGGCCTCGTGGTGGACGGTGCTGGCGGAGGCGACCCGGCGCAGGTCGCCGGTACCGTCTCCGTCGTCCACCCGACGGCCCTCGGCGTCGGCGGTCAGCACACCGTTGTAGAGGTCGACGGTGGCGACGTCGCAGAAGGCGGGGACAGCGATGTCGAGCAGTTCGCGAGCGGTGATCTCCAAGTCCAGGGTCGAACCGATGTGGGCGCTGGCCTCGTTGAGCAGGGCGAGGCTGCGCCGGGCGCTGGCCGCCTCGCGCTCGGCCCTGGCTCGGCCGGTGACGTCGACGATCTGACCGGCCACGCCCATCGGCCGGTCGGCGGCGCTGAGCAGCCGGTAGAGCGAGATGGACCAGCGACGGCGGCCGGGACGGCTCGGCAGTTCGCCGGTGAAGCTGAGGTCGACCACCGGGTCGCCGGTCCGCAGCACCTCGGTCAGGGCGCGGGCGATCCGGGCGGCGTCCTTGGCGGGCATCAGCTCCTGGACCGTCATGCCGGCGAGCGTCCCCGGGTCCACGCCGAGTGCGGCGGCGAAGCTGTCGTTGACGCGCTGGACCCGGCCGTCCTGGTCGAAGAGGACGAAGCCGGTCGGGGCCTGGCCGAAGATCGCCTCCGAGGCGGCGATCTCGGTCTCCAGGGTTCGCAGCTTGCGCAGGTCGACGGCCATGCAGACGACACCGGACCGGCCGTCGGCGCCCTGGGAAGGCATCAGGTAGAGCTCGGCGAGACGCTCCTCGCCGTCACTGTCGCGGTAGGGCGCGGTGCCGACCCACTCCTTGCCGGCCAGGACCTCCGTCATCCGCTCGCGCCCCTGCCGCCACTGCTCGCGCGGGGCGAAGGTGGTCACCGGGTCGCAGCCGATGGCGTCCTCGGCCGAGAGGCCGAAGAACTGCTCGGCCCGGGAGCTCCACTGGCTGATCAGGCCGTCCTCGTCGAGCGAGAACGCGGCGATCCGTATGTAGTCGTAGATCGTCCCGAGTTCGTCGTGTCCCCACTGGGCGGACACCGCGGAACCAACGGGCGCCTCACCGGCAGGGTGCGGGATCCCCGAAGCGGCGTCCGGCGCCGGCGCGGTGACGGGCCTCGGCGCGAACGCGTCAGCCACCGCTGCGTCGGGTGCTGTGCGGGCCTGGTCTGCCTCGCGTGACGGCGTGTCGCTCAACTACCGACTCCTCCGGCGATCGGCGCGTGGGTGTCGCGTTCCGAGTATTCATCATCCCGGCGGCGCCGCATACGCCCCGAGCGCACCCAACATCAATTCGAGCGACGATGCGTCACACGTGCTGGCTGCGCGGGTGTTCATACGACCGCCCGGCACCGGAACCTTACGCCTCGCCGGTGAGCAACGGGAGGGTTGTTGATCAACTAGCGGGTGTATCGGGTGCCACGTTCGGGGGTGACAGCAGTCGTCAGCGGCCCGGACCGTCCGGCAGCGTCTGCTCGAACCAGACGACCTTGCCGCCGCCCTCGGCGCGCGTGCCCCACCGGTACGCCAGCCGGTGGACCAGCTGAAGGCCGCGACCGCCCTCGTCGGTACCGGCCGCCTCACGCTCGCGCGGCGGGTCCGGCAGCGGGTCCGCGACCTCGACGACCAGTGTCGTGCCCTGCAGCAACCGCAGCCCGATCGGGGCGCTCGCGTATCGGACGGCATTCGTCACCAGCTCACTGACCAGCAGTTCCGCCGTGTCCAGCAGCGGTTCGAGGCCCCACTCGCGCAGCGTGGCGCGGACCCGGCGGCGGGCCAGCGCGGGTGCGGACGGTTCGGCGCACAGCGTCCACTCGACCTGCCGCTCGGCGGCCGGTCCGGGTACGCCGCCCAGGCGCGCCAGCAGCAGTGCCACGTCGTCCGGCTCCTGTCCCTGGTCGAGCGTCCGTACCACCGCTTCGCACGCGTCCTCGACGGAGGCGTGCGGAAGCTCAAGGACGGCGCTCAGTCGGCGCGTGCCCACGTCGATGTCCTCCGTGCGCGACTCGACCAGGCCGTCGGTGTAGAGCGCGAGCAGCGACCCCTCCGGCACGGTCAGTTCGGTCAGTTCGAACGGCACCCCGCCCACGCCGAGCGGAGCGCCGGACGGCAACGCCAGCACGTGCGCCGTCCCGCCCGTCAGCGCCATGCGCCCGCCGTCGGTCTTCCGCGCGTCATCGGTCTTCCGCGCGTCCCCGCTCCGGGCCGCGTCCCCGCGTGGGGCAGCGGTTTCGGCCGGGGCCGCGGCTTCCGCCGGGGTGATCAGCAGCGGCTCGGTGTGACCGGCCTTGGCCAGGTGCAGGGCGCGGGTCGCCGGATCGTAGACGGCGTAGACGCAGGTGGCGATGAGCGCCTCCTCCGGCCCCTGGGCAAGGTCGTCGGCCAGGTCGTGAACGTGCTGGAGCAGCCGGTCCGGTGGCAGGTCGAGTCCGGCCAGCGTGCGCACGGCCGTGCGCAGCCGTCCCATGGTCGCGGCGGCGCGCAGCCCGTGGCCCATCACGTCGCCGACCACCAGCGCGGTCCGCCCCTGCGGCAGCGGGATGACGTCGAACCAGTCGCCGCCAACCTCCGTGCCACTGCTGCCCGGGACATAGCGGTAGCCGACCTCCATGCCCGGCGGCTGGGCCAGCGACTGCGGCAGCAGGCTGCGCTGCAGCATCAGCGCGGCAGCGCGCTCACGGGCGTAGAGCCGGGCGTTGTCCAGCGACGCACCCGCGCGGTCGGCCAGCTCCGACGCGAAGGCGACGTCGTCCTGGTCGAAGCCCTCGCGCCGCCCTGCCCGGTCCAGGACCAGCAGTCCGAGCACGATGCCGCGGGCCCGGAGCGGCACCACCAGCAACGAGTGCACGCCGAGCCGGTACGCGGCGCGGACGCGTGGATCGCCCTGCGCGGCCGTGTCGTCCAGCTGCGCCGAGGCGTCCAACTGCTCCGGCAGGCCGCTCTGCATGACGCGGGCGAAGAGCGAGCCCTCGGTCATGGTGATCTGGCCGCCGGGTGTCTGCATGGTCTCGGCGTCCGGGCCGGGGTCGATCGCCGCGGTGCCCGACATGACCAGCCGGGCAAGCCGGGTCTGCCGGTGGCGGGGCAGGTCCGCGCCGTCGACGACCGCCTCCAGCAGCGCCACACCGGCGTGGTCGGCCAGTCGCGGCACCAGGGCCTCGGCCAGCTCCTGGGCGATCAGCTCGCCGTCGAGCAGGTCGCCGATCCGCGAGCCGACCTCGTTGAGCAGCGCCAGCCGCTGCCGGGCGCGTTCGACCCTGGCCACGGCGCGGTACCGGTCCGTGACGTCCATGACCATGCCGGTCAGCCCGAGGACGTTCCCGGCCCGGTCCTGCAGCCGCGAGTAGGACGCCGAGCGGTAGCCGGGCTCCGACGGGTCGGCGCTGGTGACGGTCAGGTCGATCACCGGCTCCCCCGTCGCCAGCACCTGACGCTGGATGGCCATCACCTCGTCGGCGGCCAGTTGTGGCAGCGTCTCCCCTGTGGTCCGGCCGAGATGGTCCGCCACGGGGAGGCCGTTCATCCGGGCCAGCGTCTCGTTGACCCGGACGTAGCGCAGCTCCCGGTCGAAGATCGCCAGCCCGAGCGGGGACTGCTCGAAGAGCGCGTCCTGGACCGCGAGTCCCTGCTCGACGTCGCCCAGCGCGGCGGCGTCGGCGAGACGGCAGAGCAGGTAGGGGACTCCGTCGCCGTTCTCCAGCAGTGAGAGCCGGCACTCCAGCCGGACGCCGTGCCCGTCGTGGTGCCGCAGCACGACCGTCCCGACCCAGGACTCCCCGTCCCGCAGGACGCCCGCGATCGCCTCGTGGACCTGTTTGGTCAGCTCCGCGTCGTCGTCGAAGAGAATGTCCAGGCCGCGACCGACCAGGGCGTCGCTGGGCCAGCCGACCAGCTCCTCGGCTGCCTGGCTCCAGAGCATCACCCGGCCCTGCTCGTCCAGCAGCGCGATGGCGACCCGCACCACGTCCAGCAGGCTGCCGCGGCGGGCGCGCTGCTGCGCCGCGTCGGCCTCCCGGCCGACCGCGAGCGGGTCCGGGAACGGTGCGGGCCCCTGGCCGCGCGAGCCTGCCCCGCCCGCGACCGGCCGGCCCCCGCCGCCCGTCGCCGGCCTGCGGCGCAGGCGCGCACGCGCGTCAGCTTGCCTCACGTCTCCCCGTCCCGGCCGCCTACTCGGGAAGGCGGCCGGATACTGACATACCCAGCCAAACCTCGCCGTACCCCGCCGTACGGGTCAACTTGGGGAAGAAAAACGATCATGGGGTGATGGGCTTCGCGCTGGGCTCGGTCGGGGTTCGTTCGGGGCTCTGCAGAGGGGGCGTGACCTGGGCGTTCGGTCTGTCTCTGACTCTTTCGGAGAACTCTCTCGGAGAACTTCTTCGGAGCACCCGCCCAGAGCACTCTCTCAGGGCGCTCCCTCGTGGCTGATCGCGGGTCCGCTCCCGAGCAGGCTTCGGACGTGTGGCAGGGCGAAGCGGTCCTGTCGGAGCCAGTCGACCGTGTCGAGCTCGTCCGCCGTCACCCAGCGCAGTTCGTCGTGGTCCTGCAGCGGCTCCGGCTCGCCGCCGACCAGCCGGGCGGACCAGATGTGCAGTTCCAGCCCCGGCCGGACCTCCCAGGCGCCGGGCAGCCGGGAGAGCGCCCGCGCCTCGACGCCCAGTTCCTCGCGCAGCTCCCGCTCCAGCGCGGCGGGAACCGTCTCACCCGGCTCGACCTTCCCGCCGGGGAACTCCCACCGGCCCACCAGCGCCTCCGGCGCGGACCGCCGCGCGGCCAGCACCCGCCCGCGCCCGTCCAGCAGCGCGGCGCCGACGACGACCCGCGGCACGGCGGCGTCCGGGGTCTGCGGGCCGCGCGCGGGCCGGTCGGAAAGGGTCACGACAGCGGAGTCTAGTGCGCCGCTCTGGTCAGCTCCCTGCCTCGGACGGGACGAAGCGGTAGCCCGAGCGGCGGACCGTCTCGATCACGCCGCGGTGGGTGGGGCCGAGTTTCCGCCGCAGCCGGGCGACCAGCACGTCGACCGCGCGGCCGGAGCCGATCGGCTCGAAGTCCCACACCGTCTCGATCAGCAACTCGCGGCTCTGGACCTGGTGGGGATAGGCCATCAGATGGGCCAGCAGCTCGAATTCGAGGAAGGTCAGCGGCTGGCTCCGGCCGTCGAGCACGACGGAGCGGTGGTCGGGGTCGAGCCGGATCCGCAGCGACGGCCGTGCCGAATCCCTAGCGGAGGTCGTGGTCGTGGTCCTGGTCCTGGTCGTCGGCGAGGTCGCGGGCGAGGTGGGGCTCAGCGAAGGCAAGAGCGCGGAGCGCACGAGCTCGGCGGGAAGGCCCGACCGGTCCGTCAGACCGATCAACTCCCCTGACCGCAACCGGTCCAGCAGTTCCGCCGGGAGCTGGTCGGCCGGTATGAGCATCAGGACGCCGACCAGCGGCGGCGCTGCGGACGCCAGGTCCGGCGCGGTCGGCTTCTGTGGCCGGCCCACCGGATCCAGGACGGGAACCAGTGCGGCGAACGGAGACCGCGACTCGGCCCGCGCCCGCCTCGACCGCTCAGAGATCCTCATCTCGCACCGCCCTTCCGATAGGCCGGGCCGGAACGCTCAGCCCTGCTGACCCTGACCCTGACCTTGCCCCTGCTGCCTCTGGTTGCCGTTCCCGCCGCTCTTCCGACCGCTTTTCCGGCCGCCTCCCCCGTGCGCCCCATGGACACCCGTGTGCTTCCCGGAGTTCGCGCCCGGTCCGTGAGACGCGTTCCTTCCCGCCGCGCTCGACGCACCGGACCGCTGCTGCGATGAGGCCGACGGCGTCGACCCTGCTGCGGACCCGGGCGACCGCGTCGATCGGGTCGACCGGGTCGACCGTGGTCCCGACGGGGCGGTGGTGGGCCGCTGGGGTGGTTGTGACCGGCCCGCCGGCAGCGACGTCGGGGCCGTCACCGAGACGCCCGGGTGCCGCGACGTCCGTGCAGCGCCCACGAGTTGCGTGCCGAGCAGACCCACGCCCGCCGCGATCACGGCGACCGCCGCCGAGGCCGGGATCACGCGCGACCATCGCCACGCCCCTCGCTCGCGCCCATGCCCATAGCCCTGCCCATGCCCGTGCTCGCGCTCGGACGAAGACCGCCACGGACCGGCCGGGTTCCGTGCCGCCGACTGCTGCCGGGAAGCAGCGAGGAAGGCTGCGAGGGCCGCATCCTCGCCGTCGAGCTCGTCCTGGTGTGCTGGTGCGGCTGCTGCGGCGAGCAGTCGGGCCAGCATGCTGTCGTCGTCCATGTCACTCTCTTTCAGCGCCACCGGCCCGAAAAACGTCACTCGGCACCGATCGCACCACCTGCACAGCCGAAAGGGCACGTGCTGCGGGCCCGGCCTGAGCGCCGCCCGGCGCCGGATCGAGCAGCGTGGCGAGGCGACGCAGCCCCCGGTGCGCCGCGGTCCGCACCGCGCCCGGCCGCTTGCCCAGGACCCGCGCCGCGTGCCGGGCGTCGAGGCCGAGGACCACCCGCAGGTAGACGGCCTCCGCCTGGTCGGCCGGGAGGCACGCGATCAGCTCCAGTGCGCTCGTCGTGGCCAGCGCGTCCAGTGCGGATCCGGCGGTGTCGTCCGGACCGGGCCACTGGATCAACGCCTCGGGCCCCGCCACTGTCAGCGGCCTGCGGCGGCAGGTGCGGAGGTGGTCCAGCGCGCGGTGCCGGGCGACGGTCAGGCACCAGGCCTGTAACCGCTCCCCGTCGCCCCGGAAGCGCGGCAGGTCCCGCACGATCTGCAGCCACGTCTCGGACGCGACGTCCTCGGCGTCCTCTCCGACCAGCACCCGCAGGTAGCGCAGCAGCGGTGGGTGCACGGCGCGGTAGAGGACGCGGAACGCCTGTTCGTCACCGTGCCGGGCGCCGTCCAGTGCCGAGGCCAGGTCCACGACGCATCACGGTCCCCCCTGCGCGGACTTCTCCCCGACGGCCGTCGCACGCAACGCTGCTGATCAGGCATCAGATCACGACTGTAGCCCAGGAGTCGGCGCACTGGGCACCCCTCGACGTCGCCGTCTCGGGACGTGGGCTACGCCTGCTCCTCCGCGCGCGCCTGCCCGTCGCGTTCGACCCAGTACAGCTGCTTGTGCCCGCGCGCCTCGAACACCGCCGCGTCGGCCTCGGCCTGCGCGCGGTCGGCATGGCGGGCGACGACGTAGCGGTTGCCGTTGTCGTCCTGCCGCATCAGCACCCACTCGTCCGCGTGGTCCTGCCCGATCTGGCCGAGGTGGCGGATGTTCTCCTGGTCGTCCGGCTCCTCGCTCGGCGTCCCGTCGAACCATGCGTCGAGAATCTCCGCCAGCACGGCGGGCGAGGTCAGCCGGAGGCTCAGCGCCAGCACGTTGGCGTCGTTCCAGCGCCGCGCGCCGCCCGCGGTGTAGGCGTCCGTGCAGAGCGCGGCCCGGACGCCGGGCACCTTGTTGGCCGCGATGGACGCGCCGGTGCCGGTCCAGCAGCAGACGACGGCCTGGTCCGCGCGCCCCTCGACGACGTCGAGCGCGGCGACCTCGGTGCAGTACGCCCAGTCGTCCTTCTCGTCCGGCTGCAGCGCGCCGTGAGGCGTCACCACGTGCCCGCGCCGGCGCAGCTCGCTCACCAACTGCCGGGCGATGCCTTCGTCCATGTCCGAGGAGACGGAGATCCGCATGGCGGCAGCGTAGCGATCGGTCGGCGGCCCGCAAGTCCGGGCCGCAAGCCGACGGCTCGCAAGTCCGGGCCACAAGCCGGCGGCTCGCAGGTCCGGGCCACAGGTCCGGGACCCGCCGACCACCGTGGCGCCGGAGGGCTACGCGGCGGTGAGCCATCCTGCCGTCGCGGGGACCGGGGCCGGGGTACCGGCCGTGTCGGCCTGCGCCTGCGCGGCGACCTCGGCCGGGGAGAGCGTCCGCGGCCAGACCTGGATGTCGGCCAGCGCGCCCTGCCAGTCGTCGGCCCACTGGTTCGAGTAGCGGGCGCGGCCTAGCTCCACCGGGGTGCGTGAGGCGATCATGCCCGGCACGCGTGCCGTGGCCGCCTGGACGCCGTCGACGTAGAGGGCGATGGTGTGCGCCTTGGCGTCGAAGACGCCGGCCAAGGTGGTCCAACGGCCGGTCGCCACCTGGCTCTTGGAGAGAGCCATGACCGTCTTCCCGGCAGCCGCCGCGGTCTGCACCTTGAAGACCCAGCAGTTGTGGGCGGCGCCCGTGGAGTTCTCGCGGCCCAGGAAGAAGGAGTAGAACGCCCCGTTGCCCTGCGAGACGGCCGCCTCGGACTTCGCGGGCCCGTCACCGCGGACGACCGACGCGACGGTGAAGCCTGCGGCCGTGTCGACCGTCGCCGTCACCGCTTGGGCGTAGCTGGTGTCCTTACCGGCCAACGCCATTGCCGGGCCGGTGTGTCCGGCCTGAACGCCCACCGTGGCCGCCGGGCCGAGGAGGAGACCGGCCGTCGGCGAGATGCTGCTGGGCACGGACGGCGACGGCGAGACCGGAGCAGTCGACGCGGTCGGTGAAGCGGTGGCCGAAGGCGAACCGCTCGTCACGGACGGCTGCGGGTCGGCAACGGCCTTGCTGTTTCCCGGCCCCCGCAGGACCAGCCCGGCAGCGACCCCTCCCACGACGACGAGCACGCCCACCGCGCCGGCCACGATGCGCAGCATCGACTTCCGCCGCACCGCTCGGTCGTGCTCATCGGCCAGCGTGGCCCAGTCCGGCTGCGGCGCGGGACGAGGCGACGTCGCCGGCCTCCCCGGGTCCCACCCGCCCTGCTGGCCACCCCAACCGCCCTGCCCGCCCCAGTCCCCGCTCACGCCCGTCCCCGTTTCCCCTCGCCTTGCACCTGCCCGCCGCACTATAGGCGGCCGACCCCTCAGGGGTCCTCCCCGGACCGGAAGGTGAGGCAGGCCCTCCGCACCCGTGGATCGCCACCGGGGCGGCAGCCCTGCGGCGCGGCGCGCCAAGTCCGGCTGTTCGACGATCTGCACCTTTTCGCATGCGCCGAGACTTCACACAACCTCCGTGCTCTGCACACAGATCGCGTTGTTCTGCTTACCGGAGCTCTGACAGCCTTGAACGAGTTGCCGGGCTGGCCGGAGCGGCCGACCGCTGTGCCGAAGTCCTCCGAACAGCGCCGACCGGACATCCACGATCGAGAACACGGGGGGCACCATGCGATGGACCGACAAGAACGGAGTCCGGTGGCGGATACGCCGTCACCGCCTGGCCGGACAACGACGCATCAAGCCCGAGTGGGCCTTCGACCTGATGCCCGGCGGGCCGACGGACGATCCGATCTCGATGATCCTCGCCCTGCCCGGAATGCTGGTTCTCGTCGCACTGCTCCCCCTCTGGCTGACCGAGTGGCTGATCCGACTCCTGCTGACGCCGTTCGCAGCACTGCTGCGGCTCACCGGGCAAGTCCCCTACCGCGTCGAGCTGGTACGCAACCGCGACGGCGTCTCCGCCCACACCCCCCGCGGCTACCGCGAACTCCGCCGCACTCTGACCGCCCTGCGGCAGCGGAGCTGACGGATCATCAAAGTCGGAGCCGTGCCCGCGCCACACCGAACCGGACGAGCGCCGAGTGTCGCAGCCGTGCGACTCCCCATTTCAGGACGACCAAAGCCCCGACGGAACCAAAAGAGGCCGCTGTATCCAGCACGGAGCCAGCACCGTCGGCGCGTTCGCGAGGCTGGTCGGGACACAGACGTGCTGCACACCCGTTCCCCAAGCCGACGCCGATTTCCTGCGCCAGCGTCACGCCTCAACGGTCGGCGTAGTGGCCGTAGACCCGGGCGATCTCCAGTACGTCGCCGTTCACCCGATACACGAGCCGGTGTTCCTCCGTGATGCGCCGCGAGCACCAGCCCTTCAGTGCGCCCTTCAGCAGCTCGGGCTTTCCGAGGCCGTTGCCATCGTCCGGGTTCCGCTGGATGTCCGCGATCAGGAGGTTCACGCGCTTGAGCGTGCGCCGGTCGGTCATGGCCCACTGCGCATACTGCTCCCACGCGCGGGTGGAGAACATGACCTTCACTCCGTCGCCTCCGGGTCGATCAGGTCGCGCATCGTCCCGCGCCCGGCATCCAGCTCGGCAACGGACTCCATCAGCTCAGCCGCGGTGCGCGCATTGCTGAGCAGATACATGGTCTCTATCCACGCCTCATAGTCCGACTCCGCCATGAGGACGGCGTTCCCCTGCTTGGAAGCGATCCGCACCGGCGCGTGATCGTCGTTGACCTTCTTGAGCAACGGAAAGAAGTCCCGCCGCGCCTCGGTTCCAGTGATCGTCATGAGTGTCGCCCCTCTCGCGCCAATCGCTCCCACGCCTTGTACCTAAAACAGTACACTCCCGGTACCGAATTCGGTACCTCACGACGAGACGAGCCGTGAGGCAGCAAGCCGACGGACAACACCCAGGCGTTCCGCACGCGGTTGACGCCGCGTCCGCCCGGTGCCGGTGTCGTCAGACCATCACCCGCAAGAGCACCACTCCCAGTCCCCCGGTCGCGCCCATGACCGCCGTGCACACCACCGCCACCCTCAGCCAGCGGTGCTTGCGTACGGCCACGCGCGCGAGAAACCGTACAGTGTGCGACAGCTCCCGCCGGTCCGCGGACTCGTCCGGCTGCACCCCGTCGGCAGGCAGCACGTCGAGCCCCGCCGCGAGCTGGACGAAGCTGTAGCGGTTGAGGTCGGGATCCCGCAGCAACCGCGGGCTCAAGGCAGCCGCCAGGCTCACCACGCCGCCGACCAGCCCGCAGACGAACAGGGCGAGGAGTACACCGGCGAACACCCCGGCGGCGCCGCCCCGTTCCCAGGCGACCGCGGCCCGCTGACTCCATGCCCCCGCCGTACCGGCTAGCGCCGCCTGCGCTGCTGCCAGAATACCGGCCTTCGTGTCCGCGTGCTGGTGCGTGGCGTGCAGCGCGGTGAACATGTACTGCGCGGGGCGGTCAGCGCTTCCCCGTTCGGTTTCCCTCCGGGCATCGTGTCGCGCGGAGCCCATGGAGACCTCCTTCGTTCGGTGACGGCGCGTTCCGTCCGGTAGGGCAATTAGGCACCGACCTCCCGACTCGAACCAGTCACTTCTGAGGGTTCTCGGCATCACGCATGCGTCAGGATCGACGGCATTCCGTACTTCCACCGGGTTTACTTCGGGGCCGCGGGTGTACGACAGCAGTGTCGGTGCCTGCGGAAGGGGAAGCGGGCGCCGATCTGACGCGGAACAACTCTGCCGGTCATGGCAGATCAGGACGACAAGGGGATCTGCGCCTTGAAGTACGCGGGCCGAGAGGTGTCATGACTGCGAACCATGAGGAAGTACGGGGCGGCCCGGCGGAGTTCGGGCGCCGGCTGCTGCTGGCGGTCGATGCACAGGGCTACGGCGGCCACGATGTGGTGACACAGCATCAGTTCCAGGACGAGATCCGGCGGTTGCTCGATCTGGCCGCTGACACCGCCCGCCTCGACCGCGCGGGGTGGCTCACCCAGGAGGGCGGCGACTCGGTGTTCGCCGTCCTGCCCGAATCAGCATACGAGCCGGCTCTGATCGACCCCTTCATGCGTGAACTGGACGCCGGTCTGCGGGTGTTCAACCAGAACCGGATCCCCCAGGCACGGCTCAGACTGCGGGCAGCCGTCCACTTCGGCCCCGCGGCGCCGGGCGCCAACGGTTTCGTCGGCCCGGCCCCCGTGGAGATCGGCCGGATCCTCGACAGCGCGGCCCTGCGTGCGGCCCTCGCCGAGTCCCCGGAGGCCGCTCTTGCCGTAGGCGTGTCGGCAGTCGTCTTCCACGACGTGGTGAAAGCCGCACACACCACCTTCCGGGAGGCGGAGTTTCGGCGGGTGTCCGTCACGGAGAAGGAGTACCGGGGAGAGGCATGGATCTGGGTGGCGGGGGCCGGTGCCGGACGGCCGGCCCCGGAGGTGCCCCCGCCGGGCGACGCGGTGCAGCCGCAGCCGGCCGCCCGGTTCGTGCAGAACATCACCGGCGGTACGGGCATTCAGTCGGAGAACGCCACGGTGACCATCACGCAGCACCCGGGAACCGTGGGTGATCAGCAGTGACCGGGGTTCCCGGGAGCCCTCGGACACCGGATCCGCAGACGTTCGTTCAGAACGTGGGGCCCAAGGGCTGGGGCGTCCAGAGCCAGAGTGCGACGATCAACGTGTACGGCTCGCGCTTGCCCGCCGTCGAGGATCTTCCCGTGCCGGCCGCCCCCGACCCAGCCTGGCTGATGAGGCAGCCCAGCCGACTGCTGGACGCCCGCAGCCAGATCGTGCCGTTCGTGGGCCGGGAGGCCGAACTGGAACAGCTGCGGCAATGGCGGGACGCCGACGCACCGGCGCTGTCGGTCCTGCTGCTGCACGCTCCCGGTGGACAGGGCAAGACCCGGCTCGCCCTGGAGTTCGCCGAGCGCTCCCGTGGCCGGGCCGGTTCGGACGCGCCTGCCGCGCGGCCGTGGCAGGTCCTGCACGCGGGTTTCCAGGGCGCCTCCCCGGGGCCCTTCCCGCAGGGCAACGGCGCCGCCGCGCCGGGCGACACCGCCGGAGTGCTCCTCGTCGTCGACTACGCCGACCGGTGGGCGCACAGCGAGTTGACCCGCCTGCTGTCCACCACCGTCCTGACCCAGTCGCGGCCCACGCGGGTACTACTGATCGGCCGCACCGTCCGCTGGTTCGCCGCCCTGCGCGCGGAACTCGGCGAGCGCCGCGCCGCTGCCGACGACCTGCTCCTGCCCTCGCTGGCTGGAGACCGGCTGCGGATGTTCACCTCCGCCCGCGACCGCTACGCCGCGAGCGACCTGTACGGCGTGACCGATGCCGCGAGCATCCGGCCGCCCGCCTCCCTCGGCGAGAGCGACTTCGGCCTGCCCCTGAACCTGCAGATGGCCGCGCTGGTCGCGGTCGACGCCCGCAAGCACGGCACGACGCCGTCCCGCTACGAGCCGCACCAGCTGTCGGCATATCTGCTGGACCGCGAACGCCTGGCGTGGCAGCGGCTCGTCGACGCCGGGCGGCACGGGCAGGATTACCGCACCGGGCAGTCCGTCATGGCCAAGACCGTGTTCACCGCCGTCCTCACCGGGGCGGTGGGCCACCGGACCGGAAGGCGGGCCCTGCGCAGACTGGAGCTGCCGGAGCCGCACGACCACCTGCTGGACGATCACCGCTTCTGCTATCCGCCCGCCGACCGTGCCACGGTCCTGGAGCCCCTGTATCCCGACCGGCTCGCGGAGGACTTCCTCGGTCTGCTCACTCCCGGGCACGACATCAGCTCGTACGAACCCGACCCCTGGGCGAACGACGCCCCCGCACTGCTGATCGCGCAGCCCTCCGGGACGTCCGCCGAAGAGGATCTCCGGGCGGTCATCGCTCCCCGTACCGTGACCTTCCTGGCCTCGGCCGCCAGCCGGTGGGCGCATCTCGGCAAGGACGTCCTGTACCCGCTGCTGCGCTGCGATCCCGGTCTCGCGATCGCCGCCGGCAGTTCCGCCCTGACCGCGCTGGCTGCCCTCGCCGACCCGGACGACGCTGGCGACGACGGAGACGGCGGTCTCGACCCGGACCTGCTGGCCGTACTGGAGGCGGTCGAGGCCCGGCTGCCCGAGGGCAGCGACGTCGACCTGGACATCGGCGCCCTCGCGGTTATGGAGGTTCTGATCGCCCACCGCCTGTCCCTGACGACCGACCCCGGCGACCGGGCGGGGCTGTACGCGACGCTGTCGTGGCGCCGCGGCAACGCGGGCCGACACCAGGACGCGATCGCGCCGGGCGAGGAGGCCGTCCGGCTGCGCCGACAGCTCGTCAAGGCTGCCCCCGACCGTCCGGAGGACCCCGAACACCTCGACCTCCTACGCCAGTTGGCGGTCGCGCTGGACGACCTCGCCGGGACGCTGTCCGCTGTGGGTCGCACGGAGGAGGCACTGTTCCTCTCCGAGGAGTCCGTGACGATCTGCCGCCGACTGGTCGCCAGCGACCCAGCCAACCACCTTCCCACCCTGCTGAGGTCCCTGACCGACCTCAGCCACCGGCTCTCCGGGCACGGCCGCACCGAGGAAGCGGCGGCCACCACCCAGGAGGCCCTCTCCCTCTACCGCGACCTGGCCGCCGGCATCCCGGTCAGCCGACGCGGCGGGCTCGCGGCCCAACTGGGCAACCTCGGCGCGAGGCTGCTGGAGATGAACCATGGCGAGGAGGCGCTGGCCGCCAACCGGGAGGCCGTCGGCCTCGCCCGTGAACTGGCCGCAACGAACCCCGGAGCCGAAACCCCCGGCCTGGCCATCGCGCTGGGCAACCTTGGGGGCGCACTGTCGGCGGCGGACCGCACTGAGGAGGCCTTGACGGTCACCCGGGAGGCCGTCGGCCTCTACCGCGACCTGGCCGCCGCGAATCCAGCAGCCCACCAGCCCGGCCTGGCGCTCGCCCTGCACAACCTCACCCTGAGCCTCGCACAGGTGGGGCGCACTCAGGAGGCGCTGGGGTGTGCTGAGGAGGCCGTGGCCATACAACGGCAGCTGGCCGAGACGGACTTCGGCGCCCATCACTTCGACCTCGCCCGGTCGTTGCACCTGCTCGGCGACCGACTCGCCGATCTGGACCGCCAGGAGCAAGCCCGGACCACGTACCGGCAAGCCGCCGAGCTGTACCGACAGTTGATGGTCGCTCATCCCTCCCTCGAGCTTCCCGAGAGCGCGGTGGCCCTGACCCGCAGGGCCTTCGCCCCGCCGGCACCGCCCGAGGAGATCCTGGCGGCGACGGAGCGGGTCGCCGATCTGCACCGCCGCCTGGCTGACGCGGGCCCCGGCACCGACCTCCTCCCCGGGCTGGTCACGGAACTGTCCCAGGCCGCCGAATCCCTGGTCGCACTCGGGAAGTTCAAGGAAGCCGTCACTGCTTTCCGGCGAGCCGCAGCCGTCCGGCTCGAGGCAGGCGACCGGAGCAGCGCCGCGAACCTGCTCAACAACCTTGCCAACACCTTGGAGGGGGCAGGCCGGCTCACGGAGGCGGCCACGGTGGGCGAACGTGCCGCCACCCTCTTCCAAGAGACCGGCGAGCACCACCTGGAGGCCATGGCACTGACCAATCTCAGCCGCACCCTGTCCCGCCTCGACCGAGCCGACGAGGCGGCCGACGCCTCCGGGCGGGCGGCGGCCTCCTACCGGGAAATGGGCGACCGGACCCTCGAAGCCGCGGCCCTGGTCAACCAGAGCTACGCGCTGACTGCGGCAGACCGGCACGAGGAAGTCGTCACCATCAGCCGACGAGCCCTCGCCCTCCTGGAGGAGAACGGCCCCTCTCATGGCGCCTCATCGGGCCCTCCGTGGCACAACCTCGGCCATGCCTTCTTGAAACTGGGGCGGTTCGAGGAGTCCCTGGCTCCCTTGCGGCAGGCCGCCGACATCTACCGGGAGAGGGAGAGTCACGCCCGTGAGGCGGACTCCCTGAGCAGGCTGGGTTTCGCCCTGTACAACCTCGAGCAGCACGAGGAGTCGGCCACCGCCTACGAGCGGGCCGCGGCTCTCCTGCGCGAGACGGGCGACCGCCCTGAGGAAGGCGAGGTACTCGGCCAGCTGGGCGGCGTTCTCGCGCGTCTGCAGCGGGACGAGGAGGCCATCGCTGTCTGCCGACGGGCCGTCGCCCTCCTGCGGGGGGCCGGCTTCCGCAGGGGCGAAGCCGCGGCCCTGGTCAACCTGGGCGGCGTCTGCGCCCACTTGGGCCTGTTCGCGGACGCCGCCGCCGCATGCGGGAGGGCCGCGGCCCTCTTCCGCGAGGAGGGCGATCAGGCTCACGAAGCCGACGCGCTGTCCAACCGCAGCGAGGCCCTGATGAGCGCCGAACGCTACGAGGAGGCCATCCCGGTCTGTGAGCAGACCGCCGCCCTCTACCGCGCCGTGGGCAACCGCTCACGCGAATGCCTCATGCTGCACAGACTGGGCGGCAGCCACCTCGCACTGCGCCGCTACGAGCAGGCCAACAAGGCGTACGAGCGGGAGAGCGAGGTCCGCCGGGAGACCGGCGATCGTGAGGCCGAGGGTGCGGCGCTCCTCGGCGTCGGCGTGACACTCTCGTACCTCAAGCGACCCGAGCAGGCCGTCTTGGTCTGGCAGCAGGCCATCGGTGTCTACCGCGAAGCCGGCGACCGGGGCGGAGAGGCGTCCGCATGGTCGGGCCTCGGCACCGAACTCTCGCAGCTGGAACGTACCGGCGAGGCCATCGCCGCCCGCCGACAGGCCGTAGCGGCGTACCGCGACGCGGGTGATGCCGGCGGCGAAGCCGCAACGTCCACCCACCTCGGCGCCGACCTGCGCACGATGGGCCGACACGCGGAGTCCACCGCCGTCCATGTGCGCGAAGCCGGACTCCACCGGCACCTCGGGGACCTCCCGAGGGAGGGCCGGGCCTGGAGCAACGCGGGCATCGGCCTGGAGCACGAGCAGCACCACGAGGAGGCGGCCTCCTGCTTCTCGCAGGCTGCGGATGCCTTCCGCCAGGCCGGGGACCACGTGGGCCGGGGCAAGGCCCTGCGCCTCCTGGCCGATTGCATGCAGTCGCTGGGGCAGGCCGACGAGTCCTTCGCCGCCTGGCAGGAGTCAGTGGCCTGCTGCCAGGCGGCGGGGGACGAGCGAGAGGAGGCCATCAGCCAGTACGGCTTCGGCCAAGCCCTGTTCACGGCAGCACGCCACGACGCGGCCGTCCCCGCCCTGCGGCGAGCCGCCGACATCCTGGGGCGCCTCGGATTCCCCGCCGCGGAGGCGTCCGCGCTGCTCGACCTCGCCCGCGCTCAACTGGCCCTGAACCGGCCGGAAGAGGCCATCACCCCCCTCACCCGGGCCGCCCCCGCATTCGCCGAAGCCGGCGACTACGGCCGACGGGGCGCGGCGCTGCTCGACCTCGGCAAGGCGCTGGCCACGACGGGCCGGGACGAGCAGGCCTCCGCGGTCGCCTTGAGCTGCGCCGACGTGTACCGCGGGATGCGCAGACCCGATCTCGAACAGCAGGTCCTGTTCCAGATCGGCGTCGACATCGTGCAAGCAGGACGAGCCGAATACACCCTCCCCCTGTTTCGGCGCCTCCATGAGTCCTACGCGGAAAGCGGGGATCCGGTGAAGGAGGCCTGGGGCCTGGTCCTGTGGGCCGGCGCCCTGGTGGACGCCGGGCACTACGCGAAGGCTGTCCCCGCCAACCGGCGGGCCGCCGAGTTCTGCCGCGCGACAGGCAACTCCGCTGCCTTGGAACTGGCCCTGAGCCAACTGAAGAAGGCCGAGCGCGGCCTGCGACGAGGCGATCACCGCCTGCCCTGACCCCATGTCTCAGCAAGGACGGGCTTCGCCGAGTACCGTCTCACGCATCAGCCACGGCAAGCATCCGAAAGTCCCGTCGAACATTCCAGCAGAATTCCACCACTTCCGAACACCAAAAACCCCTCCGACCTGTGCAAACACAAGCCAGAGGGGTCCTCGTTCGAACAGTTCAGACGTTGAAGCGGAACTCCACCACGTCGCCGTCCTGCATGACGTAGTCCTTGCCCTCCATGCGGGCGCGGCCCTTGGCGCGGGCGTCGGCGATGGAGCCGTACTCGACGAGGTCCTCGAAGGAGACGACCTCGGCCTTGATGAAGCCGCGCTGGAAGTCGGTGTGGATCACGCCGGCCGCCTCCGGGGCGGTGGCGCCCTTCTTGATCGTCCAGGCGCGGGCCTCCTTGGGGCCGGCCGTGAGGTAGGTCTGGAGGCCGAGGGTCTCGAAGCCGACGCGGGCGAGGGTGGCCAGGCCGGGCTCGTTCTGGCCCATGGACTGGAGCAGTTCGAGGGCCTCGTCGTCCTCCAGCTCGATCAGCTCGGACTCGATCTTGGCGTTGAGGAAGATGGCCTCCGCCGGGGCGACCAGCGCGCGCTGGGCGTCCTTGAAGTCCTCGTCCGCCAGCTCCGCCTCATCCACGTTGAAGACGTAGAGGAACGGCTTGGCCGTCAGCAGGTGCAGCTCGCGCAGCGGGGCCGGGTCGAGGCGGGCGGCGAAGACGGTCTGGCCGGACTCCAGGACCTTCTGCGCCTCCTCGACGGCGGCCAGCACCGTGGCGGTGTCCTTCTTCAGGCGCGCCTCCTTCTGCAGGCGCGGCAGGACCTTCTCGATGGTCTGCAGGTCGGCCAGGATCAGCTCGGTGTTGATGGTCTCGATGTCGCTCGCGGGCGACACCTTGCCGTCGACGTGGACCACGTCCGGGTCGCTGAAGGCGCGGATGACCTGGCAGATCGCGTCGGCCTCACGGATGTTGGCCAGGAACTTGTTGCCCAGCCCCTCGCCCTCGCTCGCACCGCGCACGATGCCCGCGATGTCGACGAAGTCGACGGTCGCCGGGAGGGTGCGCTGGGACTCGAAGATCTCGGTCAGCTTGTTCAGGCGCGGGTCGGGGACGCCGACGACGCCGACATTGGGCTCGATGGTGGCGAACGGGTAGTTCGCCGCCAGGACGTCGTTCTTGGTCAGGGCGTTGAACAGGGTCGACTTACCGACATTCGGCAGGCCGACGATTCCGATCGAGAGCGACATGTGGCGGAGTCCCGGGTCCAGAGGGGTGAGCGTACAGCCCCCCAGTCTACGGTTCGCCGGGAACACCCCCGAACGGCTCAATCGGGTGACCCCACGGAATTACCGGCGTGTCCGTGCACTTATGTGGCATTAATCCGACCTTACGTTGGTGACGTGGAGTACCGACGCAGCAGCACCCAGCCGGAGCGGAACGTGGCCGTGCCCAAGCCCGCGCGCTCGCCCGAAGCTGCCTCACGCTCGCGCCAGCCGCGCTTCCCGGCGCCGAGCGGCGGTGGGCGAAGCCCGCAGCGGTTGACGGCGGTGGGCTGCGGCGTGCTGGTCCTCGCCGTGACACTGACCGCCGGGGCCCTGGACTCGCTGCTCTTCGGCAGCTCCGGGTGGCTGCTCGGGTTGGCCTACGTGGCGGTCTGCTTCCACGCGTCGGTGCGCGTGCGTTCCACCGACCTGGCGGCGGCGCCGATCAGCGGACCGATCTGCTTCGCGATCGCGCTGTTCTTCTTCGGCAGGGCCGCCGGTGACGGCTGGAGCGGCCATGTGATCGGCCTGGCCGAGTCGCTGGCCCTCGACGCGGGGTGGCTCTTCGCCGGGACGGCGCTCAGCGTCATGATCGCCGTGGCCCGGCACTTCTCGCTGACCCGCGCCCGGCGCAAGGGAGCGCAGTAGGCGCTCCCCCGCACCTCACGGGCGAGTCAGGCGGAGTGCTGCGCCGCCTGCATCGCCGCGCCGATGATCCCCGCGTCGTTCTGCAACTGCGCCGGCACCACCTCGGCGCGCAGCGGCTTGAGCAGCGGCAGGAACTTGTCCGCCTTCCGGCTCACTCCGCCGCCGATGATGATCAGCTTCGGATGGAAGAGCATCTCCACCATCGCGAAGTACTCGTCCAGCCGCTCGGCCCACTGCGCCCAGGTCCAGTCGTGCCTCTCGCGGGCCGCCGAACTTGTGTGCTTCTCCGCGTCCTTGCCGTTGAGCTCCAGGTGGCCGAGCTCGGTGTTCGGCACCAGTGCGCCGTCGACGAAGAGCGCGCTGCCGATCCCGGTACCCAGCGTCAGCATCAGCACCACGCCGTCGCGCCCGCGTCCGGCGCCGTAGCGGACCTCCGCCAGGCCCGCCGCGTCGGCGTCGTTGAGGACGGCGACCGGCAGGCCGCCGAGCCCGTCGCGAAAGAGGGAGGCCGCGTCCGCGTCGATCCAACCCTTGTCGACGTTGGCCGCGGTGAGGGTCCTTCCGTCGACGACGACACCCGGGAAGGTGAGCCCGACCGGGCCCTTCCACTCGAAGTGCTGCACCACCTCGCGCACCGACTCGACCACCGCCGCCGGTTCGGAAGGCTGCGGCGTCAGCACCTTGTGCCGCTCGCTCACCAACGCGCCGCGGTCGAGATCCGCGGGAGCGCCCTTGATGCCGGAACCACCGATGTCCACTCCGAAGACATTCACGCGACCCACGCTACGACGGGCGCTCCCCGCCCGCCCGTTACTCGGGCAGACTGCCCGCCTCCGCGCGCAGGTCGCGGCGCAGCTCCTTGGGGAGCGAGAACTGCAGGTGCTCCTCGACCGAGTGGACCGTCTCGACGTCGCCGAACCCGCGCTCGGCCAGCCACTCCAGCACGCCGGTGACCAGGATCTCCGGCACGGACGCGCCGCTGGTGACACCGACGGTGGACACGCCCGCGAGCCACGCCTCGTCGATCTCGTCGGCGAAGTCGACCAGGTGGGCGTCCTTGGCACCGGCCTCCAGCGAGACCTCGACCAGGCGCACCGAGTTGGAGGAGTTCTTCGAGCCGACGACGATGACCAGGTCGGACTCGGCCGCGATCTGCTTGATGATCACCTGACGGTTCTGCGTGGCGTAGCAGATGTCGTCGCTCGGCGGGCTGGTCAGCAGCGGGAAGCGCTGCTTGAGGGCGTCGACGGTCTGCATCGTCTCGTCGACGGAGAGGGTGGTCTGCGACAGCCAGACGACCTTGGACTCGTCCTTGACCTTGACCTTGGCCGCGTCCTCGGCACCGTCGACCAGGTGGGTGCGCTCGGGCGCCTCACCCATGGTGCCGACGACCTCCTCGTGGCCCTCGTGGCCGATCAGGAGGATGTCGTAGTCCTCCTCGGCGAACCGCACGGCCTCCTTGTGGACCTTGGTCACCAGCGGGCAGGTGGCGTCGATGGTCGCCAACCTGCCGGCCTTGGCCTCGTCGTGGACGGACGGGGCGACTCCGTGCGCGGAGAAGACGACGATGTTGCCCTCGGGCACCTCCTCCGTCTCGTCGACGAAGATCGCGCCCTTCTTCTCCAGGGTCTGCACCACGTACGTGTTGTGGACGATCTGCTTGCGGACGTAGATCGGCGCCCCGTACTGCTCAAGGGCCTTCTCGACGGCGATGACGGCACGGTCGACGCCCGCGCAGTAGCCGCGCGGAGAGGCGAGCAGGACACGGCGTGCAGCAGTTGCAGACATGTGCACCAGCCTACCGGCAGGGCGCTGCGCGACACGGCGTGGAGGGCGGATGCCGAGACCGGTGGTCGCACTGCTTCAGCGGCACCCAGCGGCACCAGCTCTGGCGCGTCCCCTGCGCGGACGCGCTCTCCGCACCGATGATCGGACCATGGACTCCGTCAGGCCCGCCGTCGAGCCGGAACAGCCGTACCCGAACGCCGACGACACCCGGCTCCGCCGCACGCTCGGCTTCCGCGAGCTCGTGGTCTTCGGGATGCTCTTCATGGCGCCGATGGCCCCCGTCGGGATCTTCGGCGTGCTGGACGCCAAGAGCCACGGCGCGGTGGCCACCGTCTACCTCGTGGCGACCGTGGCGATGGCGTTCACCGCGCTCTCGTACGCGTGGATGCTGCGCGTCGTGCCGCAGGCGGGCTCGGTCTACGCCTACGCCCGGGCCGGGCTCGGCAGCGGGGCGGGGTTCGCCGCCGGGTGGATGGCGATGCTGGACTACCTGTTGATCCCCGCCGTCGCCTACGTCTTCTCCGGGATCGCGCTGCACTCGCTCGTCCCCTCCGTCGACCAGTGGATCTGGACGGCGATCGCCGTGGTGGTGACCACCGCGCTCAACCTCTCCGGCGTGCGGATGGCCGCGCAGGTGGGGACGGTCGTACTGCTCTTCGAGCTGGTGGTGCTGGTGGTCTTTGTCGCCGCCGCGACCGAGGCACTGGTCACCGGCAGCCCGCACCGGCCGCTCGGCTCGCCGTTCACCGGGGTCGGCGGCTTCTCGCTCGGCGCGGTGATGTCGGCCGTCTCGGTCGCGGTGCTCTCCTTCCTCGGGTTCGACGCCATCGCCTCGTTCGCCGAGGAGCACGCGGGGCCCTCGGCCAAGGTGGGCAAGGCGGTGCTGTTCTGCCTCGCGCTCGCTGGCGTCCTCTTCATCGCGCAGTCCTACCTCGCCGCGCTGCTGGAACCGGACTCGCCGCAGTACCTGGCGGCCAACCCGGGCGCCCAGGGCAGCGCCTTCTACGACACCGTCGAGTCGGCGATCGGGCACTGGCTGCATCCGCTGGTCGCGGTCAGCAAGGCGATCGGCGCGGCGTTCGCGGCGCTGGCCGGGCAGGCGGCGGCCGGACGGCTGGTCTTCGCGATGGCCAGGGACGGCCGCCTGCCGCGCCCGCTGGGCAAGGTCGACCCGCGCAGCGGCGTACCGCGCGCCGCGCTGCTGGTCACCGCGACGATCACACTGATCGCGGCGGTCTGGTCGGCGTCCCGCTCGGACGGGCTGGACCAGCTCACCTCGGTGGTGAACGTCGGCGCGCTGACGGCGTTCTTCCTGCTGCACGCGTCGGTGATCGCCTGGTACGTGCTGCGCAACGACAGCCGGAGGTGGGTCGTGCACCTGGTGCTGCCGCTGCTCGGCGCGGCGGTGATCGTGTGGGTGCTGGTCGCCGCGACGCACACGGCCCAGATCGTCGGCGCGGTCTGGCTGGCGGTCGGCCTCGGCGTGCTGTTCACGGAGCGGGCGCGGGCGCGAGGGCGTTCAGCATCGCGACAGCGTTGAGCAATGCGGCGGCGGTGAGGGTGGACTGTCGGCGGCTGCCCGTAGGCTCGGTCCATGCCTCTCGAGACCTCGCCCGACGCCCCGATCCCGGTCAGTCGCGTCTCCCAGCTGATCGGCGGCTGGGTCAGCCGCCTCGGCGCGGTGTGGGTCGAGGGCCAGATCACCCAGCTGAGCCGTCGACCGGGTGCCGGTGTCGTCTTTCTGACGCTCCGTGACCCGTCGGCGGACGTCTCGCTCTCGGTCACCTGCTATCGCTCGGTCTTCGACGCGGTCGCCGACCTCGTCCAGGAGGGTTCGCGCGTCGTCGTCCAGGCCAAACCCGAGTGGTACGCGCCGCGTGGCACGTTGTCGCTGCGGGCGACGGAGATCCGGCTGGTCGGCCTCGGCGACCTGCTGGCCCGGCTGGAGCTGCTCAAGCGGAGCCTCGCCGCCGAAGGCCTCTTCGCCGCCGAGCGCAAGCGTCCGCTGCCGTTCCTGCCGCACTGCGTCGGCCTGGTCACGGGCCGGGCCAGCGCGGCCGAGCGGGACGTGCTGCAGAACGCGCGCCGCCGCTGGCCGGCGGTGCGGTTCGAGGTGCGCAACGTGCCGGTACAGGGCGTGCGGGCGGTGCCGGAGGTGGTCACCGCGATCAAGGACCTCGACGAGCATCCCGAGGTGGACGTGATCATCGTCGCCCGTGGCGGCGGCAGCGTGGAGGACCTGCTCCCCTTCTCGGACGAGGCCCTGATCCGGGCGGTGGCCGAGGCGCGCACGCCCGTCGTCAGCGCCATCGGCCACGAGCCGGACCAGCCCCTGCTCGACTTCGTCGCCGACCTGCGCGCCTCGACCCCGACGGACGCGGCCAAGCGCGTCGTCCCCGACGTGCGCGAGGAGTTGGCGCGCGTCCACGCCCTGCGGGACCGGGCGCGGCTGACGATCGAGTCCCGGCTGCGGCACGAGTTCGCCGGGCTGGCGAACGTCCGCAGCCGACCCGTGCTGGCCGCGCCGCACCGGCTGGTCGACGAGCGCGCACACGAGGTCGGCGCGCTGGTCGACCGTGCCCGCCGCACGCTGGGCCACCGGCTCGACCGCGCGGAGACCGAGCTGCACCACACCCTGGCCCGGGTGGTGGCGCTCTCCCCCGCGGCGACGCTGGAGCGCGGGTACGCGGTCCTGCAACGGACGGCGGACGGCGCGGTGGTCCGCGCCCCGGGCGACGTCACCGCAGGCGACACGCTGCGGGCCCGCGTCGCCGAGGGCGAGTTCACCGTGACGGTCGCGGACGAGCAGGGCTGATCCGGCGGCCTGCCGGCGGGCTGCCGGCAGGCCGGTTCCGCACGCGCTGTCGGTTGGATTTCCTAAGCTGGTCGCATGGCGACCAAGCAGGCGAAGCAGGACCTCTCCGCGGACAACGCGATGGGCTACGAGCAGGCCAGGGACGAACTGCTCGACGTGGTGCGCAGGTTGGAGACGGGCGGCGGCACCCTGGAGGAGTCGCTGGCGCTCTGGGAGCGCGGCGAGCAGCTGGCCAAGGTCTGCGAGCGCTGGCTGAACGGCGCCCGGGCCCGCCTCGACGCCGCCCTCGCCGCGGAGGAGGACGCCGAGGCGACGGACGAAGCGGCGAGGGCGGACGACGACACAGCAGAGGACGAGGAGGAGTAACGGACGTCACATCTTCAACCTCTGCTTTGGAAATAGTTGAAGCATCATCTATGTTGGATCTCGAAGACGGCGCGCCCCGAGCCGCCTTCCTTCCAGATCTCCCAGAGGTGTGACTCATGACTGCCGACGCTCTCGTCCTCGACTCCGCCGCCCAGGACCTGCTCTTCCGTGAGGCCCGCACGGCGAACACGTTCTCCGACGAGCCGGTCACCGACGAGCAGGTCCAGGCCATCTACGACCTGGTCAAGTACGGCCCGACCTCGATGAACATGCAGCCGCTGCGTGTCGTCCTGGTCCGCTCGGCCGAGGCTCGCGAGCGCCTGGTGTCGCACATGATGGACGGCAACAAGGAGAAGACCGCCGGCGCCCCGCTGGTCGCCATCCTGGCCACCGACCACGAGTTCCACGAGGAGATGCCGGCCCAGTTCCCGCACTTCCCGCAGGCGAAGGACACCGTCTTCGCCGAGCGCCCGGTGCGTGAGGCGGCCGGCTCCTTCAACGCCTCGCTCCAGGTCGGCTACTTCATCATCGGCGTCCGCGCCGCCGGTCTGGCCGCCGGTCCGATGACGGGCTTCGACGCCGAGGCGATCAACAAGGAGTTCTTCACCGACGGCGAGCACTCCGTGCTGGCCGTGGTCAACATCGGCAAGCCGGGCGAGAACGCCTGGTTCCCGCGTAGCCCGCGCCTCTCCTACGACGAGGTCGTCACCACCGTCTGAGTCGTCACCACCGTCTGACCCGTCTGATCCGTCAGATCAGGACCGCACGCCGGTTCCCCGGAACCAGAAGGCCCCGACCGAGCACCGCCCGGTCGGGGCCTTCTGCGTCTTCCGCAGCTCAGTGGTCGCTGAGCCTGGCGGCGAAGTCGCCGAGCTTGGCGAAGGTCTCGGTGCCGAAGACGACGGTGGTGCCCTTGGCGCCCGGCAGGACCAGCGCCTGGTAGCGGCTGCCCTGGTAGTGCGTCCACGCGACGCCGTTCACGAGGGTCGTGGCCGACTGCTTGACGGCGTCGACGGTGGCGTTCTGCACCACGGTGTTGAGCGGCGCGTTGCTCTGCTCCAGGGCCACGTACTGGGTGGACGGGTCGATGAAGCCCAGCGTCCAGGTGTCCGCGTTCGTACCGTCGTAGTTCACCGAGGTCGCGTTCCAGCCGGACGGCAGGCTGCCCGGGGCCGGGGCGAGCAGCGGGTACGGAGCCGCACGGCGGGCCGAGGGCACCGAGTCCTCGTACTGCACCGGGTGCACTCCGTTGCCGCCGCTGTGCGGGATGAACAGATAGATCACTATGCCCGCCGCCAGCACCGCGGCCAGCGACAACACCATGTCGCGGACGGATTTGGCGGCCATCCCCGGCCGCTTGCGCACAGTCACTGTCTCGGTTGCCACGCATCCATGGTGGCCCATGGCCTGTGGATCACTGTCGGTGGGGGCGGGTTCCGCGCGGCGCGGGCCGGTGGGGGAGGATGGAGGGGCTGTGCGAGGCTGCACTGGCAGGCGCACGTGCCGGGCGCCACAGACATTCGCCCAGGTCGAAGATACGATCGCAGCACCCTCATTCCGGCCGTCGGCGTACAGAGAGGTACGAAAACATCGATGACCGATCAGCATTCGCATCGCCTGCCCTCGTCTCTGGAGGTTGCCCCCGAGGCACCCGACCGCAACCTCGCCCTTGAACTGGTCCGCGTCACCGAAGCAGCCGCCATGGCTGCCGGTCGCTGGGTCGGCAAGGGCGACAAGAACGGAGCGGACGGCGCCGCCGTCCGTGCCATGCGCACCCTCGTCCACACCGTCTCGATGAACGGCGTCGTCGTCATCGGTGAAGGGGAGAAGGACGAGGCTCCCATGCTCTTCAACGGCGAGCGGATCGGCGACGGCACCGGTGCGGAGTGCGACGTCGCCGTGGACCCGATCGACGGGACCACCCTGACGGCGAAGGGCATGCCCAACGCCATCGCCGTGCTCGCTGTCGCCGACCGCGGCACGATGTTCGACCCGAGCGCCGTCTTCTACATGGACAAGCTCGTCGCGGGTCCGGAAGCGGCGGGCCTGGTCGACATCAACGCCCCGGTCGCGCACAACATCCAGGCGGTCGCCCGCGCCAAGGGCACCGCCCCGGAGGACGTCACCGTCGTCCTGCTGGACCGCCCGCGCCACGAGAAGCTGGCGCAGGAGATCCGCGAAGCGGGCGCCCGGATCAAGTTCATCTCCGACGGCGACGTCGCAGGCGCGATCATGGCTGTCCGCGAGGGCACCGGCGTCGACCTGCTGCTCGGCGTCGGCGGGACGCCCGAGGGCATCATCACCGCCTGCGCCATAAAGTGCCTGGGCGGCGTGATCCAGGGCAAGCTCTGGCCGAAGGACGACGCCGAGCGGCAGAAGGCGCTGGACGCCGGGCACGACCTGGACCGTGTGCTGTCGACGGACGACCTGGTCAGCGGCGACAACGTGTTCTTCGTCGCGACCGGAATCACCGACGGCGAGCTGCTCCGCGGCGTGCGCTACCGCTCCGAGACGGCCACGACCAGCTCGCTGGTCATGCGTTCGAAGAGTGGCACGATCCGTCAGATCGACAGCGAGCACAAGCTGTCGAAGCTGCGGGCCTACAGCGCGGTGGACTTCGACCGCGCCAACTGAAGGCCATCGGTTGAGGGCTGCCCACCAGGGCCGCCTGCCGAAGGCCGACCGAAGCGCCCGAGGGGCGCGAGGAACGAGGCGAAACGCCGACGCCGTTCCTCGCGCCCCTCAGCCGTTCCGTCGACCGTTCAGTCGGCCGTCGCGTCGACCGTTCCGTCGGCCGTTGGGTCCCACGAGTCCGGTCGGCTCAGCCCGCGATCCGCAGGTCCTGCTCCTGGTCGTGGCGGCGACGGCGGGCCAGGACGACGCGGCGCTCCGCCGCGGTCAGGCCGCCCCAGACGCCGTAGGGCTCGGGCAGCAGCAGCGCGTGGTCCCGGCACGCCAGCAGCACCGGGCAGCGGGCGCAGACGCGCTTCGCCTGCTCCTCGCGTGCGAGCCGCGCGGCGGTCGGCTCCTTGGAGGGGGCGAAGAACAGACCCGCCTCGTCACGTCGGCAGGCGGCACCCGTGTGCCAGGGGTTGTCCTCCGCATCCGGACCGCCACGCTGTGCGGGGACACGGGGGCGGAGGCCCACCTGACTGGCTTCGATCGGATGCAGCACAGCGCACTCCTGACGACGGGCCGGGGGAGGGTACGCGCTCGCCTGTCGTCAATCGCGGCGAGCCGATGTGCACCGGGATCTACCCCGGTGCGAACCGATTCATGCACCCGCCACACAATCCGATCGCCGGTTCGTCGTACTCACCGGAAGCTGACCAGAATTCCCACGAACCATGACGTCGCGTCATATTCCTGTCCGCTCAAGCACGGACGCGATCAGGCCAGCGGCTGGTTGGGAACCAGCAGGTGGGAGAGTGCGGTGGCGATCGTGTCCGCCTGGTTCACGTTCTGGTTCGTCTTCGGCGAGTTGGTGACCGACACCGCGATCGCGATCCCCTTGTTCGGCAGGTAGGCCTGGATCGCCGCATAACCGGAGAACGACGGGTTCGACAGCACCCATCCGTTCACCACCAGCGTGGACAGCCCGAAGTGGATGGCCTCGGTCTGCGGCATGCAGACCGTCGCCGGGCACTTCTTGGTCGGCTTGCCGAGGCCGACCGTGCCCGGGTTGAGGAGCGTCTTGTAGCCGCGGGCGGACAGCGTCTGTCCCGAACCGATCCCGACGGCCGAGCGGGCCAGGTCGCAGATGTCCTGGGTGATCACGGCGCCCGGCGCGGTGGTCCACGAGGGGTTCCAGAACGTCGACTCCTCGTACTTGCCGCGCTCCGAGGTGAACGCGTGCAGCACCGGCGTCGGGATGTCCGGGGTGTAGCTGTTCGAGGTCGCGTGCAGCTTGAAGGGGCGGTAGATCCGCTGTTCCAGCAGCCGGTCGAGGCGGGTGTGGGTGATCCGCTCCAACGCGGCGCCCATCAGCACGAAATTGAGGTGCGAGTAGCTGAAGTCGGTCCCGGGCTTGTAGAGCAGCTTGTCGCGGAAGCGGAACGGGAAGGCCGCGAGCTCGGCGGGCGTCCACTGCTTGAACGGGTGGGCCTCCAGCTCGGCCAGGAACGTCGGGTCGGTCACGTAGTCGCGGAAGCCGGTGGTGCTGTCGGCGAGCTGCCGCAGCGTGATCTGCTTCGCGTACGGGACGTCCGGGAGCCAGCGCGCGATGGGGTCGTCCAGGCCGACCTTCTTCTCGTCCACCAGCTGGAGCAGGATCGTGCCCATGTAGGCGATGCCCACGGAACCTGTCCGGAAGCGCATGTCCGGGCGGGCCGGCACCTCGGTCATCGACGGCCCGAGCGCGCCGGTCCACACGTCCCGCCCGTGATCGGTCACCCGGACGACGACGGCACGGAGATCCAGGGCGCGCCGCTGCTGCCGGACGAGGTCGAGGACGGCGCGGGCCCGGCCCCGAACGGGGCCGGGCGAGGAGACGCAGTGACCGGCGCGGTCGGACCCGGCGCGGTCGACGGCGGTGGCGGGCGCGGCGGCCCCCGCGAGGAGCGGGGCCTGGGCGAGGATCAGGGTGGAGGCGCAGAGCAGCGCGGTCCGGGTACGGGTATGCGTCATAGCCCACGGTCTGCGCGCCCTCGACGGAAACCCGCGCAGGACACCCGCGCAGCCACCCCGACGGGGGACCGTCCGTAGGCCGTTGGCACCCGCGACTCCCGTCGGGTCAGCGCCCTGGCCGTGTCAGCGCCCTCGCCGGATCAGTCCGATCCCAGTTGCTTCCGCAGCCGGTCCTTCAGCTTGGGCTTCTTGTGCCGTGCGGAGACCCCGCCGAAGATCGCGCCGCCGCGGATCGTCACCACCGGCCCGCCGGGGGTCTGCGACTCCTCCTCCTGGACGTCGAAGCCGCCGAAGACGGCCACTCCCCCGCCGCGGACGCTCGCGGTGGCCGGGACGGTGATGTCGATGCCGCCGAAGACCGTCCAGGCGTTGATCACCAGCTCGGGGCCCTCGATGACCGCGTCCGAGAGATCGATCTCCACGCCGCCGAAGACGGCGACCGCCGTGAGCAGCCCACGCGTGCGGAAGCGGCCCTTGCGCTGGGCGCCGCCGAAGACCGCGATCGCGTGGTCCGTCGTCGTCCCCGCGAACGGCTCGGGCTGCGGCTGGGCCGGAGCGGGAGCCGGGGTCGGGGTCGGCTGACCGGAGACCGGGAGGTCCTTGGTGAGCGGGACCAGCTCGCCCATGGTCTTCGCCGCGTAGGCGGCCTCCAGCCGCTCCGCGTGCTCCTCCGCGTCGAGACGGCCCTCGGCGTACGCGTCGCGCAGCGCCTCGGCGACGCGCTCGCGGTCGGCGTCGGAGGCGCGCAGGTCGTCCGGCCCGGCGGGGTCGGCGTACGGCCTGGCGGCGGGCTTGGCCACGGGCTGCGGCTTGTCGAAGGACGGCTTCGCCTGCGGCAGGCGCTCCGATCCCGACTCGGGCGGCTGATGGGACGACGAAGACGAGGAGTTGTCCACGCGCCGAGAATAGTCAGCGGACGCGGACCGGGACCAGTGACTCGGCCCTCTGCTGTGATCCGGGGCACCTCCCCCGCACCGCCCGACGGCTTCCGCGCACCGCTCGATACCCTGGAGGGCGCGCCGACGACGACGCCTGACCGTGAGGATTGTCCGCTGATGCCCGAGTTCGCCTACACCGACCTGCTGCCGTTGGGGAAGGACGAGACCCCCTACCGCCTGATCACCTCCGAGGGCGTCAGCACCTTCGAGGCGAACGGGCGCACCTTCCTCCAGGTCGAGCCGGAGGCCCTGCGGCTGCTGGCCGCCGAGGCCATGCACGACATCTCCCACTACCTGCGCCCGGCCCACCTGGCCCAGCTGCGCCGGATCCTGGACGACCCGGAGGCCAGCCCGAACGACAAGTTCGTCGCGCTGGACCTGCTGAAGAACGCCAACATCGCCGCGGCCGGCGTGCTGCCGATGTGCCAGGACACCGGCACGGCGATCGTCATGGGCAAGCGCGGCCAGGGCGTCCTGACGGAGGGCGGTGACGAGGAGGCGCTGTCGCGCGGCGTGTACGACGCGTACACCAAGCTGAACCTGCGCTACTCGCAGATGGCCCCGCTGACCATGTGGGACGAGAAGAACACGGGCTCCAACCTGCCGGCGCAGATCGAGCTCTACGCGACCGACGGCGACGCGTACAAGTTCCTCTTCATGGCCAAGGGCGGCGGCTCGGCCAACAAGTCGTTCCTGTTCCAGGAGACCAAGGCGGTCCTGAACGAGGCCTCGATGATGGCCTTCCTGGAGCAGAAGATCCGCTCCCTCGGCACGGCCGCCTGCCCGCCGTACCACCTGGCCATCGTCGTCGGCGGAACCAGCGCCGAGTACGCGCTGAAGACCGCGAAGTACGCCTCCGCGCACTACCTGGACACGCTCCCGACCGAGGGCTCCGCGACCGGCCACGGCTTCCGTGACGTCGAGCTGGAGCAGAAGGTCTTCGAGCTGACCCAGAAGCTGGGCATCGGCGCGCAGTTCGGCGGCAAGTACTTCTGCCACGACGTGCGCGTGGTCCGGCTGCCGCGTCACGGCGCGTCCTGCCCGGTGGCCATCGCGGTCTCCTGCTCGGCCGACCGCCAGGCGCAGGCGAAGATCACCGCCGAGGGCGTCTTCCTGGAGCAGCTGGAGCGCGACCCGGCCCGCTTCCTGCCGGACACCACGGACGAGCACCTGTCCGACGACGTGGTGAAGATCGACCTCAACCGGCCGATGGCCGACATCCGCGCCGAACTGAGCAAGCACCCGGTCAAGACCCGCCTGTCGCTGACCGGCACCCTGGTCGTGGCGCGCGACATCGCGCACGCCAAGCTCAAGGAGCGCCTGGACGCCGGCGACGGCATGCCGGAGTACCTGAAGAACCACCCGGTCTACTACGCGGGCCCGGCCAAGACCCCCGAGGGCTACGCCTCCGGCTCGTTCGGCCCGACCACGGCCGGCCGGATGGACTCCTACGTCGACCAGTTCCAGGCGGCGGGCGGCTCCATGGTCATGCTGGCCAAGGGCAACCGCTCCCAGCAGGTCACCGACGCCTGCGCCAAGCACGGCGGCTTCTACCTCGGCTCCATCGGCGGCCCGGCGGCGCGCCTCGCCCAGGACTGCATCAAGAAGGTCGAGGTCCTGGAGTACGCCGAGCTCGGCATGGAGGCCGTCTGGCGCATCGAGGTCGAGGACTTCCCGGCGTTCATCGTGGTCGATGACAAGGGGAACGACTTCTTTGCTTCGCCGGAACCGACGCCGACCTTCACCTCCATCCAGGTCCGCGCGGGTGCCTAGAGCCACCAGGCAGGCCGACGGACGGAGTCCGGCGCAGCCGGTCGAAGCTTGAGAGGCCCCCAGGGGCCGAGCAATGCGAGACCGGCCATCGGCACAGGTGTCAAGGGCAACGACTTCTTCACCGACCCGGGCCCGGTCCAGCCGCTGATCACCAACATCCCGGTCGGACCGAAGGCCTGACGGCCAGGCTGTTCACTCGTCAGGAGGCCCTCGCACACTGCGGGGGCCTTCTGTCGTACCGCTGCGGTAGCGTTTCTGGTGGCGAAGGAGGTTGGCGGATGACCGTCCTGCACGAGCGCGAGTCGGACCATGCTGCCTCACGGCTGCCCGTCGACGCCTTCGAGGAGATCGCGCGCGTCGCGGCCCGCGAGGACGTCAGTCTTGAGTTCATCGACGGCAGGCTGTGCGAGAAGCCCGTGCCCGACGGCGACCATGCCATGATCATCCAGTGGCTGCTTCGGATCTGCATCCAAGCGCGACCCGAGCTTTATCTCTTCCCTGAGCAGGGGCTGCGCATCCGAGGCCATCGGAACGGCTTCGCCCGGCCCGACGGCGTCCTTGCTCCGTCCATCGCGGGTCAGGGCGAGTGGGCCGCCACCGACGGGGTGCTTCTCGTCGCCGAGGTGACGTCCTACGACACGGACACGGACCGGCGCGACCGCATCGAGAAACCCCGTGCCTACGCCGAGGCGCGCATCCCCGTCTACCTGCTGATCGACCGGGACAGCTGCGAGGTCGTCGTCCATTCCGACCCGGACGGCACCCGCTACGAGACCGTCCACCGCCGCCCGTTCGGCAAGCGGGTCGATCTCCCTGAGCCCGTGGGGTTCGAGCTCGACACCGAGCCGCTCAAGGACTGGGTTCGCTGACCGCAGCGGCGTGTCCGGGGCGGGAACAACGTCCCGTGCTGGGACGCTGAGCGGGATATGGACGACTTCCGGATCGAGCACGACTCGATGGGCGAGGTGCGCGTTCCCGCCGAGGCGAAGTGGCGGGCGCAGACGCAGCGGGCGGTGGAGAACTTCCCGATCTCCGGTCAGCGGCTGGAGCGGGCGCACATTGCGGCGCTGGCGCAGATCAAGGCTGCGGCCGCGGCGGTGAACGCGAAGCTCGGGGTGCTGGACGCGGAGACCGCGGAGGCGATCCGGGCGGCGGCCGAGGAGGTCGAGGAGGGGCGCTGGGACGCGGAGTTCCCGATCGACGTCTTCCAGACCGGGTCCGGGACGTCGTCGAACATGAACGCCAACGAGGTCATCGCGACGCTCGCGAGCGAGCGGCTGGGGCGTCCGGTCCACCCCAACGACCAGGTCAACGCCAGCCAGTCGTCCAACGACGTCTTCCCCAGCTCGATCCACATCGCCGCCACCGCGGCGGTCGCCCACGAGCTGATCCCCGCGCTCAACCACCTCGCCGACGCGCTCGCGCGCAAGGCGGAGGAGTTCGCGGTGACGGTGAAGTCGGGCCGGACGCACCTGATGGACGCCACGCCGGTCACCCTCGGCCAGGAGTTCGGCGGCTACGCCGCCCAGGTCCGGTACGGGGTGGAGCGGCTGCGGGCGACGCTGCCGCGGGTGGCCGAGCTGCCGCTCGGCGGGACGGCGGTCGGGACGGGCATCAACACCCCGCCCGGCTTCTCCGCCGCCGTGATCGAGGAGGTGGCGCGCGCCACCGGGCTGCCGCTGACCGAGGCGCGGGACCACTTCGAGGCGCAGGGCGCCCGGGACGGGCTGGTGGAGCTGAGCGGTCAGCTGCGGACCATCGCCGTCGGGTTCACGAAGATCTCCAACGACCTGCGCTGGATGGGTTCCGGGCCGCGTACGGGGCTGGGTGAGATCAACCTGCCCGACCTCCAGCCGGGTTCGTCGATCATGCCGGGCAAGGTCAACCCGGTGATCCCGGAGGCGACGCTGATGGTCGCCGCCCAGGTGGCCGGCAACGACACCACCGTCGCGATCGCGGGCGCGAGCGGCAGCTTCGAGCTGAACGTGATGCTGCCGGTGATCGCCCGCAACGTGCTGGAGTCGGTGCGGCTGCTGGCCGCCGTCGCCCGACTGCTGGCTGACCGGACGGTCGACGGCATCACCGCCAACACCGAGCGGCTCCGCGAGTACGCGGAGTCCTCGCCCTCGGTGGTGACGCCGCTCAACCGCTACCTCGGTTACGAGGAGGCCGCGAAGATCGCCAAGCAGGCCCTGGCGGAGCGCAAGACGATCCGTCAGGTCGTGCTCGAGCGCGGCCATGTGGCGGAGGGGCGGATCACCGAGCAGCAGTTGGACGAGGCCCTGGACGTGCTGCGGATGACCCACCCCTGAGAGGTCGACGGCTCAGCTCAGGGCGAGGTCGTCGGCGAAGACGTTGCCCTGGCCGTACCAGCCGTGGACGTAGACCGTCACCGTGCCGCTGGAGCCGGTGGTGAACGGCACGTTCAGCTGGTTCCAGCCGCTGTTGCTGGACCAGGTGCTTGCCGTCGCGCCCCCGCTCACGCCGACGTACGCGTAGTTGCCCTGGACCCAACCGGACAGCGTGTAGCTGGTGTCGGGCTTCAGGGTGACCGTCTGGTCGCACTCACCCGTGGCGGACGAGGTGGGTGTGACCTGGAGCGCGTGCGAGCCGCTGTGCGTGGGCGAGGTCACCACCTGGCTGCCGGACTGGCAGGTCCACGGGCTCAGGCTGCCGCTCTCGAACCCGCCGTTGACCAGCGCACCCGAGCCGCCGGACCCGGTCGGGCTGGACGAGGGCGAGGTGGACGGCGACGTGGACGGCGACGTCGAGGGAGAAGTGGAGGGGGACGCGGACGGCGAGCCGCTCGCGCTGGACGACGCCGTGGCAGTCGGGCTGCCCGTGGGCGGCGTCGGGCAGGTGCTCGCCGACCCGTTGATGTCGTTGACCGCGTCGTTGAAGAGCGTGGTCGCGGGATCGAGGTCGTAGAGCGAGAACATCATGAAGCCGGCGAGGCCGTTGCAGTGCGCGTAGTCGGCCCTGGTCTGGATCGACTGCGCGGACTCACCGCCGTAGAAGTTGGTCCCGTCGTAGAAGTACGCGGAGTCGGTGACGGGATCCCAGTAGGTGTCGGCCGGATTGTCGACCGTCCCGGTCAACTCCTTGTACATGGCCACGCCTGGCACGTTGCCGGAGTCGGTCTGCCCCGCCGACGCGCCCGTCGCGGTCTGATAGAGACCGTGGTTGCTCCCCGCCGGTACCCCGGTCCAGCCGCGATAGTAGAACGGCAGGCCGATAGTGAGTTTGTTCGCCGGGAAGCCGCCTGGTATCCCGTACTGCGAATCCCCTACGGTCCAGGCCTTGATGGCGTTGTCGACGCTGTACGTCTCGTTGCCGGGGGCGACCTTGGACTCGGGCGAGTTGGGGTTGGCGTAGAGCGGGTCCTGCTCGTCCGTCGGCCCGGTGGCGTTCCACGCGCCGTACATGTCGTACGACATGACGTCGCCGAAGGTCAGGTACTGGGCGATCTGGTTGGTCTGGATCAGGCTGATCTTGTCCTGACCGGACGGCAGCGCGGCCGAGAGCGCGTAAGTGTGGCCGTCGGCGGCACCCTGGGCGTTCAGCTCGTTGCGGAACTCGGCCAGCAGCGCGGTGTAGTCGGCGGTGTCGTTCGGCGAGTAGTGGTTGCCGAGGTGGCCGCCGCTGGAGGCCGGGTACTCCCAGTCGATGTCGAAGCCGCTGAAGATGCCGGCCGCGGTGCCGGTGCCGCCGTAGCCGTTCTCGACGGGCAGGTTGCCCTTGATGAACATGTCGATGCAGGACGAGACGAACTTCTGCCGGGAGGCCGCGGTGGCGGCCACGTCGGAGAAGTACTTCGAGTAGGTCCAACCGCCGATCGACAGCAGGATCTTGAGGTTCGGGTACTTCTTCTTCAGCTCCTGGAGCTGGTGGAAGTTGCCCACGATCGGCTGGTTGTAGACGTCGGACGTGCCGTCGACGCTGATGCTGGAGTCGTAGGACTTCCCGTAGTCGGCGAAGGCGTCCTCGGCGCCGTCACCGGCGTTGGGGTCGCTCTCGCCACCCGGGTCCGGGTCGGTGGCCTTGGTGTTCTCGAAGCAGGTCAGGTTGGTGGGGTCGATGTTCTCGAAGTCGTAGATGAGGTAGTCGACCTTGCCCGCGATCCCTTCGGTGTCGAGGTTCTTGGGGTAGAAGGCGTTCTGGTAGATCGACCACTGGTCGTAGTAGGCGACCTTGATGCCGCCGCTGGTGGCCGCCGCCTTGGTGGTGTTCGTCGCGGCAGCCGCGCCTGCGGGACTGCCGAGCAGGGAGGCGGCCAGGCCGAGCAAGGCCGTGGCCGCCCCCGCGAGTGTGAGTCCGATCCGTCTGGAGCGTGGCATGACGCATCCTCCGCATGGTCGTGTACCCGACACCGCATCAGATTGGTACGTACCAATAGGAGCGTCAAGGGTCTGGACCAATTTGGACTGACAGATCGTCAAAGTCCGTGGTGGCACGGATCGTCCGCCCAGAGCGAAGACGGACGAGGACTCAGATCAGCGACTGGCCGAGCGACTCGGCGAGGCGCAGCTGGGTCGCTGCCTCCTCGGCACGGCCGCCCTGGCGCTCCAGGGTGCGGCCGAGCAACAGACGGGCGTAGCCGTCCACCGGGTCGCGCTCGACCACCTGCGCAAGCACCTCCTCCGCGCGGCGCAGCTGCGCGGAGTGGTAGTAGGACCGGGCCAGCAGCATCCGCGCGGCGGCGTGCGTCGGCTCGGCGGCCACGATCGGGGCCAGGATCAACGCGGCGTCGCTGTACGCCTTGGAGTCGAAGAAGAGCTGCGCGCGGGCGTACTCCTCGGCAAGTGTGTGGTTGATATTCACGGGCATCCCCTTTCGATTTCGATGCCGCTCTGGCGTGTCGGCCGTAGAACACCGGGGAGCATCCCGCACATTCCCTGAGAAGTGTCGGCTTCCTCACCTCCGCCACAGCGGGAAGCGGAAGCGCTCGGCGTTACGCTCGTTCCATGACTCTGCTCGTCTCCCGACGCCACGTGGACTACGTCCGCGTCACGAGCATGTCCTGTCGTGCCGAGGCCTGACCCCAGCGTCCCCTCCCCTCCTGCGCGCACTCCCCGAGGACCGTCATGACCGCCACCGCTCGCCCCTCCCTCTCCCGCACCGACCTCCCCGTCGTCGACCTCTCCGACCTGGACCGCGAGGCGCTCCACCGGGCGGCCCGCGACGTCGGCTTCTTCCAGCTCGTCGGCCACGGCATCGGTCCCGAGGAGAGCGACGAACTGCTGCGCGTCTCCCGCACCTTCTTCGAACTGCCCGAGGCCGACCGGGTGGCCCTGGACAACCGCAACTCCCCGCACTTCCGCGGTTACACGCGGATCGGCAAGGAGCTGACCCGCGGCACCCGCGACTGGCGTGACCAGCTGGACATCGGCGAGGAGTTGCCGCCGCACGTCCCCGCCGAGGGCGAGCCCGCGTACTGGTGGCTGGAGGGCCCGAACCAGTGGCCCGGCGCACAGCCGGAGCTGCGCGAGGTCACCCAGCGCTGGATCGCCCGGCTGAGCGCGGTCGCCGACCATCTGCTGCACGAGCTGCTCGCCTCGATCGGCGCGCCGCCGGACTTCTACGACGCGGCGTTCGCCGGTCATCCGCGCAGCCATCTCAAGCTGATCCGCTATCCCGGCCGCGCCCCCGTCGGCGACGACCAGGGCGTGGGCGTGCACAAGGACTACGGCTTCCTGACGCTGCTGCTCACCGACGGCGTCGGCGGGCTGCAGGTGGAGTCGCCGGAGGGGCCCGAGGCCGGCTTCATCGACGTGCCGCACATCCCCGGCGCGTTCGTGGTGAACCTGGGCGAGCTGCTTGAGGTGGCGACCAACGGCTACCTCAAGGCCACCAACCACCGTGTGGTGAGCCCGCCGGGAGCGCGTGAGCGCTTCTCCGCGCCGTTCTTCTACAACCCGCGCCTGGACGCCCGGATCGAGCCGCTCCCCTTCCCGCACGCCGCGAAGGCCACCGGCGTGACGGAGGACCCGGACAACCCGCTCTTTGCCGAGTTCGGCTGGAACGAGCTCAAGGGCTGGGTGCGTGCCCACCCGGAGGTCACCGCCCGCCAGCACCCCGAGCTGCTGTCTGCTGCGGACCCCGGCACGGCCGCCTGACCATCGCGCGGGACCGCACCACGGGCCCTGCCCACCAGGCGGACAGGCCCTGTCCCGCCGTCGGCCGCGCCGCTACGGTGTCGGCATGACCCTGCTGGTGAGCCGCCGCCATGTGGACCATGGCCTGGCCACCACCACGAGTTGTCGCCGCGTCAGCTGACGCGGCCCGCCACCTCACTCTCCCTTCGAGGGCCGCTCACCTTCCGAGCCGAGCGGCCCTCACGCATGTCCACCCGCCGACCCACCGCCGACCCCCCGGTCCGCGTGCGGGTCCGCGTCCGCTGCTGCGCGACCGGCCGCCTGGCGTCCCTTCCTTCCGCCGAGCCACGGAACAGGACCTGCCATGCGCCTGCGCACCTCTCTCACCTTCACCGCCGCCGCGCTCTGCCTCGCGGTCGGAAACGCCTTCGCGGCAACGCCGTCGTCCCCGACCGGATTCGGGCCGCTGCCGCCACAGAACCCGGCCACCGCGGCCGACGGCACCGCGACGATGCACGGCGACAGCGCCTCCAGCGACACCACCCCGTACCCGGGCCCCGGGATCGGTCCGATCAGCTGGACCCGGACCGCGCTCGCCTCCGCCTGCCCGACCGTGGTGATCGGCAGCGACCGCATGCCCGTCGCGCTCTGCACCACGATCTTCGGGCGGACGCCGACGGTGCACCTGCTCGACCCGTCCACCGGGGGCGACCTCGCCTCACTCGCGCTGCCGAAGGGCAGTCTCTTCGGCGGCGTGTACGCCTACCTGGACAACACCGACGCGCTGGTGGTCGTCGACGGCGACGACAACCTGCTGCGCATCGGCCACCACCGGTCGGCGGGAGGCGGCTGGACGCTCACGGTCGACCAGTCCACGTCGCTGGCGGGCGCGATCCCGGCCGGTGACAGCATCGTCGGCCTCAGCCCCGGGTGGGACGGCCGGATCTGGTTCGCGACCGCCGGCGGCGTGATCGGGACCGCCGACACGACGACGGGCGCGGTGCGGACCATCAGCACCGGCGAGGGCGTGGAGAACAGCATCTCCACCGTCCCCGGCCACACCGCCGTCGCCACCGACCACGCCCTCTACCTGCTCGGCGAGGCCCCGGACGGCACCCCTCGGATCCAGTGGCGCGCCCCCTACGACCGGGGGCCCGGTCGCAAGCCCGGCCAGCTCAGTCGGGGCACCGGAGCGACCCCCAGCTTCTTCGGGCCCGGCGACGGCACCGCCTACGTGACCATCACCGACAACGCGGCCCCGCACGAGAACCTGCTGGTCTGGAAGGTCTCCGCCGGGCCGACGCCGGTCTGCACCACGCCGGTGCTGACGCAGTTCCCGGAGAGCGGCACCGAGGACGCGGTCATCGCCTCCGGACACAGCGTCTTCGTCACCGACACCTACGGCTACCCGTACCCGGCCCTGCCCGCCGGCGCTCCCGCGAGCCTGCCGTCCTCGGCCGACTTCGCGGGCGGCCTGAGCCGGGTGGACCTGGACGCCGACGGCAACGGCTGCCATCCGGTCTGGAACAGCGACGTCCGCTCCGCGGCACTCCCCCGCCTCTCGCTCGCCGACGACCGGATCTACACGGTCGCGGTCAGCGGCCCGACCGGCCTGGTCGGCAGCGACACCTTCGCCCGCTACTCCTACGCGGTGATCGACCCCGCGACCGGCGCCCAGCTGTCCAGCACTCCGATCGGCCTGGGCCTGCTCTACAACCCGCTGCAGATGACCGGCACGACCGCACCCGACGGCACCCTCTACCAGGGCACCGAGACGGGTGTGCTGCGGATCACCCGAGGCTGAACCGGCCGAGGGGGGTGCCGACGAGGGCGCGGACACCCGGGCCACACGCGGGTGACATGCCGGTGCCTCGGACGTCTTGGGCCGAAGTGGAGTAATCGAAACGCGTTCTTCGTCTGATTTCACCATGGTCAGGGCGTATTCATCCGCCAAAGATGTCCAGGACCTTTATCGGGGCCTGCGTCGCCTGTGCCCCGGATGTCCCAGCGCAGAGGCACTCGCATGCAGCACACCTCGACCGCCGACGGAGCGGGCGGCAACGGAGCAGCCCAAGCCGGCCACAGCCTGATCGAGCAGTACGGCGTCGACACCATCCCGGACGCCGAGCGGACCAGCTCGCCCAAGGACATCGTCCACATCCTGGTCGGCTCCAACCTCGCCTTCGGCGTGGTCGTCTTCGGCTGGCTGCCGGTCTCCTTCGGCCTGTCCTTCTGGGGCAGCATGACCTCGCTGGTGCTCGGCACGGCGCTGGGCATCGTGCTGACCGCGCCGCTCGCGCTGGTCTCGCTGCGGACCGCGACCAACCTCTCGACCAGCTCCGGAGCGTTCTTCGGGGTGCGCGGGCGGTTGATCGGCTCGCTGGTCGGTCTGCTGCTCTCGCTCGGCTACACCGCGCTGGCGCTCTGGGTCGGCGGCGACGTCGTGGTCGGCTCGCTCAACCGGATGCTGGGACTGCCCGCCGACGGGCCCGCCTACATCGTCACCTACTCGGTGCTGGCCGTGCTCAGCGCGACCGCGGCCGTCTTCGGCTACCGGATGCTGCTCAAGCTGGAGCGGCTGCTGATGTGGGCGATGGGCGTGCTGCTGATCGCCGGACTCTTCGCCTTCGCACCGCACTTCGACCCGTCGACGCACGGCAGCTACCTGCTCGGCGGCTTCTGGCCGACCTGGCTGCTCTCGGTCGTCGCGGCCGGTCTGAGCGGGCCGATCGCGTTCATCACCCTGCTCGGCGACTACACCCGCTACGTCTCGCCCACCCGCCACGCGCGGGGACGGGTGCTGTGGTCCACCGGTCTCGGGCTCTTCCTCGGCCTGCTGATCCCGCAGCTGTTCGGCACGTTCACGGCCGTGGCGACGCATGCCGGGAACAGCTACGTACACAGCCTGATCCTCGGCTCCCCGGCGTGGTTCCTGCTGCCGTTGCTGGTCAACGGCCTGATGGGCAGCGCGGGTAACACCGGCCTGATGCTCTACAGCATGGGCCTCGACCTCGACGCCATCCTGCCGCGCGCGACCCGGCTCCAGGCCACCTACGTGGTCGCCGCGATGGCGACCGTGCTGGTCTTCCTCGGCCACTTCGTCTGGAACGCGCAGGACGCGGTCACCTCGTTCGTGCTGATCCTCACCGCGATCGGCACCCCCTGGGCCGTGATCACCCTGATCGGTCACTTCCGCTGCCGCGGCGACTACGACCAGCACTCGCTCCAGGTGCTCAACCAGCGCACCCGCGGCGGCATCTACTGGTACCGCGCGGGCTGGAACACGGCCGCGACCGTCGCCTGGGCGGGCGGCAGCGCCCTCGGCCTCTGCGCCGTCGACACCCCCGTCTACCAGGGCCCGCTGCTCCCGTACACGGGCGGCATCGACATCAGCTTCCTGCTCTCCGGCGCCTTCGCCGCAGGCCTCTACCTGCTGCTCTCCCGCGGCGCCCGTGGCCGCGCCGGCCACCTCCCGGGCGGCTCGGCCCGCACGATGGGGACCACGGCGCCGCTCACCCGCGTGGTGGACTAGGCCCTGTCTGACTATTCCCGTCGGATCAGCCCGGGTCGGCTGGCGCGGTCAGCTGCAAGGCGGAGGATCGCCCTCAGGGCCTGGGCCTGTCCGGCGGATCCTTCCGGGCCCAGGTCGGTGTCCAGACGTCGGCGTCGGTCGAAGCGGTTCGCCTGGAGGTGAGGAAGCCGCGAAGTTCGCGGAGTGCGGGATGAGGGTTGTCGTCGCGCCAGATCAGTGACATCGGATAGACCGGCGCCGGGTCACTGATCGGGATGCGCCGCAGGTCGTAGCTGTCCGGCCACAGGTATCGAGAGCCTTCGCCGACCAGCGTCGCCAGGTCCTTCGAGTCGGCGATCTCGTCCAGCAGTGCCTCGTTCCCGAAGACGGGGCCGACCATGTCGATGGTGAGGTCGAAGGCGTCAGCGAGTTCGTAGTAGTAGACGGCCACTTCGCCGCGGGCGTCCAGGCCCGGCATCCAGATGCGGTGTCCGGCGAGTTGTCCCGGCGTGACCGTACGGGCGTTGGCGAGCGGGTGGCGCGGTCCGACGAGCAGTTGGTGCCGGTCGTCGATCACTCGGGCCGTGTTGATCGCGTCCGGCACGAGACGCTGCGGGGGAACCGCGTGGAAGGTGGCGTCGATCGTCCCGGCTTCGACAGCGGCGATCGCGCCGTCGAGGTCGGCGTCCAGCGTCACGACGTCCAGTTCGATCTCGGGATGCGCGCGGTAGAAGTCCTGGACCAGCCCCGCTGTGGCGATCCGCCGGTTGACGACGTCGACGCGTAGGGCGCGGCGGCCGGGACGGACAGACGCGTCGGCCCGCTCCGCCACCCGGAGAAGTTCACGGGCATGGGGCAGGAACGCCTGGCCGTCGATGGTGAGCCGGGCGCCCCGGGCCGTGCGGATGAACAGGCGCACATCCAGGTCCTTCTCCAGCCCGGCGATGCGCTTGGAGACGGCCTGCTGGGTGATCGACAGGCCGGCGGCGGCTTCCTGGAACTGACCGGCTTCCGCGGCGGCGACGAAGGTGCGTACGGCTTCGAGATCCACGCCGAGCCACCCTAGTGGACAACGGACGGTTGTGACTCGCTGGCAGAATCGTTGTTTGACCCGCTGGCGCGTTGCTCGGTTAGCTCTCACCGGTCAACTTCCGTCTGTTCGAGTGGGGCATCAAGGGGGGCGCTGGGCATGCTGCGCAGGCGAGCGTTGGGCCGGCAGTTCGGCTGGCTGTGGGCGGCGTACGCGGTCAGCGCCTACGGGTCCGGGCTGGGATTCGGCGCGTTCCCGCTGATCGCCGTGCTGGCGTTGCACGCCGGCCCCGCCGAGGTGTCCGCGCTGTCCGCGGTGGGGCCCGCCGTGGGCGCGCTGATCGCGCTGCCGCTCGCGCCGTGGGTGGAGTTCCGGCGCAAGCGCCCGGTCATGATCGCGATGGACCTGACCCGGTTCGCGGCCATGATGACGATCCCGGTCGCCTACGCGTTCGGTCTGCTCAGCATCGTCCAGTTGCTCGTGGTCTCGGCCGTCGTCGCCACCGCCAAGATCGCCTTCAACGCGGCCAGCGGCTCCTACCTCAAGGCCCTCGTCAGGCCGGACGACCTGCTGGTGGCCAACGCGCGCTTCGAGTCGACGAACTGGAGCTCCATCGCGATCGGGCCACCGCTGGGCGGAGCGGCGATCGGGCTGTTCGGGCCGGTCACCACCGTGGTGGCCGACGCGCTCAGCTATCTGTTCTCCGCACTGGGCATCACCGCGATTCGCGGCCGGGAGGAGGCGTCACAACCGACGGGCAAGAGCCCGACCCGGGCGGGCGCGCTGCTCGACGGCTGGCGACACATCCTGGGCCATCCCGGCTTGCGGGCGCTCTACCTCAACAACATGCTCGTCGGCGGTCTGATCATGGCCACCGAGCCGTTGCTGTCCGTGCTCCTCCTTCGCCAACTCGGGTTCCCGCCATGGCAGTACGGGCTCGCCTTCGCCGTCCCGTGCGTCGGCGGACTCATCGGCTCGCGACTCGCCCGCCGCGTGGTGGTCCGCTACGGAGAGCAGGCGGTGTTCCGCACCGTCGGCACCCTGCGCTGCGTCTGGCTGATCGGCCTGGCGTTCATCCGTCCCGGCATCGTCGGCCTGGTCACCGTGATGGCGGTCGAACTGGCGATCATCATCAACATGAGCCTGTACGCCCCGGTCGTCGCCACCTACCGGCTCGAACACACCCCCAAGCACCTCGTCGCCCGCACCCTGTCCGCCTGGTCCATCGGCCAGCAGGCGTGCATCGCCGTCCTCACCGCGCTCGCCGGGCTGCTCGCCGACGCCACCAGCCCACGCACCGCTCTCACGGCCGCGGGACTGCTCATCCTGGCCACCCCGCTGCTGCTTCCCCGGAACGTCCACACGGCGCAGCACGAACCGGCCCTGGCCCGCAGCAACTCGTGACCCACCTCGTCGGTCAGCGCGCGCGGCCGCGCGGCTTGAGGCGGAGGGACGGGAGTTCGGGGGCCGGGATCGGGTGGCCGTCGTAGCCGTGGACCTCGCCGAAGCGGTCGCCGGCCATCCAGTCCTGGCGGGCGGCGGCGATCTCCTCGTGCGAGCGGCCGACAAAGTTCCACCACATGACCAGCTTCTCGGCGAAGGGCTCACCGCCCAGCAGCATCACGCTCGCCGGACCGTCGTCCGCGCGCAGCGGGAGGGAGCGGCGACCGCAGCCGAGGTAGAGCAGCGAGCCGGGCTCGATCCGGACGCCGTCGACCTCGGCGGCTCCGGACATGGCCAGGGCCGCGTACTCGAAGTCGGGTTGGAGCGGGAGTCGGGCCTCCGCGCCGGCGGCGATGGTGAGGTCGGCACCCAGCAGCGGCGTGAAGGTCCGGCCCGGGGAGGTCGCGCCGTCCAGGCTGCCGAGGATCACCGTGGCGTCCACGCCCTGGCCCTGGACCCGGGGCAGCTGCGGATGGTGGTCGAAGCTCGGCTCGGTGAAACGGTCGCCGTCCGGCAGCGCCACCCACAACTGCGCTCCGTGCAGCCACTTTCCGTGCGCCTTGGGCGAGCTCTCGGAGTGGGAGACGGCGTGACCCGCCGTCATCAGGCCCAGCTCGCGCGGGTGCACGGTCTGCACGGACCCGAGGCTGTCGCGGTGCTCGACGAATCCCTCGTGCAGCCAACTGACCGTCTGCAGGCCCATGTGCGGGTGCGGTGCGACCCGCATGCCGGACTCGTGCTCGATGTCGTCGGGACCGTAGTGGTCGACGAAGCACCACGCACCGATCATGCGCCGACCCAGGTTCGGCAGCAGCCGGCGGACCACCGTGCTCTCGCCGAGCTGGACCGGCTTGCCGGTCAGCAGCTCCCGGACGGGCTGCGCGGAGACGTCCTCACGTCCGCCGCAGAGCGTGGGCTGGGGCTTAACGTCGAGGTTGCTCATGCCGGTTCCTCCAGATCATCGCTGCCTCCACATCGCTGCCGCCGCATCGCTGTCTGCCCGGCAGCCTACGGCTCGATGATCCGGACCGGGAGTTCGCGCACCGCGACACGCAACGACTCGGCGAAGCGCTCGTACTCGGCCGTGCGCGGCGACGAGTTGCGGTGCGACAGGCCGATTCGCCGCCCCGGCGGAGGATCACTGAACCGGGTCGCGGCCAGCCCCGACGCGCGTCCGGTCTCCACCTGCACCGCCGTGGCCGGGAGCAGCGTCACCCCGAGGCCGCCCGCGACCAGTTGCACCAGCGTCGACAGCCCCGCCGCCCGCGTCGCGCCCGGCTCCGCACCGACCTCACGGCAGAGGTCGAGCGCCTGGTCCCGCAGGCAGTGGCCCTCCTCCAGCAGCAGCACGTCGAGGTCGAGCAGCACGTCGCGCGGCACGTCCACGCGTCCGGCGAGCTCGTGGTCGGGCGGGGTGACCAGCACGAAGTCTTCGTCGTAGAGGGGGATGTCGACCAGCCCCGCGCCACCGGGCAGCGCGAGCAGCAGCAGGTCGAGCCGACCGGACTGCAGCCCGTCGACCAGCTGGTGGGTGCGCTCCTCGTGGACGTGCAGGTCCAGGTCCGGGTAGTGGTCGCGGGCCAGCCGCAGCACGGTGGGCAGCAGGTAGGGCGCTATCGTCGGGATCACGCCGAGGTGCAGCGGCCCGGTGAACGGGCGTCGTGCGGCGTCGACCTCCTCCGTCAGCGCGTTGAGCTCGCCGAGCACGCACCGCGCCCGGACGGCGACACGCTCGCCGACGGGTGTGATGATGACCTTGCGGGTGGTGCGCTCCACCAGCTGGACGCCGAGCGCCTCTTCGAGCGCCGCGACGGCTCCGGACAACGCCGGCTGGCTCATCCGCAGCGAGGCCGCCGCCTCGCGGAAGTGCCGGAGCTCGGCCACCGCCACGAACGCGCGCAGCTGGGCCACGCTGGGGGTCTTACTGATAGCTTCCTCCGATCAACGGGTTCGATTGTAGCTATTTCCCTGATCAAAGCCGGTTGTGCGAGGTTGGCGGGGTACGTCACGCAACCCCCTGAGGAGACCCCTCCGTGCTGACCATCGGCGACAAGTTCCCCGAGTACGACCTCACTGCCTGCGTCTCGATCGAGTCCGGCAATGAGTTCGAGGCCATCAACCACAAGTCCTACGAGGGCAAGTGGCGCGTGGTGTTCTTCTGGCCGATGGACTTCACCTTCGTCTGCCCGACCGAGATCGCCGCCTTCGGCAAGCTGAACGACGAGTTCGCCGACCGCGACGCCCAGATCCTCGGCGTCTCCGGCGACTCCGAGTTCGTGCACCACGCCTGGCGCAAGGACCACAAGGACCTGCGCGACCTGCCCTTCCCGATGCTGGCCGACATCAAGCACGAGCTGATGCGCGACTGCGGCGTCGAGGGCGCGGACGGCACCGCCCAGCGCGCGGTCTTCATCGTCGACCCGAACAACGAGATACAGTTCGTGATGGTCACCGCCGGTTCCGTGGGCCGCAACCCCAAGGAGGTCCTCCGGGTCCTCGACGCGCTGCAGACCGACGAGCTGTGCCCGTGCAACTGGAACAAGGGCGAGCAGACCCTGGACGCGGGCGCGCTGCTCGCGGCCGAGTGAGCAGGTAGTCGATGGCACTCGACGAACTGAAGGCAGCCCTCCCGGACTACGCCAAGGACCTCAAGCTCAACCTGGGCTCGGTCATCGGCAACGCGGACCTGCCCGAGCAGCAGCTCTGGGGCACGGTCCTGGCCTGCGCGATCGCCTCGCGCAGCGAGCGGGTGCTGGCCGAGCTGGAGCCGGAGGCCCGCGCCAACCTCAAGCCTGAGGCGTACGAGGCGGCGAAGGCCGCGGCGGCGATCATGGCGATGAACAACGTCTACTACCGGACGCTGCATCTGCTCTCCGACAAGGAGTACAGCACGATGCGGGCCGGCCTGCGGATGAACGTCATCGGCAACCCGGGCGTGGAGAAGGTCGACTTCGAGCTCTGGTCCCTGGCCGTCTCGGCGATCAACGGCTGCGGGCAGTGCCTGGACTCCCACGAGCAGGTGCTGCGCGCCGCGGGCGTCGACCGCGAGGTCGTCCAGGCCGCAGTCAAGATCGCCGCGGTCGTCCAGGCCGTCGGCGTGACGCTGGAGGCCGAAGGCCGCCTGGCCTGACGCTGACAGGAAGCTGCAACTTCCTTAGGGGCGCGAGGAACTGCGCGAGCAACCACCCAATGCGGATGGCCCTGTTCGTTCGATGAGTCACCACACAGGGGTGGCTTGTCGCGCAGTTCCCCGCGCCCCTGACGTTTGCAACGATCCCTCTGCGAACAACTACTCGCTCGCCGCAGCGCTCAGCGCCGCGCGGATGTCCTCGTCGACGTGGTAGCGCTGGCGGAGGTAGCCGACCGTGGTGTTGGTGACAGCCACCAGCGGGACCGCGACAATCGCCCCGCCGATGCCGCCGACGATCGAGCCGCAGGTCACTGCGAGGATCACCGCGAGCGGGTGGATCCGGACCGCGCGGCCGAGGATGAGGGGCTGGAGCAGGTGGCCCTCGATCTGCTGGACACCCAGCAGGATGGCCAGGACCAGCCCCGCAGTCACGATCCCGTGCGTCACCAGGCCGATCAGGACCGCGATGGTCCCCGTCACCAGCGCGCCCACCAGCGGGACGAACGCGCCGAGGAAGATGATCACCGCGATCGGCATCGCCAGCGGGACGCCCAGCAGGTAGATCCCGATACCGATCGACACCGCGTCGATGAACGCGACCATCACCGTGCCGCGCACGTACGCGGTCAGCGTCGCCCACGCGCGCGGGCCCGCGCCCGACATCGCCATGCGGGAGCGCAGCGGCAGCAACCGGAGCGTCCAGCCCCAGATCCGCTCGCCGTCGTAGAGCAGGAAGAACGTGCAGAAGGCGGCCAGGAAGACGCCGGTCACGATCTCCACCACGATGCCGACCGTGGAGAAGCCGAACGAGGTGATCTGGTCGCTGTTGGTGCCCACGACCTTGGTCAGCTGGTTGGCGAACTCGTTGATCTGCTTGTCGGTGAGGTGCATCGGCCCGGTCTCGAGCCAGTGCTTGATCTGCAGGATGCCGGTCTGGACGTGGTCGGTGACCTGGTTGAGGTTGGTGCTGACCTGCCAGACCACGAACCAGGCGACCAGCGCGATGCCGATCAGCCCGCCGAGGAAGGTCATCGCGGTGGCCAGGCCGCGGGGGACGCCGTGGCGGCGGAACCACGAGACGGTCGGCTGCAGCAGCGCGCTGATCAGCAGCGCCGCGACGAAGGCGAAGGCGACGATCCGCAGCGTGCCGATGATCCGGAACAGGAAGTACAGGCCCGCGCCGACGATCAGCAGGCGCGCGATGCCCTCGGCGGCCACCCGCAGCGTCCACGGGACGGCCTCGGAGGGGTGCGCGGGGCGCGCCGGATACGGCGGCTGGCCGTTCACCGCGCCGCCGTTCACGCCGCCGTTGACGCCGCCGTTCACCGCGCCGCCGTTGACGCCACCGGTCACGCCGCCGTTCACGCCGCCGTTGACGCCGCCGTTCACCGCGCCGCCGTTGACGCCACCGGTCACGCCGCCGTTCACGCCGCCGTTCACGCCGCCGTTGGCGCCGTTCACCGCGCCCGCGGGCAGCCCGCCGGATCCGTCCGCAGTGCCCTCGACCGAGGCGGCCGGCACCGGGATCGGATGCGGCTCGGCCGCGCGCACCTCGATCGGGTGCGGCTCGATCGGGACGTGGACGACCGGGTCCGGCTGCGGGGACGCCTCGGCCTCGGCGCGCCTACGGGCGAGACGCCCGATCAACGCCGACCATCCGCCGCCCTCGCCCGTCATTCCGTCCGCCCCTTCTCCCTGTCGCACGTACCGGTGTCGCACATGCCTGTGTCGCACCTGTCGGTACGGCCTCGAACGCTACCGGGTGCAGCGGGTCACCGGGGCAACGGCACCCGTGGATCGGGGAGACATCAGGGAGATGTCGGGGATCAGATCAAAATCTTTCGGACAAATCAGGAGAAAGAGGTTTAGCCCTGCTGGGGCGCGGGGACGGTGGTTCACGAGGCCGTCCCGCACACGCGGCCTCTCCGTGGGAGAAGTAGGAAGCCCCCGATCGGACAGGGATCGGGGGCTTCCACACGTTCAGCGCCAGGCCGGAACCGGCAACGCCGGCTGGACCGGATCAGTACCAGCTGTGGGCCTGCCAGAAGGACCACGCGCCGCAGGGGCTGCCGTAGCGGGAGTTCATGTAGTTCAGGCCCCACCGTATCTGCGTGGCCGGGTTCGTCTGCCAGTCGGCGCCGGCAGAGGCCATCTTGTCGCCGGGCAGCGCCTGGACCAGGCCGTACGCGCCGGATGACGCGTTGGTCGCCTGGTAGTTCCAGCCGCTCTCACGGGTGACGATCTGGCTGAAGCACTCGAACTGGGTGGTGCTCCCGATGATCGACGCGGCCAGCGCCTGGACGGAGCCGGGGCTGTAGGAGACCAGTTGGGCACGCTGCGCCGCAGCCTCGCGGCTGGCGGCCTCCTGCGCTGCCGCGGCGGCGGCACGAGCAGCCGCTGCGGCCTCCGCTTCCGCCTTGGCGTGGGCAGTCTTGGCGGCCTGCAGGCGGGCTTCCTGGGCGGCGACCTTCTGTGCGGTGACAGTGGCCGCTGCCTGCTGGGCGTCACTCTGGCGGTACAGGTTGTCACTGACGACCTGAGCCGAGTTGCCCGACGGGATTGCGGAGAGGAGGGTCGAGCCTGCGACGTCGGACACCTGGGCAGGCTTCGCCTCACCCGAGGCGACGCCGACAACGGCGCCGACGGCAGTCACGGCAGTGGCGGAGGCCACGGCCATCCCCCGAACCGAAATCCGGTTCACATGGTTTCCTTCCAGCGTCGCCCGCGTGGTGACCGAACGGACGAACCCCGCCCTTGACGCTGGCCTCCCCGGTGCACTGGTCACGGAAGACGCGGGCCCGCTCGCGCCCCGGTTTCCCGGAGCACGTTTCAAAATCGGGCGGCGTGCGGCCTCACGATGTTCAGTTGTTGTGTGTGGATTGCGAGCGGATGGTGCATGTTCCGCTTGCAAGTCGTGCCGCACGCAGGGCCTGACAGATCCCACACACTGCCGCACGGCGGCGCGCAAGCGCAATTCCCCTCTGCGTGGCGAAGCTCACATGGCTCATTGAGCCACCAATTCACGCCAGTCACTCGCCTGACAGATGACGAATCGTTACGCTGCTGTGCCCTCCCGGCGCGGAACCGGGAGGGCACAGGGGTTATGGGCGACTGACATGCGGTTCGGCGGTTTTGAGGCCGCCTCAGCTGCTTCGGGCGCTTCAGGTGGTTAGGGCTGAATGTCCTCCAGCATCTCGGTCACCAGTGCGGCGATCGGCGAACGCTCCGAACGGTTGAGCGTCACGTGGGCGAAGAGCGGATGCCCCTTCAGCTTCTCCACGACGGCCACAACCCCGTCGTACCGACCAACCCTCAGGTTGTCGCGCTGCGCGACGTCGTGGGTGAGCACGACCCGCGAACCCTGCCCGATTCGGGACAGAACGGTCAGCAGGACGTTGCGTTCCAGCGACTGCGCCTCGTCGACGATGACGTAGGCGTCGTGCAGCGAGCGCCCGCGGATGTGAGTGAGCGGCAGTACCTCCAGCATCCCGCGGGAGAGCACCTCCTCGATCACGTCCGGGGTGGTCACCGCGGAGAGGGTGTCGAAGACGGCCTGAGCCCAGGGGCTCATCTTCTCCGACTCGGAGCCCGGGAGGTAGCCCAGCTCCTGCCCGCCGACCGCGTAGAGAGGCCGGAAGACCATCACCTTGCGGTGCTGACGCCGCTCCAGCACGGCCTCCAGACCCGCGCAGAGCGCCAGCGCGGACTTGCCGGTGCCGGCCCGACCGCCCAGCGAGACGATCCCCACCTCCTGGTCCAGCAGCAGGTCCAGCGCCACCCGCTGCTCCGCGCTGCGCCCGCGCAGCCCGAAGGCCTCGCGGTCACCGCGCACCAGCCGGACCCGACCGTCGGCGGTCACCCGTCCCAGCGCGCGCCCGCGCTCGGAGGTGATCACCAACCCGGTGTGCACGGGAAGCTCCCGCGCCGCCGGGATGTCGATCGGATCGCCCGTGAACAGGCCGTCAACCTCCTCAGCACTGACGGCCAGATCGGACATTCCGGTCCAACCGGAGGTGATGGCCAGCTCCGCGCGGTACTCCTCGGCCAACAGGCCGACGGAGGAGGCCTTGACGCGCAGCGGCAGGTCCTTGGAGACGACGGTGACGTCGAACCCCTCGGCCTGGAGGTTCCTCGCCACGGCGAGGATCCGGGTGTCGGCGTCTCCCAGCCGGTATCCGGCGGGGAGGACGGCGGGGTCGGTGTGGTTCAGCTCGACCCTGATCGTGCCGCCGAGTTCGCCCACCGGGATCGGGGCGTCCAACCGGCCGTAGCGGACCCGGTAGTCGTCCAGCAGACGCAGCGCCTGCCGGGCGAAGTAGCCGAGCTCAGGGTGGTGCCTCTTGGCTTCCAACTCGGTCACCACGACCACGGGAAGCACGACCTCGTGCTCCTCGAACCTGGTCATGGCGCTCGGGTCAGCCAGCAGGACACTGGTGTCGAGGACGTACGTGCGCCGGTCGTGCGTACTCCGGCGGCTCTTCGAACTGACCACAGGGCCTCCCGGGCGAGTGGCCCGCTGCCACCCGCGGTTCACCGTCGCCCTCGGCCCCGATGGCCGAGGTCACGGTCTGACTCCGGTTATTCCCCAGGCGTCTCATTCCATGCAGGACGCATGCGGTTGTCGACGGATCTTCACCATGCCGTCATGCTTCGGGGGCGCGTCGCGCGGGTCTCCGACGTGGTGCGACGTCCCCAACGTGCCCTGAGCGGGAATCAGCCGCCGTAGCGGCGGTTGCGGGCGGCGTAGTCGCGGAGGGCGCGGAGGAAGTCGACTTTGCGGAAGGCCGGCCAGTACGCCTCGCAGAAGTAGAACTCCGAGTGCGCCGACTGCCACAGCAGGAAGCCGGAGAGCCGCTGCTCACCCGACGTGCGGATGACCAGGTCCGGGTCCGGCTGGCCGCTGGTGTAGAGGTGGCGGGCGATCTGCTCGACGTCGATCATCTCGGCGACCTGCTCCAGCGGCGTCCCCGCCGCTGCCTGCTCCTGGAGCAGCTTCCGCACCGCCTCGGCGATCTCGTGCCGACCGCCGTAGCCGACGGCCACGTTGACCAGCAGGCCCTTGTGGTCCGCGGTGTCCTGGTCCGCCGCCTTCAGCACCGACGCCGTCGACTCCGGCAGGAGATCCAGCGCGCCGACCGGGTGGACCCGCCAGCGGCCGGAGGCGGCGAGACCGCGGACGGCCTCCTCGATGATGCCGAGCAGCGGCACCAGCTCCTCGGCCGGCCGGGTCAGGTTGTCCGTGGACAGCAGCCACAGGGTGACCACCTCGACGCCGGTCTCCTCGCACCAACCGAGGAACTCCGGGATCTTGTCCGCGCCGGTCTGGTGCCCGTCCGCCGTCGACATGCCCGCCGCGCGGGCCCAGCGGCGGTTGCCGTCGAGCATGACCCCGACGTGGCGCGGCCCGCGCCTGCGGTCCAGATGCGCCTCGACGCGGTATCCGTAGAGGCCGTAGACGACGTTCCGGAGCAGCGGGGAACGCCGGACCCATCCTCCGAGATCCATGTCGGCCCCTCCGTGTGCTCGCCGGTGCGGGGCCACCCTACTCCCCACCGGTTAATGTTCCGTGAGGAGACAAAACCCACGGAGAGGCCCCCATGATCCCCGCTCCCTACCGGCCTGCCGAGAACCGCTACGACGGTTCGATGAAGTACCGCCGGACCGGCCGCAGCGGCCTCAAGCTGCCCGAGATCTCGCTCGGCCTGTGGCACAACTTCGGCGACGACCGGACGCTCGCCTCCCAGCGTGCCATCCTGCGCCGGGCGTTCGACCTGGGCGTGACCCACTTCGACCTGGCCAACAACTACGGCCCGCCGTACGGCTCGGCCGAGGCCAACTTCGGCCGCCACCTGGCGGCCGACTTCCGACCGTTCCGCGACGAGCTGGTGATCTCGACCAAGGCGGGCTACGACATGTGGCCCGGCCCGTACGGCGAGTGGGGCTCGCGCAAGTACCTGACCGCCAGCCTGGACCAGTCGCTGACGCGGATGGGCCTCGACTACGTCGACATCTTCTACTCGCACCGGTTCGACCCGGAGACGCCACTGGAGGAGACGATGGGCGCGCTGGCGTCCGCCGTCCGGCAGGGCAAGGCGCTCTATGTCGGCATCTCCTCCTACAGCGCCGAGAAGACCCGCGAGGCCGCCGCGATCCTGCGCGACCTGGGCGTCCCGCTGCTGATCCATCAGCCGTCCTACTCGATGCTGAACCGCTGGATCGAGGACGACTCCCTGCTGGACACGCTGGAGGCCGAGGGCGCGGGCTGCATCGGCTTCGCGCCGCTGTCCCAGGGCATCCTGACGGACCGTTATCTGCACGGCGTCCCCGCCGACTCGCGTGCGGCGCAGGGCAAGTCGCTGGATCCGGCGTCCATCGACGAGCGGACGCTCGCCAAGCTGCGCGGCCTCAACGAGATCGGGGCCGGACGCGGCCAGTCGCTGGCCCAGCTGGCGCTGAGCTGGCTGCTGCGCGACCCGCGGATGACCTCGGCGCTGATCGGAGCCTCCTCGGTGGCCCAGCTGGAGTCGAACGTCGCCGCGGTGCAGGGCGCTCCGCTGAGCGACGAGGAATTGGCCGAAATCGATCGCTACGCGACCGACGCGGACCTCAACCTCTGGGCGAAGTCCAGCGAGGACTGAGTCGCGAGGGCATTTCTGCACGCCACTGGTCCAGGCCCCGACTGAAGCGAACGCTCCAGTTGTGGTCTGGACCATATGTATGCGGGTCGGCGGCCCAGTCACCCGCACTGAACAGCCAATTTCCTTACGCACCGCGACCTTAACCACGCCTTAAGCGCGTTTCTGACCTCTTGACAGGAGAACTGGTCTAGTCCAACTTGTGTGGCGGGTTTCACTTCCTGTCTTCCCCCGCTTCCCCCACAGTTGAGGACAGACCGCCATGCCATCCCCCCGTACTGTGAACGCCGCGCTGGCCTCCGTGGCCGCGCTGGGACTCGGCCTCACCGGCCTGGTCGCGCTGAGCGGCGGCGCCTCCGCCGCCACCATCAACCTCGTGGTCAATCCCGGTTTCGAGACCGGGACCCTGGCCAACTGGACCTGTGACCCCGGCACCGCCGCGGTCACCACGACCACCGTCCACTCCGGCTCCCACGCGCTGGCGGCGACCCCCACCGCCTCCGACGACGCCCAGTGCACGCAGACCATCAGCGTCCAGCCCAACTCGTCCTACACGCTGAGCGCGTGGGTCAACGGGCCGTACGCCTACCTCGGCACCCAGGGCGACGGCACCACGGACGTCAGCACCTGGTCGAACACCAACTCCTGGAACCAGCTGAGCACCAGCTTCACCACCGGGGCGTCCACCAGCAGCGTCACCATCTACCTGCACGGCTGGTACGGGGAGTCGACGTACTACGCGGACGACGTGGTGCTGAGCGGCGCGGCCGGTCCCAGCCCGAGCCCGACGCAGAGCGGCAGCCCGTCGCCGAGCGCCAGCGCGTCCCCATCGTCGAGCCCGAGTTCCTCTCCGACGCCGACGGCCACGGCCACGACGCCGACCCCCACGTCCACGGCGACCGGCAGCGGTGGCGGGGGCAACCCGAAGCACTGGGTGACCGGCTACTGGCAGGACTTCGACAACGGCGCGACCGACCAGACGATCGCCGACGTCAACCCGGAGTACAACCTGATCGCGGTGGCCTTCGCCAACGCGGACTCGGCCGGGGACGGCGGCATCACCTTCGCGCTCGACCCGACGCTGCAGAGCAAGCTCGGCGGCTACACCGACGCGCAGTTCAAGGCGGACATCGCCGCCAAGCAGGCGGCCGGCGACAAGGTGATCCTCTCGGTGGGCGGCCAGAACGGCACCATCTCTATCACCAGCGCCGCGCAGGCCACCGCCTTCGCGGACAGCGCGTACTCGATCATCCAGCAGTACGGCTTCAACGGCGTGGACATCGACCTGGAGAACGGGCTCAACCCGACCTACATGTCCTCGGCACTGCACCAGCTGGCAGCAAAGGTGGGGTCGGGCTTCATCCTGACCATGGCCCCGCAGACGATCGACGTGCTGAACTCCTCGTCCGACTACCTGGCCACCGCGCTGCAGGTGAAGGACATCCTGACGATCATGAACACCCAGTACTACAACTCGGGTTCCATGAACGGCTGTGACGGCGGCGTCTACTCCGAGGGCAGCGTCGACTTCATCACCTCGCTCGCCTGCACCGCGATCCAGGCGGGCCTGAGCCCGAACCAGGTCGGCATCGGCGTCCCCGCGTCGAGCAGCGCGGCGGGCAGCGGTTACGTCGCGCCGAGCGTGGTCGAGAACGCCCTGAACTGCCTGGCCAAGGGCACCGGCTGCGGCACCTTCAAGCCCAGCACCACGTGGCCGACCATCGGCGGCGTGATGACCTGGTCGACCGCCTGGGACGCCAGCAACGGCAACCAGTTCGCCACCAACGAGGGCGCGTTCGTCCACGCGATGCCGTAACGCGGCACAGGACGGAGGACTGCCCGCCGTAGCCTGCCCGCCGTGCTTCACGAAGCGCGGCGGGCAGTCGCGCGCTCAGTCGGTCACGGCCAGGGCGTCGATCTCGACCAGCAGACCGGCCGGGAGGCCCACGTAGACCGTGGTGCGGGCCGGGACGTCGCCGTCCGGCAGCTCCTTGGCGAACCACGCGTCGTACACGGCGTTGAGCTCGGCGAAGTGCGCGGTGTCGGTGAGGTAGACGCGCATCATCACCAGGTCGCCCCAGCTCGCGCCGCCCTCGCTGAGCACGGCTCCGATGTTGCGCAGCGTCTGCTCGACCTGCTCGGTGAGGCCGGGGCCGACGGGGGCGCCGGTGGCGGGATCGGCGCCGACCTGCCCGGCGACCTGCAACAGACCGCCCTTGGCCACGCCCTGCGAGAAACTGGCGACCGGGGTCGGGGCGTGCTCGGTCCGGATCACTCGCTTGCTGCTCATGCGGCTTGCTCCTCGGCGCTCTGGGGGTACTCCGACGGACTGCTGTCAGGCAGGATATGCAACGGATGTTGCACACGGTGCAACCACATCGGCATCCGAGGGAGTCGCTTCATGGGCATGGACCAGGCCGCGCTCGACACGCTGGGCGAGACCGCTGTCGACTGGCGCTTCAAGGGCATGCCGCTGGGCACGTCGACGACGACCGTCGACCGGATGCGGGACGCCAAGCTGAACCTCTTCGAGGACGGTTTCGTCACTCCCCTGCTCACGCTTGAGTCGACGGCGCTGGCCCACAACCTGGAGCTGATGGCCTCCTGGGCAGCACGCCACGGCCTGGCCCACGCTCCGCACGGCAAGACGCCGCTGGCCCCGCAGCTGATGCAGCGTCAGCTGGAGCTCGGCGCCTGGGGCATCACCGCGGCCACGCCCTCGCACGTCCGGATGTACCGGCACTTCGGCGTCCAGCGGATCTTCCTCGGCAACGAGCTGGTCGACGCGCCCGCGCTGCGCTGGCTGAGCGACGAGCTGGCGGCGGACCCGGAGTTCCGGTTCGTCTGCTACGTCGACTCGGTGCGCGGCGTCGAGCTGATGGACGCGGCGCTCAGCCACCGCATGGACGTGGTGGTCGAGCTGGGCGCGACCGGCTCGCGCACCGGCGTGCGGACGGCGGCGGAGGCGGACGAGGTGGCGCAGGCGGTCCGCGCCTCGCGCCGGCTGCGGCTGTTCGGCGTCGCGGGCTACGAGGGCACGCTGCCCGACGTGGACGCGGCCCGGACGGTCGTGGCCGCCTGGATGGCGAACCTGGTGGCGACGGCCCACCGCTTCGACGCGGCAGGGCACTTCGCCGACGCCGACGAGATCGTCGTCAGTGCGGGCGGCAGCGAGCACTTCGACCTGGTCGCCGCCGCGCTGACCGAGGAAGCGCTGACACTCTCCCGTCCGGTGCTGCGCCTGTTGCGCTCCGGCGCGTACGTCACGCACGACCACCTCCACTACGCCCGGATCACCCCGCTCACCGACGAGTCGGAGCACTTCCTCCCCGCCCTGAAGCTCTGGGCGCAGGTCGTCTCCCGCCCCGAGCCGGGGCTCGCACTGGTGAACGCGGGCAAGCGGGACGTGCCGTACGACCTCGGCCTCCCGGTCCCACTGCAGATCCGCACGCCGACAGGGCTGCTGCGCAAGGCCGACGGCCTGACCGTGACCAAGCTGTCCGACCAGCACGCCTTCGTCGAACTCGCCCCGGACGCGGCCCCGCTGGAGGTCGGCGACTGGCTCGCTCTCGGGTTGTCCCACCCCTGCACGGCCTTCGAGAAGTGGCAGTTGATCCCCGAGGTCTCCGCCGACGGACAGACGGTCGTCGACTACATCCGCACCTTCTTCTGAGCCCGGCCACCCACCCCATGCGAACGGTCCTGCGCGGCGCGCTCGTCGTCGACGGCAGCGGCGGCGCGCCCTACCGCGCCGACGCCGTCCTCGACGACGGCCCCGAGGGCGGCCAGATCGCCCGGCTGCACCGCGAGGGCGCGCCCGGTCCCCGGCCGGGCGCGGCACCGGGCAACGGTCGGGTGATCGACGCGGACGGACTCGCGCTCGCGCCCGGCTTCGTCGACATGCACGCGCACTCCGATCTGGCACTGCTCACCGATCCCGGGCACGAGGCCAAGGTCGCCCAGGGCGTGACGCTGGAGGTGCTGGGCCAGGACGGCCTCTCCTACGCACCCGTGGACGACACGACGCTGGCCGGGCTGCGCCGCCAGCTGGCCGGCTGGAACGGCGATCCGGACCCCGCCGATCTGGACTGGAACTGGCGCACCGTCGGCGAGTACCTGGACCGGCTCGACCAGGGCATCGCCGTCAACGCCGCCTACCTCGTCCCGCAGGGCACGCTCCGCGCCCTCGTCCTGGGCTGGGAGGACCGCCCCGCGACGGCCGCCGAGCTGCAGCGGATGCGCGGGCTGCTCGCGCAGGGGCTGACCGAGGGCGCGGTCGGCATGTCGTCCGGGCTGACCTACACCCCGGGGATGTACGCCGACACCGCCGAACTCACCACGCTCTGCGAGGTGGTGGCCGCGTACGGCGGCTACTACTGCCCGCACCACCGCTCCTACGGCGCGGGCGCGCTCGACGCCTACGCGGAGATGGTCGCGGTGGCCGGCGCCTCCGGCTGCGCGCTGCACCTGGCCCACGCCACCATGAACTTCGAGGTCAACCGGGGCCGCGCGGGCGAGCTGCTGACGCTGGTCGACGCGGCGCTCGCGAACGGCGTGGACCTGACTCTCGACAGCTACCCCTACCTCCCGGGGTCCACCACCCTGGCCGCGCTGTTGCCCGGTTGGGCGACCGCGGGCGGACCGGAGCAGACCCTGCGCCGGCTCGGCGATCCGGCGGCACTGACCCGGATCCGCGCCGACCTGGAGGTGCACGGTTCGGACGGCTGCCACGGCGTCGTCGCCGACTGGGACACCGTGCAGGTCAGCGGCGTCCGCACGGCCTCGCTGCGCTCCTGCGTCTCCCTGACGGTCAGTCAACTTGCGGCGCGGGACGGCGTCGAGCCGTTCGCGGCGTTCACGCGCCTGCTGGTCGAGGACGGCCTCGGTACGACGATCCTCCAGCATGTCGGCGACGAGGCGAACGTGCGCGCGATCATGCGGCATCCGGTGCACTGCGGCGGCAGCGACGGCCTGCTGGTCGGCGACCGGCCGCATCCACGCGCCCACGGCACGTTCCCACGCTATCTCGGCCACTACGTAGGCGAGTTGGGCGTGCTCGGGCTGGCGGAGTGCGTCCGGCACCTGGCCGCGACCCCGGCGCGGCGGCTGGGCCTGCACGACCGCGGGCAGGTCCGCGAGGGGTGGCGGGCCGACCTGGTCCTCTTCGACCCGACGGAGGTCGCGGACGAGGCCACCTACGACCAGCCCCGGCGGCTGCCGCGCGGCATCCCGTACGTCTTCGTCGACGGCGTCGCGGTGCTGGACGACGGGCGGCGGACCGCTGCCCTGCCGGGCCGCTCGGTGCGGCGGTCCGTCATGCGGTAGACCTCAACCCACGTTCTGCGTCGGCGTCGACGGGGTCAGTTGGAGCGTGTGCAGGGTGCCGGGGACGGGCTTCTTCTCGGTGAGCGACAGGATGTGCCGCACCGGGTCCCAGGTGTAGCTGCACGCGGCGTCGAACTCGATCTGCGGCCCGTTCGGGAAGTCCGACGGCGGCAGGTAGACGTCGGTGGAGCCGGTCACCCCGGCCGCGTCGCGGAACTGGAGGGTGAAGACCAGCGTGCCCTTGTCGTAGTCGAACTCCACCGGCACCCCGGCCACCGCACGGGGATAGGCGGTCTGCAGCACACCCGCCAGGTCCGCCTGCCTGCCGGGCGCGGCCCAGGGCGACCACGGGCCGGGCGCGGCGCTCCAGTACGCGGAGCCGACCATCATCTGGTCGAACAGCGCCTGCGTGTGGTCGACGTAGAGGTGCGCGCCGACGGCGTTGCTGTTCACCGTCCAGCCGCCGACCAGCACCGGCGCGTCCAGCCGGGCCGCGGTCCTGGCCACCTGGATCTGCCAGGACGCCGCCGCCCGGTCCGTCATGAAGGCGCTGGTGCCGCTGTACGAGCCGGACGGGTCCAGCGGAGCCGGGTAGAACTGCGGCGCGTAGCCGATCCGCGCGCCCCCCGACCGGGGGTCGGTGAGCGCGGGCAGCGCGCTCGGCAGGCCCCAGTCCGTGGCGACCGCCTCGGGCTCGACGAAGAGCCAGCGCTCGGAGTCGACCGCACGGATGTCGTCGATGACGCGCTGGTAGAAGTGCGCCAGCGGTCCGGACTCGAACGCCGCGCCCTGGACGGAGCCGCCCCAGGGACGGTCGATCAGGTCGAAGCCGAGGATCGGGTCGACGCCCTTCATCCCGCGCTGGTCGAGGTAGTCGGCGATGTGCACCCAGGCGGCGGCGTAGCGCTGCTGCAGGTCGGGCCGGTCGCCGCGGGTGCCCCAGAACTCGTCGGCCGCCTGCGTGGACGCGGCGTCGACGGTCGCGGGCGCGACGGGCGTACCCGGCGGCGGGCCGTAGGCGTCCTGCTCCATGGCCAGCACGACGTGGTCGCCCTGGGCCGCGTACCAGCCGATGCGCTGGACGATCCCGGCCAGGTAGGCGTCGTCGTACCGGCCGGGCCGGGGCTCGACCCTGCTCCAACTCAGCATGATGCGGGCGTAGTCGTCGCCGAGCGCGTTGTACTCGGCCGCCGCGGCCTGCCCGGAGCTCACCGCGCTGCCGCCGTCGGCGTCCAGGCCGTCGAGGATCAGCGCACGCCCCTGACTATCCGTCAGAAATGGCGGCGCTATGGACACTCCCTGCGCGGCGGGCGTACCGACGTGCACCAGCAACCCGGCCGCGCACGCGATCACGACCAGCGTCACCAGCAGTCGGAGCAGCCGACCACGTCTCCGCCTCCGCATGACGCCTCCCCCCCGGACCAGGCAACTGCAGTGATCCTAGATCGCGTTCCTGGGCGCCCACAGGGAGAGGGGTACTGATCGGGTATCAACATCGCCTTGTCGCCCGCACGCATGAACACCCGCGCTACAGTCCGGCCATGTCCGCGTTGCCGCACACCACGCGCTCCCCGCATCCACAACTGGACCGCCCTCGCCTGGTGCTGACCGCAGGCGTCGCCACCGCCCTGCTGCTGGTGCTCGCGCTGGGCACGGACACCGTCTGGCTGGCCCTGACCGACGCGTACGGCGGGCGACTGCTTCGGCCCGCCGCGCTCGGACTGCCGCTCTTCCTGCCCGGCCTGCGCCCGGACCCGCGCGGCGACACCACCTGGGCCTACCTGTGGTGCGAGGACTTCGCGGCTCTGCTGCTGGTCGGCGCGGTCGCGCTGGTGCTGCGGCGGCACGTGCTGCTGCACCCGTACGCGTCCCGACTGCACCGGCTGATCACCGGCTGGGGAGCGGTGGTGCTCGGCGGCGCGGTGGCGGGCCTCTTCCGGGGGCTGATCGAGGCGCGGATGACGGGCGACGGCCCGATCGGCTGGACCGGGTACCCGGTCACCGGGGCGGTCGCCGGAGCACTCTGGGGTGTCGCGCTGGGCTGGACCGTCGGCGTGACCGTCGCGGCGGTCTCGCGCGGCGCGACGCTGCGCCGGATCGCGCGCGGGGTGGTGCGCCTGGGCGGTGTGGGCGGCAGGCGGGCGGGGGTCAGGATGGCGGAAATCACCCGGCGTCCCTGATCGCCAGGCACTAAGGTGCATGAGTATGCAGCCGGTGCTTCAGTCCTCCAAGCTCGCCAACGTCTGTTACGACATCCGCGGCCCGATCCTCGACGAGGCGATGCGCCTCGAGGATGAGGGCCACCGGATCCTGAAGCTGAACACCGGCAACCCGGCACCCTTCGGTTTCGACGCACCGCCGGAGATCCTCCAGGACATCGTGCGCAACCTCGCCGGCGCCCACGGCTACGGCGACTCCAAGGGCCTGCTCTCCGCCCGCCGCGCGGTGGTCATGCACTACGAGGAGCGCGGGCTGCCCGGCCTGAGCGTGGACGACGTCTACATCGGCAACGGCGTCTCCGAGCTGATCCAGATGGCGATGCAGGCGCTGCTCGACAACGGCGACGAGGTGCTCGTCCCTGCCCCCGACTACCCGCTGTGGACGGCCTCGATCAGCCTGTCCGGCGGCACCGCGGTGCACTACCGCTGCGACGAGCAGGCCGAGTGGTTCCCGGACCTGGCCGACATCGAGGCGAAGATCACCGACCGCACCCGCGGCATCGTGATCATCAACCCGAACAACCCGACCGGCGCGGTCTACCCGGTGGAGTTGCTGGAGGGCATGGTCGAGATCGCCCGCCGGCACGGCCTGATCATCTACTCGGACGAGATCTACGACAAGATCCTCTACGACGACGCCGTCCACACCTCCACCGCGTCGCTCGCCCCGGACCTGCTCTGCCTGACCTTCAACGGCATGTCCAAGGCCTACCGGGTGGCCGGCTTCCGCTCCGGCTGGATGACCATCTCCGGCCCCAAGGAGGACGCCCGCAGCTACATCGAGGGCCTGACCACGCTGGCCACGATGCGTCTGTGCGCCAACATGCCCTCGCAGCACGCGATCGCGGCGGCGCTCGGCGGACGTCAGTCGATCAAGGACCTGATCCTTCCGGGCGGACGACTGCGCGAACAGCGGGACATCGCCTGGAAGATGCTCAACGACATCCCGGGCGTCTCCTGCGTGAAGCCGAAGGGCGCGCTCTACGCCTTCCCGCGGCTCGACCCGAAGGTCTTCAAGATCAAGGACGACGCCCAGATGGTGCTGGACCTGCTCAAGCAGCAGCACATCTACGTGGTCCAGGGCACCGGCTTCAACTGGCCCGACCCGGACCACTTCCGCCTGGTCACCCTGCCGCACGCGGAGGATCTGACCGAGGCCATCGAGCGGATCGGCGTCTTCCTGAGCGACTACAGCCAGCCGTAGTGCGGCCGTGGTCCAGCCGCAGTCCAGCCGTAGCCCGAGCAGGGCGCCGACCGACACGCGAGACAGGCGCTTGTTTTAGACAGAGTCCAAGTTAGGCTGTTCTCCATGTACGAGCAGCCGAGGACTCATCCTGCGCCGCGCCGCGTCCGCGTGAGCCAGATGTCGAACGCTCCCGTGCGCCCGCAGAGCGGACGGGCCGGACAGCTGGCCGGTCATCTGTCGGCGCTGCTCGACGTCACCAGCGAACTGCACCGCCGGACCGGCGACTCGGCGCTGGAGAGCGCCGTCGCCGCACTCACGGCGCGGATAGCGGAGATCGGCGCGGGCCTGCCTCAGCGCGCCGCCACCGCGTACCCGGACGACCTCGCCACCCTGCACGCCCAGGCCTTCGACCTGGCGGGCCGGGTGCTGGTGGTCGCCGCCGCCCAGCAGGACACCCGGACGGCAGTACTCGCGTGCCGCCGCATGGATGTCCACACGGCGGCACGGGAGTCGGTTGCCTCGTAGCCCCACAGGGGCTCAGCAGCTCAGCAACAAGCTCAGCTCAGTCGCTCGGCGCTGTTGCGCGACTTCCGCTTCGGCTCCGCTGCGCTTCGCCTCAGCTCAGTCGCTCGGTGAGCTTGTTGTACTCGTCCCACAGCGCCTTCGGCGTGTGCTCGCCGAACAGCTCCAGGTGCTCGGGGATGAGCGCGGCCTCCTGCTTCCAGATGTCGCGGTCGACGGTGAGCAGCAGGTCCAGGTCGGCCTGGTCGATGGTCAGACCGTCCAGGTCCAGCGCGTCCTGGGTGGGCAGGACGCCGATCGGCGACTCGACACCCTCGGCGGTGCCCGCAAGGCGCTCGACGATCCACTTCAGCACGCGGCTGTTCTCGCCGAAGCCCGGCCAGACGAACTTGCCGTCGGCGTTCTTGCGGAACCAGTTGACGTAGTAGATCTTCGGCAGCTTGGCGGCGTCGGCGTTCTCGCCGACCTCCAGCCAGTGGCCGAAGTAGTCACCCATGTTGTAGCCGCAGAAGGGCAGCATCGCGAACGGGTCGCGACGCAGCTTGCCGACGGTGCCCTCGGCGGCGGCCGTCTGCTCCGAGGCGACGTTGGCGCCCAGGAAGACGCCGTGCTGCCAGTCGAAGGACTCGGTCACCAGCGGAACCGCGCTGGCGCGGCGACCGCCGAAGAGGATGGCCGAGATCGGCACACCCGCCTGGTCCTCCCACTCCGGGGCGATGGTCGGGCACTGGGCGGCCGGGACGGTGAACCGGGCGTTGGGGTGCGCCGCCGGGGTCTCCGACTCGGGGGTCCAGTCGTTGCCCTTCCAGTCGATCAGGTGGGCGGGCTTCTCGTCGGTCATGCCCTCCCACCAGACGTCACCGTCGTCGGTGAGCGCCACGTTGGTGAAGACCGTGTTGGCGTACATCGAGTCGATGGCGTTGGCGTTGGTGTCGCGACCGGTGCCGGGGGCGACGCCGAAGAAGCCGGCCTCCGGGTTGATCGCGTAGAGGCGGCCGTCCGCACCGAACCGCATCCAGGCGATGTCGTCGCCGATCGTCTCGACCTTCCAGCCCGGGATGGTCGGCTGGAGCATGGCCAGGTTGGTCTTGCCGCACGCGCTGGGGAACGCGGCGGCGACGTACTTGGCCTCGCCCGACGGCGGGGTGAGCTTGAGGACGAGCATGTGCTCGGCCAGCCAACCCTCGTCACGGGCCATGGTCGAGGCGATGCGCAGCGCGTAGCACTTCTTGCCGAGCAGCGCGTTGCCGCCGTAGCCGGAGCCGTACGACCAGATCTCCTTGGACTCCGGGAAGTGCGAGATGTACTTGGTCTCGTTGCACGGCCACGACACGTCGGCCTCGCCCTCGGCGAGCGGGGCGCCGAGGGTGTGCACGGCCTTGACGAACTCGCCGTCCTCACCTAGGAAGTCGAGCACGGCCTGCCCCATGCGGGTCATGGTGCGCATCGACACGGCGACGTAGGCGGAGTCGGTGATCTCGACACCGTAGGCAGCCAGCGGCGAGCCCACGGGACCCATGGAGAACGGCACCACGTACATGGTGCGACCCTTCATGGAGCCCTTGAAGATGTCGCCGAAGATCGCCCGCATCTCTGCAGGCGCCTTCCAGTGGTTCGTCGGACCGGCGTCCTTCTCCTCCTCGGAGCAGATGAACGTACGGTCCTCGACCCGCGCGACATCGCGCGGGTCGGAGGCAGCGTAGTAGGAGTTGGGCCGCTTCTCCGGGTTGAGCTTGCGGAAGGTGCCCTTCTCGACAAGCAGGTCACACAGACGCTGGTACTCGGCTTCAGAGCCGTCGCACCACTCGATCCGATCCGGCTGGGTGAGCTCTGCGATCTCCTGAACCCACGCCAGCAGCTTCTTGTGCCGGGTCGGGGCAGCGTTGACCTGGGCAGAGTTCTCGTACGGCACGATCGCTCCGTTTCACATCCGATCGTCCTTGAACGGATGGTGAGGGGTTGAGGGTCTTCGCAGGGTATCTCGCATGTCGGAGAAGTGACATACCGCCCCCCTTGTGAGACCGACAACACTGCAGGTCAGCGTCACAGTGACGAGAAGCTCGACCGACCTACCAGTAGGTAACCTACGGGTCCGTAGCTACACTTCGGAGCATGACAGCTGGGGTGGAAATGACGGAGCGCAATTCCCTGCAAAAACCGGCTATGCGCGGTTGGTTGCACGCGGGCATGTTCCCGGCGACGGTTGCCGCAGGAATCGTGCTGATTTGCCTGGCCACGACCACAGCGGCGCGGGTCGCGTGCGCGATCTACGCCGCAAGCGCTTGGATGCTGTTCGGCATCAGCGCGCTCTACCACCGCTTCTCCTGGGGTCCGCGCGGCGAGGCGGTGCTGCGCCGGCTCGACCACAGCAACATCTTCCTGATCATCGCCGGGACTTACACCCCCGTCACCATCCTGCTGTTGCGCGGCGGCCAGCAGCAGGTGCTGCTCTGGCTGGTCTGGGCAGGCGCTTTGGCCGGGATCGCCTTCCGGGTCTTCTGGGTCGGCGCGCCGCGCTGGCTCTACACCCCCTGCTACCTCGCCCTCGGGTGGGCCGCCGTCTTCTTCCTCCCCGACTTCTTCCGGACCGGCGGCGTCGCGGTGACTGTGCTGATCATCGTCGGCGGCCTGCTCTACAGCGTCGGCGGCGTGATCTACGGCCTGAAGCGGCCCAACCCCTCACCGCGCTGGTTCGGCTTCCACGAGGTCTTCCACGCCTGCACGCTGGCGGCGTTCACGGTCCAGTTCGTGGGGGTGTCCCTGGTCGCCATGTGACACAGCCGCCTTCCGGCAGCTGATAGCGATTGACAGCTCCTAGATTTTGAGAGTTACTGTCAGAAGACAGTAACTCTTAGGGGGCTGCCATGAGCACGCACGCGACCGTGAGCACCACCGCACCACCCGACTCCCCGCCCGTCGACCGCCGCCGCTGGTGGGCACTGGCTGCCATCTGCCTGAGCGTGCTGGTGCTCGGCTTCGACGGCACCATCCTCAACGTGGCGCTGCCCGACCTGGCCGTCCAACTGCACGCGACCACCGACCAGTTGCAGTGGATCGTCGACGCCTACCTGGTCGTCTTCGCCGCCGCGATGCTCCCCGCCGGGCTGCTCGGCGACCGCTTCGGCCGCCGGAGGCTGCTGGTCGGCGGCCTGGTCCTGTTCGGCGCGGCGTCCCTGGTCGGCACGCTGGTGCACTCCGCGGACACGCTGATCGCGGTCCGCGCCGTGATGGGTCTCGGCGGGGCGTTCATCATGCCGCTGGGCATCGCGATCCTGCCGAGCCTCTTCGCCCCGGCCGAACGGCCGCGCGCGGTCGCCGTGATGACGGCGGGCATGGCCGTCGGCATGCCGCTCGGCCCGATGCTGGGCGGACTGCTGCTCAACCACTTCTGGTGGGGCTCGATCTTCCTGATCAACGTGCCGCTGATCGTCGTGGGCATCGTCGCCTGCCTCTGGCTGGTCCCCGAGTCCCGCGACCCCTCCGTCCCGAGGGTCGACATGCTGAGCGCGGCGATCGGCGTCGTCGGTCTGGCCGCGCTGACCTTCGGCATCATCCAGGGCCCGACGGACGGTTGGGGCTCGGCGACCGTGGTCGGCTCGCTGGTCGCCGCGGTCCTGCTGCTCGGCGGTCTGGTCTGGCGTGAGCGCAGCCAGCCGCACCCGATGGTCGACTTCGCCTTGCTGGCCGACCGGGTCTACCGGTGGAGCACGATCGCCTCCGTGCTCGTCTCGTTCTCGCTGATGGGCGCGCTGTTCGTGCTGCCGCAGTACCTCCAGTCGGTCCTCGGCAACGACGCGTTGGGTACCGGGATCCGGCTGATGCCGCTGATGGGCGGCCTGCTGGTGGCGGCGCGGGCCGCCGAGAAGCTGGTGGAGAAGCTGTCGGTGCGGTGGGTGGTCTCGGTCGGGATGCTGATCGTGGCGGGCGCGCTGCTGCTCGGCGCGACCACGGGCGTCAGCGACGGCTACGGGCTCACCGCGACGTGGCTCTCGCTGCTCGGCTTCGGCATGGGCTTCACCATGGTCCCCGCGATGGGCGCGGCGATGGCCGCGCTGCCGGACGACCGGGCCGGCGTCGGCTCCGGTCTGCTCCAGACGCTGCGTCAGTCCGCCAGCGCCATCGGCGTCGCCCTGCTCGGCAGCCTGCTGGCCGGCGCGTACACCGCCCGGCTGGACACGGGCCACCTCCCGGCGGCGCTCGCGAAGACCGCCCAGGGCTCCGTCTCGGCGGCCCAGGCCGTCGCCACCCAGCTCCACGACACCGCGCTGGCCGCGAGCGCGCACGCGGCGTTCGTCCACGGCATGGACCTGGTGCTGCTGGCCTGCGGCATCGGCTCGGCGCTCTCCGCCGCGCTGCTGGCCCTGCGGATGCCGGGCGTGCGACCTGCGGCGAGGACGGAGGAGGAGGTGGGTACGGACACGGCGGGTACGGACACGGCGGGTACGGAGGAGGTGGCCGGGGCAGCCGGGACGGGCGGTGCGGGACAATTCCTGACATGAGTGCCGCCGCCCCTCCTCCCCGTCCTGCAAGCACCGAGCTGGAACACATGCTGGAGGCTCCGCTCGGCCTGCGGGAACGCAAGAAGCTGAAGACCCGCCGGGCCATCCGCTCGGCGGCCTTCAGCCTTTTCGCCGACCAGGGCTACGAGGCGACCACCGTCGACCAGATCGCGGCGGTGGCGGAGGTCTCCCCGAGCACCTTCTTCCGCTACTTCCCGACCAAGGAAGACCTGGTCATCAGCGACGACTACGACCCGCTGCTGGAGGCCGCGTTCCGGGCCCGCCCGAAGGACGAGCCGCTACGGCAGGCCCTGCGGACGGCCATGGTCGGCCCCCTCCGCCAGGTGCTCGCCGCAGAACGCGACGAGATGCTGCTCCGGATGGAGCTGTACCGGCAGGTCCCGGCGATCCGCGCGCGGGCCATGACGGAACAGCAGCAGACCTCCGCCCGCCTCTGTCGACTGATCGCCGAACGCACCGGCGAGGACCCGGCCGGCCTGCACCTCCGTGTCCTGGTCACCACGATCGTCGCCGCCGCGGGCGAGGCGGTCCTCTACTGGTCGGAACGCGGCGGGGTGGACGACATGACGGAACTCCTCGACCAGGCGCTGGACGTGGTCATCGGCCCATGACTTGAGGGCGAGCGCTCTCCGCAAAGGGGACGTTGCACTACCCAGGGGGCGCGGGGAACTGCGCGAGATACCACCCCATGCGGATGGCCCTGAACGTTCGGCCTGCTACCTGCTTGGGTGGCTTGTCGCGCAGTTCCCCGCGCCCCCTGGGTAGTGCAACTACGCCGTCTGCGGAAAGAGAGAGAGCTACTCCCCCGGCCTGGCGTTCAGGCCCTCACGGAGCCACTCCGGGTCGGTGACCGGGGCGTCGCAGGTGAAGCGGCGGCAGACGTACGCGGTGGGCCTACCGTCCACCGTGGGCTTCTCCTCGTCCGGGGTGATCACCAGCCCCGGCGCGGTAGCGCCCAGCGCCGCCGCCCGCAGGGCGAGCGTCTCCGGCGCGTCCGGCTCGCCCGCCAGGGCCACGCGGCGGGGGCCGTCCAAGAGGGCCTGGGCCACCGTCAGGCCCCAGCCGATGAACCGGGGCGCGCGGCTCGCGAGCGGGGTGACCACCGTCAACGCCCGCTCCGCGGCCTCGCGGTGGCGTTCGGACTCGGTGAGCGCCGCATACGACAGCAGCGCACCGGCCGCCGCCGACCACCCGGAGGGCGCCGCGTTGTCGGTCGGGTCCTGGGGGCGGCGGATCAGTTGCTCCGCGTCGGCCGCCGTGTCGAAGAGCGCGCCGGACGTCTCGTCGGTGAACTGTGTCAGCACGACCTCCAGCAACTCGCCGGCGGCGTCCAGCCAGCGTCGGTCGCCGGTCACGTTGTGCAGCGTCAACAGGCCCTCGGCGACGTCGCCGTAGTCCTCCAGCACCCCCACGTTCGTGCCCGGACGCTCGTCGCGTGAGGTGCGCAGCAGGCGGCCGGACGCGTCCCGGTGGACGTCGAGCAGCAGCGCCGCGGCGACCACCGCCGCGTCCAGGAAATCCGGACGGTCCAGCAGAGCCCCGGCCTCGGACAGCGCCGCGACGGCGAGGCCGTTCCACGCGGCGACGACCTTGTCGTCCCGTGCCGGACGCGGCCGCAGCTCGCGGGTCGCGAACAGCCGCGCCCGCAGCTCCGGTTCCGGCTCGTCGCCGGGGAGTTGCAGGACGGAGGCGCCCTCCTCGAAGGTGCCCTCCGCCGTCACGCCGAACAGCCCGGCCGCCCGCGCACCGTCCTCAGCGCCGAGCGCGTCGACAAGCTGTTCCGGCGTCCAGACGTAGAACGCGCCCTCGCGGCTGTGGCCCTCCGCGTCGGCGCTGTCCGCGTCCAGCGCGGAGGCGAACCCGCCCTCGGCGGTGCGCAGTTCACGCAGCAGGAACTCGCCGGTCTCCACCGCCACCCGGCGGGCGAGCGCACTGCCGGTGGCCCGCCACAGGTGGGTGTAGACGCGGAGCAGCAGCGCGTTGTCGTAGAGCATCTTCTCGAAGTGCGGCACGACCCACGCCGCGTCGACCGAGTAGCGGGCGAAGCCGCCACCGAGTTGGTCGTAGATGCCGCCGCGGGCCATCGCCTCGCAGGCGTGGACGGCCATCTCCAGCGCCGGGTCGCTGCCGGTCGCGGCGTGGTGGCGGAGCAGGAACTCCAGCACCATCGAGGGCGGGAACTTGGGCGCGCCGCCGAACCCACCACGGCTGCCGTCGTACTCGCGGGCCAGCGCGGCCACCGCGTGGCGCAGCGCGTCCGGTCCGGGCGTCTCGGCACCGGCCAGCCCGGCGTAGACACCGCCGCGTTGGGTCAGCTCGGCCACGATCCGCCCCGCGACCTCGGCGACCTCGTCACGCCGCCCGCTCCAGGCGTCGGCCACGCCGCCCAGCACCTGCCGGAACGACGGCATGCCGTGCCGCGGCTCGGGCGGGAAGTAGGTGCCGAAGTAGAACGGATCCCGCTCCGGGGTCAGGAACACCGTCATCGGCCAACCGCCCTGGCCGGTCGCGGCCTGCACCGCCTCCATGTAGACGGCGTCCACGTCGGGCCGCTCCTCGCGGTCGACCTTGATCGCCACGAAGTTCTCGTTGACGACGCGCGCCGTCTCCTCGTCCTCGAAGCTCTCGTGCGCCATCACGTGGCACCAGTGACACGCCGCGTACCCGACGGACAGCAGGACGGGGACATCCCGTCGCCGCGCCTCCTCGAAGGCCTCCGGCGACCAGGGCCACCAGTCGACCGGGTTGTCGGCGTGCTGGAGCAGGTACGGGGAGGTGGCCTGCGCGAGTCGGTTCGCCATGGTCCCATCCTTGCGCATCCGCCCGACGGAAGCGGGACGACAGGGCCTAGGACGCGAGCTTCGCGGCGATCAGCTTCTTCGCGCTCTCGGGTTCGTCGCTCATCGCCAACTCGTCCCAGTCCAGGCCGAGGGCGGCGATGGTGTCGCGGGCCTCCCTCGTCCTGACGGGGTCGGCGTCGGGGCTGTTCTGGGCCATCCCGTACAGGGCGGCGGCGTACTCCTGACGCTTGCTCGGTCCGGTCCGCTTCCAGAAGGCGAGCGTGCTGCCGAGCCGGTCGCGGACGGCCCGGGTGGGTTTGCCCTCGGCGTCGGGTTCGGCGGTCTGGTCCCAGCGCTTGGCGAAGAACTTCCAGGCCTTGTACGAGGCGAGGCCCAACCCGACGAGGGCGGCGGCTCCGGCGAGCGCCCAGCCGATCGGGGAGGCGACGAAGAGGCCTGCACCGGCGGCCGTTCCCGCCGCGACCGCGATCGAGGTGACGAGGGCGGCGACGCTGCCGCTCGCCCCCAGCGCCCCGCCTGTCGCGGCGATGATCTTCTTGATCCGGCCACGCTGGTTCTTGCGCACCGCGTAGGCCTGGATCATCCGCAGCGAGATCTGCCGGGGCGCACCTGACGTGTGCTGGTTGACCTCCTCGGCGGCCTCCGCGAGCGCGTGGTCCATGGCCCGCCGCACGTCCTCACGTTGCTGCTGCCTCGCCAGGGCCTGCGTCAGTCCCTCCTGGGCCGCGTCGAGCCGGCGCGACCATTCGTGGACCTCCAGCCGGGCCTCCTTCAGGCTCCCGAGGTCGGTTCCGAGCGGGCGGTCGAGGGGCGAGCGGCCCATCTCCGCGAGGTGTGCCTGGTACGTCGCGCTCTTGGACGCGACCAACTCGGTGAGCGCGGCGGCCAGTTCACGGCAGGCGGCGACCTCGCCCGCGGCGGCTTCCAGCGCCTGCTTCGGCTGATCGTCCTCGGTGCTCATCAGCGCGCGCAGCGCCTCGACGCGGGTCTGCGCCTTGGCCGCCTTGCGTGCGTAGCGGGCCGTCTGCACCAGGGTCGCAGGGAGCGCGACCGCACCGCCGGCGGAGAACATGGCGTTGTAGACCGGGGTCGGATAGCCGAGGTAGTTCATCACGCCGCCGGCCCCGCTGATCACGTTGCCGGCCAGCCCGGAGACGCCCTGGCCGACCTCCGCGCGGGCACTGCTCTGCTCGCGGGCGGCCTCCCGGTGCGGTGCGCTGCCCTCCGCGTGCTCGGACAGCTCGTGCTCCGCATGGTGCATCGCCATCGCCCCGGTGACGATCCCGGCCCCGGCGGTAAGGACGGAGCTGAACGGACCCACCATGCCGCCCGCATAGGAGGCGGGCGTGCTGACGCTGGGGTCGACGTACTGTGCTCCCACCGTCGGCGCGGTCCCGGCCGCCACGTTCTGTGCGGCGTTGTCGAGGGTGTCCTTCAGCCTGCCGGTCGTGGTCTCGCCGTCCTCGGTCTCCCGCTGAACGCTGACGTCGGCATGGACGCCGGCATGGGCGTCGGCGTCAACGTCCGCGCCGGCACCCGCGCCGGCGCTGCCGGGTGCCGACCGGAGTGCGGCCGTCACGGCGGTGTTCCCCGCCGTCCGCTGCATGGAGATGACGTCGGCTGCCGACAGGCCGCCACCGCCGCTCAACCGGCGCGTCGGTGTGGTGCTCCTGCGCACGGCCGACGCGCTGCCCCCACGACGTAAGGGTTCGTCCCGTTCCAGACGCCCGCGCACGCTGCCCTCCAAGACGACGCGCCGCGCGCCCTTCGCGGCCGATGCCCCGATCCTCCTTTCGCGCTCCACCGGGGGCAAGGCATTCCCTCGGGGAAAGGGATCAATGTTTCGCTAAGGGGGCAACGCGCTCTTAACACCCCATGCCGCCAGGGGCGTTGGAGGGCGTCCGTCAGGCGGTCGCGCGCGCCTCCCCCGACTCGGCCGTGTCCGCCGCCCTCGCCCGGCGGAGTGCGCTGCGCGGGGTCGGGGCGAGGGTGCGGTCGAGCCGGGTGCGCATGGTGGTGGCCGCGTCGAGGATGTAGTTCTGCCGGACCTGCCAGGGACGCCGGTCACCTTGCTTCGGGAAGGCCGAGATGGACCGCTGGACGTAGCCGGCCGCCAGGTCCAACAGCGGATGCTCGCCGAGCGGGCCGTCCGGGCGCGGAACGACCGCCGCGTAGTCGCGCCTCTCCATGTGGTTGAGCACCTTGCAGACCAGACGGGACGTCAGATCCGCGCGCAGCGTCCAGGAGGCGTTGGTGTAGCCGATGCAGATCGCGAAGTTGGGCAGCCCGGTCAGCATCGCGCCGTTCCAGACGAACTGCCGGGTCAGGTCCACCGCTTCGCCGTCCACGGACGGGTGGATGCCGCCGAAGGCGAGCAGTCGCAGGCCGGTGGCGCTTACGACGATGTCCGCTTCCACCAGCTTGCCGGACTTCAGCCGGACGCCCTCCGGCACGAAGGTGTCGATGTGGTCGGTGACGATCGACGCCCGGCCGGACCGCATCGTCTTGAACAGGTCCGCGTCCGGCACCGCGCAGAGCCGCTGGTCCCAAGGGTTGTAACTGGGCGTCAGATGCTCGCGCACCGCGTCCGCGTCGCCGAGGATCCGGGTGCTGAGGCCGGTCAGCAGCTTGCGCGCGGCCTCCGGGCGTCGGCGGCAGAACTGGTAGAAGCCGACCGCGAAGAGGATGTTCTTGGTCCGCGCCAGTTTGTACGCGGTCCGAGCGGGCAGCACCGAGCGGAGCACGTCCGCGACCTTGTCCCGGCCGGGCACCGCGCCGATCCAGCTCGGCGTGCGCTGGAGCATGGTGACGTGCGCGGCGCGGTCCGCCATCGAGGGGACCAGGGTCACCGCCGTGGCGCCGCTGCCGATGACCACGACGCGCTTGCCGGTCCAGTCCAGGCCCTCGGGCCAGAACTGCGGATGCACCATCCGGCCGCCGTTCTCCGTGAACGACTCGACGCCGGGGAAGTCCGGGGCGTGGCCCTGGTCGTAGTCGTAGTAGCCCGCGCAGGTGTAGAGGAAGTCGCAGGTCAGCGTGGAGAGTTGGTCGCCGCGGCGGACGGTCAGGGTCCACCGCGCCTCGGCGGAGGACCAGTCGGCGGCGACCACCCTGGTGCCGTAGCGGATCTTGCGGTCGATGCCGTACTCGGCCGCCGTCCGCTGCAGGTAGCGCAGGATCGAGGAGCCGTCCGCGATCGACTTCTCGCCGTCCCAGGGCCGGAACGGGAAGCCGAGGGTGAACATGTCGGAGTCCGAGCGGATGCCGGGGTAGCGGAAGAGGTCCCAGGTGCCGCCGAGCGCGTCCCTGGCTTCCAGGATCGCGTAGGAGCGGCCGGGGCACTCGGTCTGCAGCCGGTAGCCCGCGTCGATGCCGGACAGGCCGGCGCCGACCACGATCACGTCGAGGTGCTCGGTCCGGCCGTGGTCCCCTGCGGCTGCCTGTTCCTGCTGCGTCATTGCTCCAGTGTGCGGGCAGGCGTCCGATACGCCTTGACTCTGGACGACAGGTATGTGCCCCTGGGCGACATGCCGGTGATCCGTTCCGCGGCACTGCGCGGCTTCCGCGCCACCGTCGCCGAGCTCGGCGGGAACGCAGACAGTCTGGCGCAACGTCCCACCCGGACGATCAGGCTTCCCTCACCAGGCGAACGCCTCCGGCGCCGGACCCGGGCCGGGGAAGATCTCGTCGAGGGAGGCCAGCAGCTCGGCCGAGAGCGTCAGGTCCAGCGCCCGAAGCGCGGAGTCGAGCTGCTCCTGGGTGCGGGGGCCGACGATCGGGCCGGTGACGCCGGGCCGCGTCAGCAGCCAGCCCAGGGCGACCTCGCCGGGCTCCAGCCCGTGCTTCTCCAGCAGGTCCTCGTATGCCTGCACCTTGGCACGTATCTCCGGGTCGGCCAGCCCTGTCGCCGAGCGGCCCATCTTCGTGCGCGCACCCGAGCCCTCCGCCTCCTTGCGCAGCGCGCCGCCGAGCAGGCCCTGGTGCAGCGGCGACCACGGGATGACGCCGAGCCCGTACTCCTGCGCCGCCGGCATCACCTCCATCTCGGCCCGGCGCTCGAACAGGTTGTAGAGGCACTGCTCGCTGACCAGCCCGAGCCCGACGCGTCCGCCGCGCGTCGCAGTCTCGTTGGCCTGGGCGATCTTGTAGCCGGGGAAGTTGGACGAGCCGACGTAGAGGACCTTGCCCTGCTGGATCAGCACGTCCATCGCCTGCCAGATCTCGTCGAACGGCGTTGCCCGGTCGACGTGGTGGAACTGGTAGACGTCGATGTGGTCCGTCTGCAGTCGCCGCAGGCTGGCGTCGACGGCGCGGCGGATGTTCACCGCGGAGAGCCGGTCGTGGTTCGGCCAGGAGGACTCGAAGAGGGAGCGGCCGTCGTTGGTGGCGTTGGCATAGACCTTGGTGGCCAGCACCACCTTGTCGCGCCGGTCGCCGCCCTGCGCGAACCAGCGGCCGATGACCTCCTCGGTCAGGCCCTTGTGTGCGTCGCGGCCGTAGACGTTCGCCGTGTCGAAGAAGTTGACGCCCGCGTCGAGCGCGGAGTCCATGAGGGCGTGGCTGGTGGCCTCGTCGGCCAGCCCGCCGAAGTTCATCGTGCCGAGGACCAGGCGACTGACCTTGAGTCCGGTGCGTCCGAGCTGCGTGTACTCCATGGCGTTCATCCAACGCGCCTGGAGTGCACTTCAAGCAAGCCCCGAGCGCACCGGACCACAGGTCCTGATGCTGTCAACACCCGGCCGTCAGCTCAGCGGCGTGAAGCCGCGCTCGCGCAGTTGCTCGGCGTAGAGGCTCTGCGGCAGCTGCGGCTTGCCCGAGCCGGTGACCTCGCCGTCGGAGCCGCTCAGCAGCTTGCCGGTACAGCCGAACGCCCAGTTGTGCGCGGTCGGCGGGTTCTGCACCTCGTAGCCGCCGGTGGTCACGCAGTTCCACGCGGTGCTGTTGGCGTCGGACCAACCGTGGCCGGTGCCGCGACTGCCGTTGTTCACCATCAGCAGCGTGCCGTCGACGGACACGTTGTCGTACAACGTGCCGCTGCCCCACCGCTGGTGACCACCCGAGTCGTACGGGGTCTGCAACAGCACGGCGCTGCAGTCGGAGTAGACGTTCGGGCCGGACTGGCGGGCCTCGGTGGTGAAGGCGTGGATCTTGTCCGCTGTCACCTTGCAGTCCTGGATCAGGTTCTCCTGCCCCATCAGCGTGTAGCCGTCGGAGCGGGCGGAGGTGGCGGTGTTGGTGATCATGTCCAGCGTGGCGGTGTGCAGCACGGTGATCCGGCGGCTCTGCCCGCCGAGGCGGGTGACGCCGTCCTGGCCGTAGTCGTACGAGACCACGTCACGGACCCAGGAGTCCTGCACGGCGTCGAACGAGGAGAACGTCGAGTTGTAGAAGTCGGAGGCGTACTTCGGGTCGGCCGCCATGGCCTGGCCGTCCGTGCTCAGCGACTCGATGCCGACGTGGTCGATCCGCGGGAAGCTGTCCCTGAAGACCGTGGCCTGCGTGTACTGCGCCTCCAACGCGGTGGTCAGCGGCGCGTCCAGGGTGAGCTGCCTGCCGTGGATCGCTGTGACGGTTCGCTCGGAGTAGAGGCTCCAGTTGGGCTTCCACAGGCTCTGCATTCCGATGGCGTCGAGCCACGCCTGCGTGGTCGGACGCTGCACCACCACGGACGAACCGACGCCCAGCCCGGACGTGGAGGCGACATCCACCGTGGTGCCGCCGACCGGGACATAACGGTCCGTCACCTTGGTGGGCGTGGTCAGCGCGCGGTAGGAGGAGCTGCCGCCGATGGTCAGGACGGTCCGGGCCGTGGCGCCCTCGGCGACCAGCCGGGTGCCGTTCGTACCGCTGCCGCTGCCGCGCAGCACCACGCCGGAGGCGTCGATGTGCAGCGATCCGGCCATCCGGTACGAGCCCGGGCCGAGCAGCACCGCGCCGCGCAGGCCCTGGGAGTTGGCCGGCAGCTTGGACACCGCGTCGATAGCGGCCTGGATCTGCGTGGTGTCGTCGCCGCCGCTGGGCTTGGCGACGCGGTCACGGACGGCCGCGGTCGGCAGCGGGACACCGCCGCCCTCGTAGCCGGCGTGGGAGTAGTCGGGAACCCGGTTGCCCTGTGCGTCGTGCCCGTACGCGAGCTTGCCGCCGCTGTAGCTCAGCCAGGCGGTCGTGGCGCCGGTCGCCGTGGCTCCGGCGGCCGTGCTCGCCGCGCCGGTCGCCGTGCTTGCGGCGGCACCTGCCGTGGACGCCTGAGGCTCGACCGAGGTGCCGGCCTCGGCGTCGGAGACCGCGAGTGCGATGCCGCCCGCCGCGAGCGCGGCGGCTGCGGAGACGAGGGTGAGGCGCCTGGCGCGGCGCCGGTGACGGATGTTCACAAGGCGGATCCTGTCAAGCACCCACAAGCAAGTAAAGCTTCTTTACCACGTTCGGTGGCACTTCATGCACAGCCTGCGTGGATGTCCCGCACTTGTCACATGGACTCACGTGTCCGGTGCACGGCGGCAAGGGCCGGACCCGTAGGGTCTTGGCGGACAGTCAACGGCCCCATCGACCGCCACCGGCCCGCCACCAGCCATCAACGGCCCGTCACCGGCTATCAACGGCCCGCAAGGAGAACCGGCATGCCACTGCATCAGGGACGCAACGGACACCACAAGCTGCACCTTCCGCCGCTCGTCGGCGATCCCGACATACTGGGCGCGATGGAGCAGCTCGTCCCCAAGGGCCACCTCGGCGAGATGCCGCTGCCGCCCACGGTCGCCCAGCGCCTGATCCGCGACGAGCTGATGCTCGACGGCAACGCCCGGCTCAACCTCGCCACCTTCGTGACCACCTGGATGGAGCCGCAGGCCCAGGAGTTGATCGCGGAGTGCCTCGACAAGAACATGATCGACAAGGACGAGTACCCGCAGACGGCCGAGGTCGAGCGCCGCTGCGTGTCGATCCTGGCCGACCTGTGGCACGCGCCCGATGTGTCCAAGGCCGTCGGCTGCTCCACCACCGGCTCCAGCGAGGCCTGCATGCTCGCCGGGCTCGCCCTCAAGCGCCGCTGGATGATCCGCAACAAGGACCGCTACGCGGCGGGCGCGAAGCCCAACCTGGTGATGGGCGCCAACGTCCAGGTCTGTTGGGAGAAGTTCTGCAACTTCTGGGAGGTCGAGTGCCGACTCGCCCCGATGGAGGGCGACCGCTACCACCTGGACGCCGAGTCGGCGCTGGCCCTGGTCGACGAGAACACCATCGGCGTGGTCGGCGTCCTCGGCTCGACCTTCGACGGCAGCTACGAGCCGGTCGCGGAGATCTGCTCGGCGCTGGACGACCTGCAGCAGCGGACCGGACTCGACATCCCCGTGCACGTGGACGGTGCGTCCGGCGGCATGATCGCCCCGTTCCTCGACCCCGACCTGGTCTGGGACTTCCGGCTCCCGCGCGTCGCCTCGATCAACACCTCCGGCCACAAGTACGGCCTGGTCTACCCGGGCGTCGGCTGGGCGCTGTGGCGGGACGCGGAGGCGCTGCCGGAGGAGCTGGTCTTCCGGGTCAACTACCTGGGCGGCGACATGCCGACCTTCGCGCTCAACTTCTCACGCCCCGGCGCGCAGGTCATCGCCCAGTACTACGCGTTCCTGCGGCTCGGCCGCGCCGGCTACACCGCTGTGCAGCAGGCGACGCGTGACGTGGCCCGTCGGCTCGCCGACGGCATCGAGGAGATCGGCCCGTTCCGGCTGCTGACGCGCGGCGACGAACTGCCGGTCTTCGCGTTCACCCTCAAGGACGACGTGACGAACTTCGACGTCTTCGACGTCTCCCGCCGCCTGCGGGAACGCGGTTGGCTCGTCCCGGCGTACACCTTCCCGGAGAACCGGACCGATCTGGCGGTGCTGCGCATCGTCTGCCGCAACGGCTTCTCCCTGGACCTCGCCAACCTCCTCCTGGAGGACCTCTGCAGGCTCCTCCCGGAGCTCCAGTCCCAACCGGCCCCGGCCAGCAACATCGGCATCCAGCCGCGGACCGGCTTCCACCACTGAGTTGTGACTAGTCCTCGACCGCGACGGGCACCGTCGCGGTCGAGGGCGTCCACTTCTCCTCGACACGGGCGAAGCGCCAGATCAGCAGTGAGACGGCCCAGGTGACCACGAACAGGCCGACGATCACGAAGCCGACGTTGTTGAGGTTGAGCCCGGCGATCCAGCCGATCACGCCGCCCGTGATGTTCAACTTCTGTGCCAGCAGGCCCACCAGCTCGATGCCGCCGATGAGCACGGCCACCGCGACCGACAGGCCGGTGATGGTGATGTTGTAGTAGACCTTGCGGACCGGCCGCGAAAAGGCCCACTCGTAGGCGAAGTTCATGAACGAGCCGTCGATGGTGTCCAGCAGCGACATGCCCGCCGCGAAGAGGATCGGCAGCGTCAGGATCGCGTACCAGGGCAGCGAGAAGGCCGACGCGCCGCCCGCCAGGACCAGCAGCGAGACCTCCGTCGCGGTGTCGAAGCCGAGGCCGAAGAGGAAGCCCACCGGGTACATGTGCCACGGCTTGTCCACGGCCTTGGTGACCCGGCCGAGAATGCGGTTCATGAAGCCGCGCTTGCTGAGGTGCTCCTCGAGCTCCGCCTCGCTGTAGCTGCCGGACTTCATCCTCCGGAACACCTTGACGATGCCGACCAGCACCACCGCGTTGATCACGGCGATCAGCATCAGGAAGACCCCGGAGACGGTGGTCCCGACGGTGCCGGCGACGGTCTGCAGCGTGGAGCTGCCGTTCTGCACCTGGCCTGCCAGCGCGCGGACGCCGAAGGAGAGCAGCAGGCAGAGACCGAAGACCACGGACGAGTGGCCGAGCGAGAACCAGAAGCCGACCGAAAGCGGTCGCTGCTTCTGGCTCATCAACTTGCGCGTGGTGTTGTCGATCGCCGCGATGTGGTCGGCGTCGAAGGCATGGCGCATCCCCAGCGTGTACGCGGTCAGTCCCATGCCGAGGCCGAAGAACTGCCCGTTCACGTTGTAGTGGCGCGGGGCGACGATCAGGAGGAGCACCCCCCAGCCGACGATGTGCAGGGCGGCCACAAACGCCGCCATGCCACCGAGCCGGGCCCACTCGCCTCGGGTCAGAGCTCCCCTGATACGCGCGATCGTCCCCATGCGACACCCCTCCTGGATCCGTACTGCCGATCCAAGGTAGGGGCTGGTCATATTTAGTTGCAAGTCGTTCGCAATAACGAGTGAAAGGCAGGAACCTTGCCGCAGAAGGATCGGCCTCGCTTCGGCGGAGGGGTTACTTCTCCGCCGAGACGCTCGCTACTGCCGCCTCACCGGCCTCCGGCTCCTCGGCGAAGTCGACCTTGCCCAGGGAGCGGTTCATCGCCTTCAAGATCCACCAGGTGCCCGCGCCGAGCGCGGCGAAGATCAGGAAGCCGAGGATGCCCGGGGTGACCTTGTTCTCGTCGAGGGCCAGCAGAACCGTGGCAGCGGGGTGCATCGCAGTGTTCACTCGTCCATCGTCTCAGGAGGCGTTCGGGATCTTGGCGGCGATCCCCTCGAAGAGGTCGTCCTCGGGCAGCGAGGAGTCGACCAGGGAGCGCGCCAGCTCGTAGTCCTCGGTCGGCCAGACCTCGCGCTGGAGCTCCAGCGGCACCCGGAACCACGGGCCGTCCGGGTCGATCTGGGTGGCGTGGGCGAGCAGCGCCTTGTCCCTGATCTCGAAGAAGTCACCGCAGGGAACGTGGGTGGTGATCTCGCGCGGGGTGCGGTCGGACTCCTCCCAGCGGGCGATCCACTCCTTGTAGGGGGACTCCATGCCGCGCTCGTTCATCGCCGCGTCCAGGGCCTTGATCCGCGCCAGCGAGATGCCCTGGTTGTAGTAGAGCTTGAGCGGCTGCCACGGCTCGCCGGACTCCGGGTACGCGTCCGGATCACCGGCGGCGTCGAAGGCGGCCATGCTGATCTTGTGGGTCATGATGTGGTCCGGGTGCGGGTACCCGCCGTTCTCGTCGTACGTGGTGATCACGTGCGGACGGAACTCGCGGATCAGCCGGACCAGCGGCTCCGCGGCCTCCTCGACCGTCTTCAGCGCGAAGCAGCCCTCGGGGAGCGGCGGCAGCGGGTCGCCCTCCGGCAGCCCCGAGTCGACGAACCCCAGCCAGGCCTGCTTGACGCCGAGGATCTCCCGCGCGGCGTCCATCTCCTTGGCGCGGACCTCGTGGATGTTCTCCTCGATCCATGCGTCGCCCTGGAGCTTCGGGTTCAGCACCGACCCCCGCTCGCCCCCCGTACAGGTGGCGACCAGCACGTCGACGCCACGCGACACGTACATCGCCATGGTCGCCGCACCCTTGCTGGACTCGTCGTCCGGATGCGCGTGCACTGCCATCAGTCGCAACTGCTCAGTCACTGCCCCTGTGCCCTTCGTCTTCGGTACCGACTCCTATAGTGACGGACGAGGGTGTGCGGTTGATTCCGCGAGGAGCCCCCGTTGCCCCTGAAGGAGGCCAAAGTCCGATGGCGGATACAACCCAGGGCGTACGCCCCGCCGAGCAGCCTGCCGACGACCGACCTGCCGACGGGCAGCCCGCCGAGCAGCCCGCCGAGCAGTCCGCCGGCCGGCCCGGCACCCCGCTGCGCCCCCCGGCCGGCCGCTACGGCACCCGGGACGTGGCGAAGGCGCGTCGCCGCGGCAAGCGCATCTACTACGTGACCGTCAGCCTGGCGCTCGCGCTGGTTGCCGCCATCGCCTACAAGTACATCTCCGGCTCCTCCGTCAGCGGCGAGGTGCAGACCTTCCAGGTGGTCTCCGCCCACGAGGTGCGGATCACCCTGGATGTGAGCAAGCCCAGCGGCCAGGCCGCCAGCTGCACCGTCCGCTCCCGCGACGAGAACGGCAGCGAGGTCGGCCGGGTCACCGTCGCCATCCCGGCGAGCGGCGGCGAGCAGCTCGCCACAGTGCTGCTGAAGACCACCTCCCGCGGCACCACCGGCGAGCTCGTCGGCTGCTCCTGAGTCCACGCCCGAGGGGTCGGACTCCTGACTCCTGGCGTCGGAATTGTTAGGGTTGGGGTTTCGCCCGTTCCCACCGGACGGGCGATGATTTGTATCCCCAGTACCTACGAGGAGCACCAGTGACCCAGACCAGCGACAACGTCACCTGGCTCACCCAGGAGGCGTACGACCAGCTCCGTGCCGAGCTGGAGCACCTGTCGGGTCCCGCACGCACCGAGATCGCCCAGAAGATCGAGCAGGCCCGCGAGGAAGGCGACCTCAAGGAGAACGCCGGCTACCACGCCGCCCGCGAAGAGCAGGGCAAGATGGAGCTGCGTATCCGCCAGCTGACCCAGCTGCTCGAGCGCGCCAAGGTCGGCGAGGCCCCTGCGGACAACGGCGTGGTCGGCCCCGGCATGGTCGTCACCGTCGCCTTCGACGGCGACAAGGACGACACCATGAACTTCCTGCTCGGCTCGCGCGAGGCGGCCTCAGGCGACCTGGAGACCTACTCCCCGCAGTCGCCCCTGGGCCGCGCCATCGACGGCCGCAAGGTCGGCGACGACGTGACCTACGAGCTGCCGAACGGCCGCAAGGCGAACGTCACCATCATCGAGGCCAAGCCCTACACCGGCTGACGTCCGCCTCGCCGCATCGTTCCAGGTACCGCTCCGCACCCCACGCCGACCCCCGGCAGACCACCCGGGGTCAGCCGGTGGCGGAGCGGTACCTGCGTACGGCCAGCCACGAGAAGACGGCCATGATCAGCAGCGACCAGCCTATGGACACCCAGACCGCGTGCTCCATCGGCCAGACCTTGGCCGGGGCTCCCGTCGGGTTGCCGAAGAGCTCACGGCAGGCCTGCACGGTGGCGCTGAACGGGTTCCAGTAGGCGATCGCCTGGAGCCAGCCCGGCATGCCCGCGACCGGCACGAAGGCGTTGGAGACGAAGGTCAGCGGGAAAAGCCAGATCAGCCCGGCCGAGGTGGCCGCCTCGGGGCTGCGCACCGAGAGCCCGATCAGCGCGCCGATCCAGGAGAAGGCGTAGCCGAGCAACAGGAGCAGCCCGAACGCGGCCAGGGCCTTGGGGACGCCGTTGTTGATCCGCCAGCCGACGATGAACGCGACCACGGCCAGCACCAGCACGGTGAACCCGGTCTGCACCAGGTCCGCCCAGGTACGGCCGACCAGCACCGACGAGCGGGTCATCGGCAGCGAGCGGAACCGGTCGACCAGGCCCTTGGTCATGTCCTCCGCGAGCCCGGCCGAGGCCCCGGCCACCGCGAAGGTGACCGTCTGCGCGAAGATGCCCGCCATCAGGTACTGCTTGTAGGCGTCGGCCCCGGCCGCCCCGCTCATGCCGGGCACCGCGATCGCGCCGCCCATCACGTAGGTGAAGAGCAGCACGAACATGACCGGCTGCATCAGCCCGAAGACCACGATCTCGGGGATCCGGGTCATCCGCCGCAGGTTGCGCTTCGCCACGACCCAGGAGTCGTGCGCCATCTGCCCGAGGCCGCCCTTGGCGGGACGCGGCAGCGCGCCCGTGGCGAGGGCGGAGGTGGTCACGGTCATACCCGGGCCTTCTTCCTGCGCGCGTCGGCGCCCTCGTCCCCGTCCCCGGACGGGCGCTCGCCGTCGGCGGAGCGGTCGCCGGAGCCGTCGCCTGCGCCCGCCCCGGAGCCCGTGCCGGAGTCGTCGTCCTCGCTGAAGGTGGCGTGACCGGTCAGCGAGAGGAAGACGTCGTCCAGCGTCGGGCGGCGCAGGCCGATGTCGTGGATGACGATGTCCCGCGCGTCCAGCTCCCGGATCACGTCGGCCAGCACCCGCGCGCCGCCGCTGACCGGGACGGTGATCCGCCGGGTGTGCGGCTCCAGCGTCGCCTCGCCGATGGCGAACGGCGCCAGCGCGTCCATCGCCACCGTCAGCACCGCCGGATCGTTCACCACGACCTCGACGCGCTCACCGCCGATCTGCGCCTTGAGCTGGTCGGCCGTGCCACGCGCGATCACCTTGCCGTGGTCGACCACGGCGATGTCGTGGGCGAGACGGTCGGCCTCCTCCAGGTACTGCGTCGTCAGCAGCAGCGTGGTGCCCTCGGCGACCAGCGTCTCGATGACCTCCCACAGCGCCATCCGGTTGCGCGGGTCGAGGCCGGTGGTGGGCTCGTCCATGAACATCACCGGGGGCCGCACCACCAGCGCGGCTGCCAGGTCGAGGCGGCGGCGCATGCCGCCGGAGTACGTCTTGGCGATGCGCCCGGCCGCGTCGGTGAGGTTGAACCACTCCAGCAGCTCCTTGGCGCGGGCCTTCGCGTCGCGCGCGGACATCTGGTAGAGCTCGCCGACCATCTGGAGGTTCTCCTGGCCGGTCAGGTACTCGTCCACGGCGGCGTACTGGCCGGAGAGGCCCATCAGGCTGCGTACCTCGTTCGGATGTTTCAGCACGTCGACGCCGGCGACCGTGGCCCGCCCCGCGTCGGGCTTGAGCAACGTCGTCAACACGCGGACGGTGGTGGTCTTCCCCGCGCCGTTCGGGCCCAGCAGCCCGAGCACGGTGCCCTCCGGCACGTCCAGGTCCACGCCGTCGAGCGCTCGGACGTCACCGAAGGTCTTCACCAGACCCTCGGCCGTGATCGCCCCTGTCATCGGCCTCGCCTCCCGCCGGGATCGTCACAGGTTCTCCCAGCCTCACCCGTTTGCGATCCTTTGGCACCTCGGACGGTGTGTGGATCACTCCCGGACAGGCTGCTCACAACCTACGGCACAGCACTGACAATCCGGCGGGCTTTTCCGCAGGTGCGGCACTACGCCTGGCTCAGCACCCGATAGCCCTCGGCGCGCAGCTCAGCGACGACCGCCGCGCAGTGCTCCGGGCCCTTGGTCTCCAGCCGCAGGTCGACGTCCGCCTCGCCGAGGCCGAGCTTCGGGTCGGTGCGCACGTGCGCCACGTCGACCACGTTGGCGTCGGTGCGGGAGAGCACCTCCAGCAGCCCGGCCAGGACGCCGGGGCGGTCGTTGATCCGCAGCCGCAGCGACATGTAGCGGCCCGCCGCAGCCATGCCGTGGCGCAGCACCCGCTGCATCAGCAGCGGGTCGATGTTGCCGCCGGAGAGCACCGCGACGACCGGGCCCTCGATCTCGTCGCCGTGCTCCAGCAGCGCCGCGACCGTGCTCGCGCCCGCCGGTTCGACCACCAGTTTGGCCCGCTCCAGGCAGAGCAGCAGCGCCCGTGCCAGCGCGTCCTCACTGACCGTCAGCACCCCGTCGGCGAGCTGGTTGATGATCTCGAAGGGCACGTCGCCCGGGCGGCCGACCTGGATGCCGTCGGCCATGGTCGCGAACCGGTCCAGCGTCACCGGCCGTCCGGCGCGCAGCGACGGCGGGTAGGCCGCCGCGCCCTCCGCCTGGACGCCGATCACCCGCACGTCCGGCCGCACGGACTTGACCGCCGCAGCGATCCCGGCCAGCAGGCCGCCTCCTCCGGTGCCGACCAGGATGGTCCGCACCTCGGGGCACTGCTCCAGGATCTCCAGGCCGACCGTGCCCTGCCCGGCGATGATGTCCGGGTGGTCGAAGGGGTGGATGAAGACCGCGCCGGTCGTCTCCGCGTACTCCAGCGCGGCGGCCAGCGTCGCGTCGAAGTTCTCGCCGACCAACCGGACGTCCGCGCCGTAGTCGCGGGTCGCGGCGACCTTCGGGAGCGGTGCGACGACCGGCATGAAGACCGTCGAGCGGACGCCCAGGGTGCTCGCCGCCAGCGCCACGCCCTGCGCGTGGTTGCCCGCGCTGGCCGCGACCACGCCCGCCGCCCGCTCGACCGGCGACAGCCCGGCGATCCGGACGTACGCGCCACGCAGCTTGAACGAGCCGGTGCGCTGGAGGTTCTCGCACTTCAGCTGAACGGGCGACCCGATCAACTCGGAGAGATGGCGGCTGCTCTCCATCGGAGTGACCCGAGCGACCCCGGCGAGCATCTTGTGTGCGCCGCGGACGTCGTCAAGGGTGATGGGCCAGACGCTCATAGGGTTCAGCCTAGGGCCTGGCGGGGCTAGGCTCGGAAAGCTCAGTCGAACGAGAGATCGCGATTCTCCGATGCCAACGCCGATGCCCGAGAACGACCGCCTCGACCCCGCGGAGGGGCCCGCCGATCCCGGCACCCCTGCGGATCTGCACGACCAGTTGCAGTACCAGGTGGCCATCTTCGCCCGCCGGGTCGAGCAGGCACGCATCGGCGGCCTGGGCGAGCAGCGCAACTCGATGGACCGGGCGGCGTTCCTGCTGCTCAACCGGCTCAACTGGAGCGGCCCGGTGGGCGTCAAGGCGCTGGCGCAGGCGATGGGCATCGACTCGTCGACGGTCACCCGGCAGGTTGCGCCGCTCGTCGACTGCGGCCTGGTGGAGCGCGTCCCCAACCCGGACGACGGCCGCGCGGTGCTGCTGGAGCTCTCCGAGCAGGGCCGCGCCCGGCTGGAGGAGGTCCGGGCCTCGCGCCGGGAGCTGATGCGGATGCTGACGGACGACTGGTCCGAGGAGGACCAGCAGGCCTTCTGCACCCTGCTGACGCGGTTCAACCTCGCGATCAAGGCGCATCACCGGACGTCCTGACCAGCCCTGACCAGCCCTGACGTCCGGCGGCACGCCGGATGTCGTACGAAGGCGCGCGTCAGCCCAACGCGCGCTGCAGGTCGCCCAGCAGGTCGTCGACCGACTCGATGCCGACGGAGAGACGGACCAGGTCGGCGGGGACCTCCAGCGCCGAGCCCGCGGCGGAGGCGTGCGTCATCCGACCCGGGTGCTCGATCAGCGACTCGACGCCGCCCAGCGACTCGCCGAGGGTGAAGAGCTGGGCACGGTTGCAGACCTCGACCGCCGCCTCCTCGCCGTCCCGGTGCCGGAACGACACCATGCCGCCGAAGGCGCGCATCTGCTTGGCGGCGATCTCGTGGCCGGGGTGCTCCGGCAGACCCGGGTAGAGCACCTGGGCGACCTTCGGGTGGCCGGTCAGGAACTCCGCGACGCGGGCGGCGTTGGCGCTGTGACGGTCCATCCGGACGCCCAGCGTCTTGATGCCGCGCATCACCAGCCAGGCGTCGAACGGCCCGGCGACGGCGCCCATCGCGTTCTGGTGGTAGGTCAGCTCCTCGCCGAGCGCGGCGTCGTCGGTGACCAGGGCGCCGCCGACCACGTCGGAGTGGCCGCCCATGTACTTGGTGGTCGAGTAGACGACCACGTCCGCGCCGAGCGCCAGCGGCTGCTGCAGGTAGGGGCTCGCGAAGGTGTTGTCGACCACCAGCAGCGCGCCGGTCTCGTGCGCGATGTGGGCGAGCGCGGCGATGTCGGCGATGCCGAGCAGCGGGTTGCTGGGCGTCTCGGTCCAGATCACCTTGGTGTTCGGACGGATCGCGGCGCGCACGCTGGCCGGGTCGTGGGTGTTGGCGACGGACCACTCGACGCCCCAGCGGCTCAGCACCTTGGCGAAGAGCCGGAAGGTGCCGCCGTAGGCGTCGTTGGGGATGACGATGTGGTCGCCGGGCTTGGTGACCGTGCGGAGCAGGGTGTCCTCGGCCGCCAGTCCGGACGCGAAGGCGAGGCCTCTCCGGCCGCCGTCCAGCGCGGCGAGGTTCTCCTCCAGCGCGGTGCGGGTGGGGTTGGCGGAGCGGCTGTACTCGTAGCCGCCGCGAAGTCCGCCGACGCCGTCCTGCTTGTAGGTGGAGACCTGGTAGATGGGGGTGACCACCGCCCCGGTCTGCGGGTCCGCCTCCTGACCGGCATGGATGGCCAGGGTCTCGAAGGCGTAGTGCTGCTGGTGCTCGCTGTGCTCGCTCATGAGGCCTGAGCGTAGTCCGGGTTGGTCGCGTGACGCCTGATCTGGGGCGACTCCACAAACTTCGGCCTAGGTCAACTCCCAGACCCGGCGGTAGAACGCCGTGCGCACCGGATCGGGGTCGACGCCGTAGGCGTCGAGCAGCAGCGCGTCCCACCCGGGGCCGTAGTTCCACTCCAGGCTCCAGGTCGCCACGGCCAGATCGGCCCAGCGGTTGGCGACACCCAACCGGTCCAGGTCGACGTGTGCGGAGAAGCTGCCGTCGGGGTGGATGAGGGTGTTGGGCGAACACGGGTCACCGTGGCAGACCACCAGCCCGTCGACCGGCGGCGGGTCGGCAAGCTCCGGGTGGGCGGCCGGGTCGACGCCCGCGTCGGCCAGGCGGTCCGCGACGGACCAGGAGAACGGGCAGTCGTCCACCGGCAGCCGGTCGTGCAGCGCGCGCAGCCCGACTCCGATGGCGCGGACGGCGGTGGCCGGGTCGGCCGTCCAGCGCGGCGCGACCGCGCTCTCCCCCGGCAGTCCGGCGGTGACGAGCCACGCGCCGTCGGCGTTCCCGCCCGCATCGAGCACCTTCGGCACGGTCACGTACCGGGCGGCCCAGCGCAGGCGCACGGCCTCCGCGTCGAGGCTCAGGCCGGAGCCGGTCGGTGCCCACTTCACGAAGGTCCGCGCCTCCCCCTCGCCCAGTTGGAAGGCCACTCCCCCGGCCAGGTTGACCCAGACCGGCGTGACCGGCAGGTCCCCGGCGAGCGCCGCGACGGGCGCGGGGACGGCGACGGGGGTGACGGGCAGTCCCGAGGAGACGGTCATCTGCGCATCGTGCCCGCACGGCCCGTCGGCAAGCCACCGTATTTCCGCCGCCACCCCAGGATCCGGCGGGCGCCGACCCCTCGACTCGTGCCACAGAATGTGCCCCGCTATGAGGTATGGCCACATCGATCGAAGAACCCATGCAGAACGCGGTCGACACCCGTCGCGTCGCCCAGACGGCGATCGCCCTGGCCGTCCGCGAGGCCCGCGCTGCGGACTGGTCCTGGGACCGCATCTCCACCGCCCTGGGCGGCTCCCCCAACGGCGAGACCCTGCGCCGCAACTTCGGCGGCGAGGCCGGAGGCCGCCTGGAGCAGCTGATCCCCTTCGGGGCGAGCACCGCTCGGCCGGGCACCGCCCGGGCGACGTGCGCCGAGTGTTCGATGCGACGCCGAGCCATCGGCTAGTCTCACGCGGTGACCCTGACTCCCGCTCCGCCGGCCGCCGGGCAGCCGACCGTTCCGGTCGAACGCCCCAGGACCAGCGCCGCCGCCGTCATCGCCCTGATCGCCGGGGTCCTGGCCCTGGTCCCGGTGGCTGTCGTGCTGGGGATCGTCGCGCTCTTCCGGACCCAGCGCCGGGGACTGCGCGGCAAGCGGCTCGCGGTCGTCGCACTGTCGTTCAGCGCGGCGTGGACCGCGCTGGCCATGATCGGGATCATCGGCACGGCGGCCTACGTCGGGTCGCAGTCCGGACCGGTGGAGACCTTCTCGACCGGCACCTGCTTCAGCTACAGCGACGGCGTCGACGCCAACTCCGGGGTCGACGTCGACGCCTGCGGCAAGCCCCACGACGGCGAGATCGTGGGCGTCTACGGCCTGGGCGGCAGCTTCCCCGGCGCCTCGGCGTCCGAGGTGCAGTCCGCACTCGGCTGCGTCCGGACCGCGGCCCAGGTCGTCGCCGACCCCGGCGGGTTCGGCACCGCGGCCCGGCTCAACGTCTACTTCCCGCCGTCGCAGGCGGCTTGGGACTCCGGCATCCGCTCGGCCACCTGCGTGCTCAGCAACGCCGACGGCAGCGCGCTGACCGGCGACGCGCGCGACGGAAGCAGGCTGACGGCGCAGCAGAAGCAGGTGCTGGCGCTCACCGCGGAGTCGGTGCTGCTGCGGATGAAGCTCGACTACCTCCCCAGCGCGCACTGGCAGATCGCCGCAGCCCTGGAGTCCCGCCTGGCTGCGGTCGACCGCAGCGAAGCGCCGGCGCTGCAGGGCCTCGCGGCCCAGTCCCCTGGCGGCGCGAACGCGGACGGCCTTCCGTCGCTCCTCGCCGCGCTGGCCGAGGCTGAGTCGACCGAAGCCGGGCACGCGAGCGCGAACGCGACGGCGACGACGAGCGCGGCGGCGTGGCAGCGGATCTCGAACGCCCGCACCGCGACGGACCAGGCCGCGGAGAACGCATACGCGGATCTGCGCACCGGCCTCGGGCTCAGCGACCCGGACTGAGCAATCCGGACTGAGCAACCCTTTGCCGAGAGGGGAGTTGCAACCGTCGGGGCCCGCGCCCCGCACGGTTGCGACTCCCCCGCCCGTGCAGCTAGACCGCGCTGCCGGCCTTCCAGCTGGCCCAGTCCACGTTCCAGCCGTTGAGGCCGTTGGACGGGTCGACCGTGCGGTCGCCGGAGTTACGGACCACGACCACGTCGCCCACCATCGAGCTGTTGTAGAACTGCGCCGCGGCCGTCTCCGGGTCGCCCGCGCCCCGGACGTCATGGAGGCCGACGCAGCCGTGGCTGGTGTTAACGACGCCGAAGATCCCGGAGGACCAGTAGTTGCCGTGGATGAACGTGCCCGAGTTGGTCAGCCGCTGGGCGTGGGGGACGTCGGGGATGTCGTACTCGCCGCCGAGGTTGACGGTGCGTGAGTCCATCCGGGTCTGCAGCAGCTTCTCGGATATCACCATCGTGCCCGCCCAGGTGGTGTGCTGGGGACTGCCGCCGGATATCGGGAAGGTCTGGGTGACCTTGCCGTCGCGGGTGACCGTGAGCTGATGGCTGGACAGGTCGGCGACGCTGGTCTGGCTGCGGCCGATCGTGAAGGTGGCCGTGCGGGTCTGGGTGCCGAAGCGGTCCGGTGCGCCCTGGACGTCCTTGAGCGCGATCTTCACGGTGACCCTGGTGCCGGGCTTCCAGTACTCCTGCGGGCGGAAGTCGATGCGGTTGTCGCCGAACCAGTGGCCGACGATCTCGACGGGCGGCTGCGAGGTGACCGTGATGGCCCGCTGCACCGCCTTGCGGTCGGTTATGGGGTTGTCGAAGCGGATCGAGACCGGCATCCCCACGCCCACCGTGGCCTTGTCGTCCGGCGTGTAGGTGCCGACGAAGGTCTTGGCCGGCTTGCCGGTGGTGAAACCGGCGGCCGTCGTGCCGCTGGTGCCGGAGCTGTCCTTGGCGAGGGCGGAGACCTTGTACGAGGTCAGCGACGACAGCGGGGCGTGGCTCGTCCACGCGGTCCGTTCGGCGTTGAGCTGACCGGGTATCTGCCTGCCGTCGGGGCCGGTCAGTGTGACCGACTCCAGGGTGCCCTGAGCAACCCTCACGCTGACCGGGACGGTCATGTCCGCACCGGTCGTGCCGTCCTTCGGGGTGATGGTCACCGAGGCCTGGGAGGCCTTGGGTGAACTGCCGCCGGACCCCGATCCGGAGCCGGAACCTCCGCCGGTGCACGCCGCAAGCAGCAGCACCGGAGTCCCCACCATCCCGGCCACCACCGAACGCCGGGTCCACTGTGCCGCCGTCGTCATGCCGCCTCACTCCTGCCCTCGACCGTCGCTTCTTTCGCCTCTCGGCACATCACCCTAAAACGGACAATTGAAAGAAGCCCAATCCGGACTTTCCAGGCCAAGCACAACGGATCCGGCAGCAAGCGGCAACAGGCGAACGGATGATTCGACGGAGCGTCACCAACCACCCGCCCGCCAACAGCCAGGAGGAGGGCCCACTCAAGGCCCTCCTCCTGGCCCTGCTCGGGCCCTGATCGAGCCCTACTCGCGGCTTACTCGTCGTCCTCGCCGAGCAGCTCCCAGTCCTCGTTCTCCTCGTCGTAGTCGACCGGCTGGGTCTCCCAGCCCGCCTCGGCGAGCTCGACGCCGGGGATGGCCTCCAACATCGCCACCGGGTCGATGAAGTGGGCGATCGCGCCGCTGGGGTCGACGTTGATCGCCTCGACCGCCTCCGCGCGCTCGTCGTCCTCGAGGTACCCGTCCTTCTCGACCTGCTCAAGCGCCGCTGCCTGCAGCGCCTTCTCATCCACGATCTCCACGATCAGCTCGATCTGGAGGCGGATGTACCGCGGTCCGCCCTCGTCCGGCAGACCGGCCGCGCTGCTCTCAGTAGTCATGGCCCGAGCCTATCCAAACCCGACGACGCTGATTAGCATCGTTCGCGTCGGTACTGGCATGGTCAGTGCAGGAGCACAGCGACGTACGACGCACCTCAAGGAACGGGAGCGCCCGTGGGCGGCCGTCACCTCACCACCACCGCGGTAGCCGCGGGAATCGGCATCGCCGCCTCGGTGGCGCTCATCCCCTTCGCCTCCGCCGCCGCGCAGGGCGACAACCCCACCCACGTACAGGCCGTGACGACGGCAGCGGCCGTCCAAGGGGCGACCCGGGCGCCGGACGCCGTCCCCTACATCGGCGGAGCGGCGGGCTTCCTGCTGGCCGGTGCGGGCCTGATCCTGGTCCGCCGCAACACCTGACGCGGCGTCGGGCGTTCGAACAGCACCAGCTGCAGAAAGCACCAGCAGGGCCGGCCCGATGGGCCGGCCCTGCTGTCTCCGTCCATCCCCCACCCGGGAATGCGGAGCTGGTGCCGCGGGGCCGCCGCACCCCGTCGGCGTAACCGACAGGGGCGGGACGACGGCGTTCCCCGCGGGCGGACGCGGCCAGCCGGGTCAGGGCCGTCCGACGCGTCCTGGTGGCCGCGGGATCCGGGAGCCGCTCCGGACCTTCGCCGCCACCACGCTCGGCTTTCTTGCCGTCGAGAAGAACAATGCCGGAGCCTTGTTAACCACGTGCTGCCGGAACATGACGCCTACGTACCGTTTGAACTTATTTCTCGATCCTGCGTCCGGCTCACGTCGGCGGGCTCAGGTCTCCGAGCTCACTTTGCCGAGCTCACTTCTCCGACATGAACGTCAACAGGTCCTGGCGGGTCACGATGCCCTGCGGCTTGCCCTCGACCAGGACCACCGCGGCGTCCGCATGACCCAGCACCGCCATCAGGCTGGTGACGGACTCTCCGGAGCCGACCACCGGCAGAGGCGCGGACATGTGGGCGCCCAGCGGGTCGTCCAGACCGAAGGACTTGGCGAACAGACCCTCCAGCAGGTCGCGCTCCACGATGGAGCCGATGACCTCGCCCGCCATGACGTCCGGGTGACCGGCGCCCTGGGAGACGACCGGCATCTGCGAGACGCCGTACTCGCGCAGGATCTGAACCGCCTCGCCGACCGTCTCGTTCGGGTGGACGTGGACGAACTGCGGGATGCCGCCGTGCTCCAGCGCGTCCTTGCGGACCAGCACGTCGCCGGCGACGGCCTCGTCGCCGCCCTCCTCCAGGAAGCCGTAGTCCTGCATCCAGTCGTCGTTGAAGATCTTGCTCAGGTAGCCGCGCCCGGAGTCCGGCAGCAGCACCACGACGACGTCGTCCGGACCGAGGCGCTTGGCCACCTCCAGCGCGGCCACGACGGCCATGCCGCAGGAGCCGCCGACCAGCAGGCCCTCCTCCTTGGCCAGGCGGCGGGTCATTTGGAAGGAGTCCTTGTCGGAGACCGCCACGATCTCGTCCGCGACCGTGCGGTCGTAGGCGGTCGGCCAGAAGTCCTCGCCGACGCCCTCGACCAGGTACGGACGGCCGCTGCCGCCGGAGTAGACGGAGCCCTCCGGGTCCGCGCCGACGACCGTGACCTTGCCGTCGGAGATGTCCTTCAGGTACCGGCCGGTGCCGGAGATGGTGCCGCCGGTGCCGACGCCCGCGACGAAGTGCGTGATCCGGCCGTCGGTCTGCTCCCACAGCTCGGGGCCGGTGGACTCGTAGTGCGAGGCCGGGTTGTTCGGGTTGGAGTACTGGTCCGGCTTCCAGGCACCCGGCGTCTCCCGGACCAGGCGGTCGGAGACGTTGTAGTAGGAGTCCGGGTGCTCCGGCGCGACCGCGGTCGGGCAGACCACGACCTCGGCGCCGTAGGCGCGCAGGACGTTGATCTTGTCAGTGGACACCTTGTCCGGGCAGACGAAGATGCACTTGTAGCCCTTCTGCTGGGCCACGATGGCCAGGCCGACACCGGTGTTGCCGCTGGTCGGCTCGACGATGGTGCCGCCCGGCTTGAGCGCGCCCGAGGCCTCGGCGGCCTCGATCATCTTCATGGCGATGCGGTCCTTCACGGAGCCGCCGGGGTTGAAGTACTCCACCTTGGCCAGGACCGTGGCGGAAATGCCTTCGGCCACCTTGTTCAGCTTGACCAGGGGGGTGTTCCCGACCAGGTCGATGATCGAGTCGTGGTACCGCACGGGGTCCTCCGCGGATGCATGACGGAAATACGCGGGACCAGTCGGTTTGTCGACCCCGCGAGAGCCAGCGTAGTGGGGGAGACTCGGTCAGGCGGAGGAGCAAGGGCCTGGACATCGGACGAACGGCACCGGACGAACGACACTGAACGAACGGCACCGGACGGACACCGGTACGTCCGGGCCGAAACCCGAGCGAGTCCGTGCACGTTACCGGGTATTGACGCAGTGATGCACTGATACCGGGTCGCCCGGCCGTGCGGGACCGGCACCACCCGCGGCCGAACGATCCGGACCGACCCACATGGGGGTGGTCATGTCTCGTGAACGAGTCGCCCGACGGATCGCCGCAGCGGCGGCCTACGGCGGAGGAGGTATCGGCCTGCTCGGCGTGGGATTCGTCGGGCTGCTGCTGGCCGAGGCGAAGATCGCCGAACACACACTGGACTCCCTCAAGGGTCAGCCGCCGCATGCCGACGGCCGGTACGGCACCGCCTTCGCGGCGCAGGACGCCGAACCGCTGCGCTTCGCGGTGCTCGGCGACTCCACGGCGGCCGGCTTCGGCGTCGACCGGGGCCGCGAGACGCCGGGCGCCCTGCTGGCCCAGGCGATCGCCTCGGTCGCCGAGCGGCCGGTGGACCTGATGGTCACCGCCGCCAACGGGGTGACCTCGCAGGACCTGGCCCGCCAGGTCGACACGGTCCTCGAAGCCTTCGGCCCGGACGGTCCGGAGGTCGCGCTGATCATGATCGGCGCCAACGACGTGACCCAGATGGTGAAGCCCGCCGCCTCGGTCCGGTTGCTCGGCGACGCGCTCAAGCGGCTGCGGGCCAACGGCACCGAGGTGGTGGTGGGCACCTGCCCGGATCTCGGCACCATCGAGCCGGTACGCCCGCCGCTGCGCTGGCTGGCGCGGCGGGCCAGCCGTCAGCTGGCGGCGGCCCAGTCGATCACGGTGGTCGAGGCGGGCGCGCGCAGTGTCTCCCTCGGTGACCTGCTGGGTCGGGAGTTCCGCGGGCGGCACGAGATGTTCGCCTCCGACCGCTACCACCCCTCCGCGCGCGGCTACTCGACGGCGGCGATGGCCATGCTGCCCACGCTCTGCGCGGCGCTGGGGATCTGGCCCGAGCTCCCGGTCAAGGCCCGGACCGAGGGCCTGCACACACTCGCCAAGGCGGCGGCCGTCGCCGCAGGTCACGGCGGCACGGAGGTCGCCCCCGCCGGCCACTGGGCGCAGCTGCTGCGCCGGGCCCGACGTCCGCTGAACGCGACCGGCGCCAACGGGGCCCACGTGGAGGGGACCGCTCCCGCGCCGGGCGTGTCTACGTCAGACACCTCACACGTGGGCAGCGCTGACGCGGCGGCTACCTGAGAGTAGCTTTCTCAGGTGGTCTGCCTGCCCGGCGGCTCCACCCACACGTTCACTCCCCCAGCAGCTCAGGAGCAACGATGCCCGAAGCCGTAATCGTCAGCGCCGCCCGTTCGCCGATCGGCCGGGCGGGAAAGGGCTCCCTGAAGGACATTCGCCCGGACGACCTGACCGCGCAGATCGTCGCCGCCGCACTCGCCAAGGTGCCGCAGCTCGACCCGCGTGACATCGACGACCTGATGCTGGGCTGCGGCCTGCCCGGCGGCGAGGCCGGACACAACCTGGGCCGCGTGGTCGCGGTGCAGCTGGGCATGGACCACCTGCCCGGCTGCACCATCACCCGCTACTGCTCCTCCTCGCTGCAGACGAGCCGGATGGCGCTGCACGCGATCAAGGCGGGCGAGGGCGACGTTTTCATCTCGGCCGGTGTCGAGACCGTCTCGCGCTACGTCAAGGGCAGCTCTGACGGCCTGCCGGACACCAAGAACCCGCTCTTCGCCTCCGCCGAGGAGCGGACCGTGACCCGCGCCGGGGCCGGCGCGCCGATCTGGCGCGACCCGCGCGAGGACGGCGAGCTGCCTGACGTCTACATCGCCATGGGCCAGACCGCGGAGAACCTCGCCCAGGTCAAGGGCGTCACCCGCCGCGACATGGACGAGTTCGGCGTCCGCAGCCAGAACCTGGCCGAAAAGGCCATCGCCGACGGCTTCTGGGCCCGCGAGATCACCCCGGTGACGACGCCGGACGGCACGGTCGTCAGCAAGGACGACGGCCCGCGTGCGGGCGTCACCCTGGAGGGCGTCGAGGGCCTCAAGCCGGTCTTCCGCCCCGACGGCCTGGTGACCGCGGGCAACTGCTGCCCGCTGAACGACGGTGCGGCGGCGCTGGTGATCATGTCCGACACCAAGGCGAAGCAGCTCGGCCTGACCCCGCTGGCCCGGATCGTCTCCACCGGTGTCTCCGGCCTCTCCCCCGAGATCATGGGCCTCGGCCCGGTCGAGGCCTCCAAGCAGGCCCTCAAGCGCGCCGGTCTGTCGATCTCGGACATCGACCTGGTCGAGATCAACGAGGCCTTCGCGGCCCAGGTGATCCCCTCCTACCGCGACCTCGGCATCGACCTGGACCGCCTGAACGTCAACGGCGGCGCGATCGCGGTCGGCCACCCCTTCGGCATGACCGGCGCCCGCATCACCACGACGCTGATCAACTCCCTGCAGTGGCACGACAAGCAGTTCGGCCTGGAGACCATGTGCGTGGGTGGCGGGCAGGGCATGGCGATGGTCATCGAGCGACTGAGCTGAGGCGTAGCGCAGCGGAGCCGAAGCGGAAGCGCGCACCAGCATCGAGCGACTGAGCTGAGGCGTAGCGCAGCGGAGCCGAAGCGGAAGCGCGCACCAGCATCGAGCGACTGAGCTGAGGCGCAGCGCAGCGTCCGAGGCTTCTCAGATTTCTCTCATAATGACCCGTTTGGGCCAATAGCACGTGGGTAAGGGTTGGGTCACGTTCCGACGCGACCCAACCCGTTTTCTTTATACAACGCTCACAACCGATCGACAGAGTGCAACCGAGCGACTGCATTCCGTCGACTTCTGCGTTCCGGGCAATTCCTGCAATGTCGGACGTCACAAATTAAAAGGACATTACGCACTGCCAGGATTGGCCTCGGTGGGGCACTGTTGTCGTGACCGCTCGTACGACTCCTCGCAAGGGGTGCCTCCCGTGATCGTCGCCCTTCTCGTTCTGCTCGCGCTGGTTGCCGCCCTCGCCGCTGCCGCGCTGCTTTCTGTGCGCGCCATGTCCCGGCGCCTGGAGTCGACCGTCCGTCGCGCGGTCGGCATCGCGCTCGCCGAGGACCGGGAAAGGGAAATAGCCGAGGCCCGCACGTTCTGGGCCGAGCAGGAGGCCCGCGCCGCGGAGGATTCCGTGGACATGGACCCGGTGTCCGTGGACACGCTGATGGCGGAGAACACCATGTTCCTGCCCGCCCCGCGCGGATTCGTCGACGAGACCGGTGAAATGGACCCGGAGTTCGCCGACGCACTGCGCTCCGCGCTGGAGGAGATGATCTCCGAGGGCGACCGCGCCCCGCTCCCCGCCCACCCTGCGCAGCCCGGCTTCGTCCCGCAGCCCACCCCCACCCCCGAGTGGACCGACCTGCGCCTGCTGGAGCTGGTCGAGGTCGGCACCACGCTGAAGGACGTCCGTCCCGGTCCGATGGGCACGCTCGACGTGTACGTCTTCGAGGACGAGACCACGCTCTGTATCGCGCCTGGTGATCAGGCGACAGGCCGTCGCATCCGCGAGGCCGTCGCCGACGGCACCGACGTCCGCCTCCTCGGCACCTCGCGCCTCCCCGGCGCGCACGCCCTGACCTTCGCCCTCTCGGACACGGAGACGGTCTACGTCCTGGCGGACCGCGTCGTCGCGAGCCTGTAGCAGGAGTTCTCCAGCACAGGGGAAGGTGCAGTATCCAGGGGCGCGGGGAACTGCGCGACAAGCCACCCGGTCAGGTAGGGCCCCGAACGAACAGGGCCATCCGCTCATCGATGGTTGTTCGCGCAGTTCCCCGCGCCCCTGAGGTGCTGCAACGCACCGAACTGCCTACAGTGCGGCGACCTCGGCTATCTCAGCCAACGTGTCGGCCAGCACCCGCTCCGCGTCCGGCACCGCGCCCGCGGCCAGCGCGAGCGCCAGATCGTGGGCCGTCGCCGCGATCTGATCCCCCACCACGAACGCCCCCGCGTCCGGCACCTCCGTCGGCGCGCCGGCTGCCGAAGCCATCGCGCGGGCCAGCGCGAGCCCGGCGGGCGCGGTGCGCGCGAGCCTACTCTGGGGGAGCGAGCGGAAACGGTCCGCCAAACGCTCAGCGGCAGCGACAAGTGGAGTCGGATCGAGCATGGAGCGAGCGTATCCGCGCATCAGGGATGGAGCCACGCGCCCCTGGGTACGCAAGCCTCGACGCAGACTGTTGCCATCGCCCCCACCCTGCGGCACAGTCGTGAAACGGACCGCTCCATCGGAGGCGCCTTGTGACCCTCATGTACTCCGCAGAGACCCACCAGAACCTGATCTCCCGCATCCCCGGCGTGACCGGCCGCACCATGGACGACTGGCTCCACGTCGTCGCCGACGGCCCCTCCCTCATCCGCTGTGAGGAAAAGATCGAATGGCTCCGCCGCGAGTACGAGCTCTCGTACGGCTACGCCAAGGCGATCATCCACGAGTTCGACCTGCGCCGGGCCGCCGCGCGGATGACGCACTGAGCCTGCTCCGCCAGCCGGCCGCGCAGCACCATGGCCTGACCATGTCAGGCCATGGTGTGCACACGTGCCCGGAGCCGGATTCGAACCGGCACGGCCTGGCGGCCAGCGAGGTTTAAGCTCGCCGTGTCTGCGTTCCACCATCCGGGCGCAACCCCACGGGGAGAGCCTATCCGGAGCAAGCCTGACCTTGCTCCCGCATGGGTGGAAGTTGACTTGATTTGCTGGACTCTGACAAATCGTCAGGCCTGAACGAGGGTCTGGAGCGGTGCGGGTCAGCGCGTTCGACGCTGACCCACACCCTGACCCACGCCGGCGTCCGGCCCTGAGGGGATCCCCGAGGAGACGGAGTCGGGGTCATCCCGGAGAAGGAGCATCGGTCAGGTCCTCGGAGCGACTTCCGGGGCGGTCGGGACCACGAGGATGAAGAAGCGGTGAGAAGCCGCCTTCCCTCTGTTGTCCCGAACCTCGGAGATTCCACCGTGACGACCACCGCTCTGCGCACCGCCGCAGCCCGGGCCACGGACCTGTCGAAGGTCTACGGCACGGGCGACACCCGCGTCACCGCACTGGACCACGTCTCGGTGGAGTTCTACCGAGGCGAGTTCACCGCCATCATGGGCCCCTCGGGCTCCGGCAAGTCCACCCTGATGCACTGCCTGGCCGGCCTCGACTCGGTCAGTTCCGGCTCGGCCCGGATCGGCGAGGTCGAGTTGGGCGGGCTGAAGGACAAGCAGCTGACCAAGCTGCGCCGGGATCAGATCGGCTTCGTCTTCCAGGCGTTCAACCTGTTGCCGACGCTGACGGCGCTGGAGAACATCACGCTGCCGATGGACATCGCCGGTCGCAAGCCCGACCAGGCGTGGATGCAGCAGGTCATCGCGGCCGTCGGCCTGGCCGACCGCCTCGGTCACCGGCCCAGCCAACTCTCCGGCGGCCAGCAGCAGCGTGTGGCCTGCGCCCGCGCCCTGGCCTCCAAGCCGGAGATCATCTTCGCCGACGAGCCCACCGGCAACCTCGACTCCCGCTCCGGCGCGGAGATCCTGGGCTTCCTGCGCTCGTCCGTGCGCGACCTCGGCCAGACCATCGTGATGGTCACCCACGACCCGGTCGCCGCCTCGTACGCGGACCGGGTGGTCTTCCTCGCCGACGGCCGCATCGTCGACGAGCTGCACGGCCCCACCGCCGACGGCGTGCTGGACCGGATGCGCCGGTTCGACGCCAAGGGCCGGACCAGCTGAGGCGCGAGACGCCGCGAGACGAGAGCCCATCACCCATGTTCAAGACCGCACTGCGCAACGTGCTGTCCCACAAGGGACGCCTGCTGATGACGATGCTCGCCGTCGTCCTGGGGACCGCCTTCGTGGCCGGGACCCTGGTCTTCTCCGACTCGGTCAGCACCGCGCTGAAGAACAGCCTTTCCCACGACTACGACAACGTCTCCGTCCGGGTGGACAACCAGGCCACCGGTATCGAGCGGAGCGAGAAGAACAACAACAGCGCCGCCGATCCGCTCACCGCGCAGACGCTGCACCGGATACAGGCTCTGCCCGGCACGGCCTCGGCCGTGGGCACGGTCAGCGGCTTCGCCGGGATCGCCGACGCGAACGGCAACCTGGTCGGCGACGCTGGCAGCACCAACGGCGCCAACTGGAGCCCGGGCAGCGGCGGTAGCGACCCGCGCTACCCGATGGTCCAGGGCACCGGCCCGGCCACCGCGGGCCAGGTCGCCGTCGACCAGAAGACCGCCGCCAAGAACGGCGACAAGGTCGGTGACACGATCCGGATCGCCGTCAACGGCCCGGTCATGCGGCTGACGGTCACCGGCATCTTCACCACCACCGACCCGCAGGTCACCTCGGGCGGCTCGCTGGTGCTCTTCGACACCCCGCTGGCGCAGCAGCTCTACGCCAAGGCCGGGCAGTTCGGCACCATCGACGCCACCGCCAGGCCCGGCACCAGCCAGGACGCGCTGGCGAGCGAGATCGAGCAGGTGGTCCCGCGCAGCGCCAACATCACCGTGCACACCGGCGCGCAGCTGACCGCCGACGCCAAGACGATGGTCGAGAACGGCACGTCCACCATGAAGACGGCGCTGCTGTTCTTCGCCGGGATCGCGCTCTTCGTCGGCGTGTTCCTGATCTCCAACACCTTCACCATGCTGATCGCCCAACGCACCCGTGAGCTGGCACTGTTGCGCGCGCTCGGGGCGAGCCGGCGTCAGGTGCGGCGCTCGGTGCTGATCGAGGCACTGCTGGTCGGGTTCACCGCCTCTGTGGTCGGCCTCGGCGCCGGGGTCGGGATCGGCGCGGCGCTCAAGGCCTGGGCCGGGACCAGCGGCAACCTGCCGGGCGGCGGCCTGACGGTCAGCGCCTCCACCGTCGTGACCACGCTGCTGGTCGGCACGGTGGTCACCTCGCTGGCGGCGCTCTTCCCCGCGCTGCGCGCCTCCCGGGTCGCCCCGGTCGCGGCGATGAGCAGCAACGAACAGCCGTCCTCGCAGCGCAGCCTGGTGATCCGGAACAGCCTCGGCGGCGTGCTCGCCGGTCTCGGCATCGCCGCGGTGCTGATGGGCGTGAACCAGGGCGGCAGCAACGGCCGGCTGCCGGTCGGACTCGGCGCGGCGCTGCTGGTGCTCGGCGTCTTCGTGCTGACGCCGCTGCTCTCCCGCCCGATCATCGCGGCCACCGGCCCGGTCTTCCGCGGCCTGTTCGGCGTCAGCGGCAAGCTGGCCAAGCAGAACGCGATCCGCAACCCGCGTCGCACGGCGGCGACCGCGTCCGCGCTGACCATCGGCGTCACGCTGATCTCGGCGCTGACCGTCATCGGCTCCTCGGTCAACTCGGCCGTGGCGGGCCAGGTCACCGCCAACATGAAGGCGGACTACGCGGTCGAGATGCAGATGGGCTTCCCGGTCTCCCCCACGCTGGCCGACGAGCTCCGGAGCGCCCACGGCGTCACGGCCAGCAGCGTGATGGACAGCCAGTACCTGCAGACCGCCGGTGGAGCGCTCTCCGTCAACGGCTTCGACGAGACCACGTTCGACCAGCTGGTCGCACCGGTGATGACCACGGGCTCCGCGACCTCGCTGAGTCAGGGTCAGATACTGCTCTCCGCCGACGAGGCGAGCACGCGTCACCTCGGCGTCGGCAGCACGATGCAGGTGCAGTACCCGAACGGCACCAGCGGCACGGTCACCGTCGGCGGCGTCTACCAGAAGAGCGGTCTGCTCGGCCCGGCGATCCTCGGCGAGCAGGCACTCGCCCCGCACACCACGGCGCCGCTCTACAACGCCGTCCTGGTGAAGTCCGACGGCGGCGCCACCACCGCCAACGAGCAGGCCCTGCGGGACGCGACCGGCCGCAACCCGCTGGTCAAGGTCGAGTCGCAGCAGCAGATGATCGACCAGTTCAGCTCGACCATCTCGATGATGCTCACCATCCTCTACGCGCTGCTGGGCATGGCGGTCCTGATCGCCGTCCTCGGCGTGGTCAACACGCTGGCGATGTCGGTCTTCGAGCGCAAGCGCGAGCTGGGCATGCTGCGGGCCATCGGCTTGGACCGCCGCGGCGTCAAGCGGATGGTCCGGCTGGAGTCGGTGGTGATCGCCGTCTTCGGCGCGGCGATGGGCGTCGCCATCGGCACGTTCCTCGCGTGGGCGGCGAACCGTCTCCTCGCGGCGGACCTGTCCGGGCTCACCACGGTCCTGCCGTGGGGCCAGTTCGTCCTCTTCATCGGCATCGGCGCGAGCGTCGGCCTGCTGGCCGCGCTCTGGCCCGCGCGTCGGGCGGCGAGGCTCGACATCCTCGGGGCGATCAAGACCGACTGAGGGACGTTGCCAATGCCTCGCCCCTGGAAGTGAAAATGCCAGTGCCCCTGCCCGTCGATGACGGGCAGGGGCACTTCTTTTTACGGCAGCGGTGCCGGTTATGAGCACCACGGGCTGTGGTCCGGCGACGCTGCCGGGCTTGGGGAGCAGCTGACCCGTGAGGGGTCGGCCGGCGTCAGGCGGAGACGGTTTCCTTGGCGGGCGCAGCCGGCGCCGCGGGGAGCGTCTTCGCGGGACCAGCCGCCTCGACGAACACCTCGCGCGGCTTCTCCATCTCCACCAGGGAGACGGTCTCACGCTTGAGGAACATGGCCAGCGTCCAGTCGGCGAACACGCGCACCTTGCGGTTCATGGTGGGCACGCGGCTGCCGTGGTACAGGCGGTGGAACCACCAGGCGGGGCGGCCCTTCAGCTTGTACTTGCCGAAGAGGATCGCCACACCCTTGTGCAGGCCGAGACCGGCGACCGCACCCAGGTTCTTGTGCTTGTACTCCTTCTGCGGGAAGCCCCGCATGCCGGAGATGACGTTGTCACCCAGCACGAGGGCCTGACGCACGGCGTGCTGCGCGTTCGGCGGGCACCAGGCGCCCTCACCGACGGCGAGGTCCGGCACCTGGGCGTTGTCGCCCGCGGACCAGACGTTGTCGAAGCCCTGGACCTGCAGGGTCGGCGCGGTGTCGACGTGGCCGCGCGGGCCCAGCGGGAGGCCGAAGTTGGCCAGCGCCGGGTTCGGCTTGACGCCCGCCGTCCACACGATGGTGGAGGCGTCGACCTCGACACCGTTCTTCAGGACGACGTGCTTGTCGACGCAGGACTCCATCGAGGTCTCGATGTAGATCTCGATCCCGCGCTCCTCGAGCTTCTCCTTGGTCCACAGACCGAGGTCCGGGCCCATCTCGGGGAGGATGCGGTTGGCTGCCTCGACCACGATGAAGCGCATGTCCTCGCGCTTCACGTTGTGGTAGATCTTCGCCGAGTCGCGGGCCATGTCCTCGACCTCGGCGATGGTCTCGATACCGGCGAAGCCGCCACCGATGACCACGAAGGTCAGCGCCTGCTTGCGCACGGCCTCGTCCGTGGTGGACTCGGCCATGTCGAGCTGGGCCACGACGTGGTTCCGGAGGCTGATGGCCTCCTCGACCGACTTCATGCCGATGCCGTGCTCCGCCAGACCCGGGATCGGGAAGGTGCGGGACACCGAGCCCATCGCGACGACGAGGTAGTCGAAGGGGATCTCGTAGGAGTCGCCGGCTGCGGGCTGCACGGTGGCCACCTTGCGGTCCTGGTCGACCGTGGTGACGTGACCCGTGAGGACCTCGGCCTTCTTCAGGACGCGGCGCAGCGGGGCGACGAGGTTGCGGGGCGCGACGTTGCCGCCGGCCGCCTCGGGGAGGAAGGGCAGGTACGTCATGTACGACCGCGGGTCGACGACCGTGACGGTCGCCTCTCCGTAGCGCATCTTCTTGAGGATGCGCATCGCGGCATACAGGCCGACATAGCCACCGCCGACAATCAGGATGCGAGGACGCTCCGTGGTGCTCATATCCGAAAGTATCCACCCCCTCCTTGCCTGGCATTTGTCGGCCTACTCACAGGGGTCTGGACAGCACCTGCTACACTTCGCGCCCCCACGTGCGCGGCCGATGCCCCTCCTCACGCACCCCACCCGGCAACCGTGAGAATCCGCAGCTCGACGGCCACATTGCGATTGTGTGTGCGACTGGGACGCGCGACCTGGGATCGGGCTGGTCAGCCCGCCGGAGCGCCTTCAGTCCCACAATTCGGACGAAGTGCCCCGAGAGGTCATCCCTGGGACGGGAACTCCATGTGAAGAAATTCACGAACATTTCCGCGCGACACGAACCCGACCGGTCCGACAGGCCCTGATGTAGCCCCGATGTGGGCCTGCCGAACCGTCAGAGCCCCTCAGAGCACCGTGCTCCAAGCGATGCCGTCGAGGATGTCGTGCTCGCTGACGACCACCTCTGCCGCGCCGGTCCGCTCCATGATCGCGAGCAGCACCAGCGCCCCCGCCGTGATCACGTCGACGCGCCCCGGGTGCAGCACCGGGATCGCCGCCCGCTGCTCGTGAGTGGACCCCAACAGCCGCTCGGTGACGGCCCGGACGTCGGCCAGCGGGATCCGGGAGTGGTGCACCGCCTCACGGTCGTAGGCGGGCAGGCCCAGCGCGATGGCCGCCACCGTGGTGACCGTTCCGGCCAGGCCGACCAGAGTCGCTCCTGTGTCGAGCGGGACGACCTCGGCCGCCTGGTCCAGCGCCTTCTTGATGTCGGCGCGCATCGACACGAAGTCGTCGCCGTGCCGCTCGGTCATCCGCACGCAGCCGATGTCGACCGAGCGGGCCGCCTCGACCCGGTCGGTGCCCAGCACGAACTCGGTCGAGCCGCCGCCCAGGTCGAAGACCAGGTAGGGGCCGTGCTCCCCGCTCAGCTCCTTGGTCGCGCCGGTGAAGGAGAGCTGGGCCTCCTCGTCGCCGCTGATGACCTCCGGGTCCACGCCGAGGATCTCGCGGACCCCGGCGGTGAACTCGTCCCGGTTCTCCGCGTCCCGGGAGGCGCTGGTGGCGACGAAGCGGAGCCGGGCGGCGCCCAGCTCGCGGATCACCGTCGCGTAGTCGCGGCAGGCGGCGAAGGTGCGCTCCAGCGCCTCCGGGGCCAGGCGGCCGGTGCGGTCGACGCCCTGGCCGAGCCGGACGATGGTCATCCGCCGGTCCAGCTCGTGCAGCTCGCCCGTGGCCGGGTCGAGGTCCGCGACGAGCAGACGGATAGAGTTGGTGCCGCAGTCGACGCTGGCGACTCGGGTCAGGCTCACGCGGTCTCCCCCGCTTCCTCGGTCTCAGCGTTCTCGGTGTCCTCGGCCCCGCCCACGTTCTCGGCCCCGTCCACGTTCTCGGCCCCGTTCTCGGCCCCGTCCACGTTCTCGGCCCCGTTCTCGGCCCCGTCCACGCAGACGCACGGGCCCTTGCGCCACCACTCCGGCAGCGCGGCCAACGCCTCGTCGCCCAGCGGGTTCACGCCCGGACCGGCCGCCAGCGAGTGGCCGACCAGCACGTGCAGGCACTTGACCCGGTCCGGCATGCCGCCGGCGCTCGGGAAGCCCTCCAGCACCTCGATGGCGTCGCGGCGGGCGATGTAGTCCTCGTGGGCCCTGCGGTAGCCGTCGGCGAGCTCCGGGTCCTCGGCGAGCCGGGCGGTCTGCTCCTTCATCATCCCGTCCGCCTCCAGGGTGCCGATCAGCGAGGCGGCCCGGGGGCAGGTCAGGTAGTAGAGCGTCGGGAACGGCGTGCCGTCCTCCAGCCGTGGGGCCGTCTCGACGACGTCCGGCAGGCCGCAGGGGCAGCGGTGGGCGACGGCGCGGAGGCCGCGCGGCACTCGGCCGAGCTGGGCCTCGACGGCGGCGCGGTCGGCCTCCGACACGGGTGCGACGGGCTCGGCCGGCATTGCGGAGGTGGACTGGGCGGGACTCTGAGGGTCGTGCGACATGTCTCTATTCTTCAATGTTTGTCGGGGTTCCTCAGCGTCCCGGCTGCGTGGTCCGGTCGGCGGAGTCGAGCGAGCCGAGCAGGCTCTGGTACCAGGGCTGCGCCGCCGCCTGCTGCTGCGCCGAGGGCGAGGCGGTCGCGGTCGGGGTGGGCAGCACGGAGCTGAACGGGGTGTCGCCGGGGAAGCCGTAGTGCAGCCGCTGCCGCGCCTGGGCCTCGACATACGCCGGGTCCTCCCAGCGGGCCCGCTCCCGGCGCAGCTCGTCGACCTGCTGCTGCGCCTGCTGCTGGGCGGCGCGCTGCTGGTCGATCTGCGAGCGCTGGGCGATGAACTGCCGCATCGGATACGCCAACGCCGCGACCAGGGCGCAGACCACGAGCGCGAGCACCGCCGCACGGCCGGTCAGCTTCGGCCGCCGCCGTGCCTGCTTCTGCCCGTCCTGCTTGTGCTCGGCCTGCCGCTGCTTGGCCACCGCCACCCTCGTCGTCCCTCCCTGGCTGTCGGGCGCTCAGACGCCCCACCGCCCCCACCCTAGAGGGTGAAGACAGCGGGGCGTCGGAGGAACCGGGTGAGCTTCGGTCAGCCGTTGAAGCGCGGGAAGGCGCCGCGGCCGGCGTACTCGGCGGCGTCGTCGAGGATCTCCTCGATGCGCAGCAGCTGGTTGTACTTGGCGACGCGCTCGGAGCGGGCCGGGGCACCGGTCTTGATCTGGCCGCAGTTGGTGGCGACGGCCAGGTCGGCGATGGTGACGTCCTCGGTCTCGCCGGAGCGGTGCGACATCATGCAGCGGAAGCCGTTGCGCTGGGCCATCTCGACGGCGTCCAGGGTCTCGGTCAGCGAGCCGATCTGGTTGACCTTCACCAGCAGGGCGTTGGCGGCGCCCTCCTTGATGCCGCGGGCCAGACGCTCCGGGTTGGTGACGAACAGGTCGTCACCGACCAGCTGGACCTTGTCGCCCAGCTCGGCGGTGATGGTCTTCCAGCCCTCCCAGTCGTCCTCGAACAGCGGGTCCTCGATGGAGACCAGCGGGTACGCGGCGACGAGCTCGGCGTAGTAGGCCGTCATCTCGGCGGCGGTGCGGGACTTGCCCTCGAACTCGTAGGCGCCGTCCTTGTAGAACTCGGACGCGGCGCAGTCCAGGGCCAGGGCGATGTCGCGGCCGGGGGTGTAGCCGGCCTCCTTGATCGCCTCGAGGATCAGGTCCAGGGCCTCACGGTTGGAGTCGAGGTTCGGCGCGAAGCCGCCCTCGTCGCCCAGACCGGTGGAAAGGCCACGGGCCTTCAGCACGGCCTTGAGCGTGTGGTAGACCTCGACGCCCCAGCGCAGCGCCTCGGAGAAGGACTCCGCGCCGATCGGAGCGATCATGAACTCCTGGATGTCGACGTTGGAGTCCGCGTGCGAACCGCCGTTGAGGATGTTCATCATCGGGACCGGCAGCACGTGGGCGTTCGGGCCGCCCAGGTAGCGGAAGAGCGGCAGGTCGCTGGCCTCGGAGGCGGCGTGCGCGACGGCCAGGGAGACGCCCAGGATCGCGTTGGCGCCGAGCGAGGACTTGTCGGCGGTGGCGTCCAGGTCCAGCATCGCCTGGTCGATCAGCCGCTGCTCGGTGGCGTCGTAGCCGACCAGCTCCGGGCCGATCTGCTCGATGACGGCGAGCACCGCCTTCTCCACACCCTTGCCGCCGTAACGGGACTTGTCACCGTCACGCAGTTCCAGAGCCTCGAACGCGCCGGTGGAGGCGCCGGACGGCACGGCCGCACGACCGGTGCTGCCGTCGTCGAGGCCGACCTCGACCTCGACCGTGGGGTTGCCTCGTGAGTCGAGGATCTCCCGGGCTACGACGACGTCGATGGAGGGCACAACTGTCTCCTCAGGGGGATGCGGGTTGTTACGCACTGAGCCTAGCCGCATTGTCCGTGCGAACCACTCAGGACCTTTGCACCGTCTTGACTGACGAACACCAAGGACAAAACGGGCGGGCAATACGGACGGAGCCCCTACCCGCCGGTAGGAGCTCCGTCCACCGCTCAAGTGGCGCCTCAGAACAAGGTGCTTCAGAACGAGAGCCTCTCGCCGACGAGGATCAGGTTCGGATTGCCGCCGACCGTGGCGCGGTTCTTCGCGTAGAGCGCGTGCCAGCCGCCCTGGATGTCATGGGACGCGGCGATGCCGGAGAGGGTGTCGCCCGGCTTGACGGTGTAGTCGCCCGTGCCGCCACCGGACGTGTGGCTCGGGGCGTACTGCGGCGTATCGCTCGTCGGCGCACTGCGGTGGTGCGTCGTGTGGTGGGTGCTCGACGTGCCGCCCGAGGACGAGGACGAGGACGACGTGTAGGACGAGTCCGAGCTCGAAGAGTGCGACGACGAGGACGAGGAGGTGTTGGTCGCGGGGGCCGGGCCGCCCTGGCTCAGACCGGCCTGCGGGCCGCAGACAGGCCAGGCGCCAGGCCCCTGACTGGCCAGCACCTTCTCGGCGACGGATATCTGCGCGCCCTCGCTCGCCTGGTCGGCGGTCGACGCATAGGCCCCACCGCCGTAGGCACGCCAGGTGCTCGCGGAGAACTGCAGGCCGCCGTAGTAGCCGTTGCCGGTGTTGATGGACCAGTCGCCGCCGCTCTCGCACTGGGCGACCTTGTCCCAGATGGAGACCGAGGCGGCGTGGGCGCTCGAAGCGCCGAGGACGGGAGCGCGACGGCCGCGCCTGCCACGCCGGTGGTGGCGACGATGGCCTTGGCCTTGTTGACACGGATGCGGCGATGACGGCCGGTGCCGGAGAACCCCATGCAAATGTTCCTCTCCGACGCCTGCGAGGTGAGCTGTCGGGTTCGGGCCGTGAGGTAGCCCGGGCGCTCTCGCGCCTTCACCCCTAGCCGTGAACCGAGTTCACGGCGACTTACCTGGGTCCCCCGCTCCTGTCCGGTCGTCAACTCGACGTTGCCGCCTCGCGGTGGACAGGACTCGGCGTCCCGCGCGGCGGTGTCCGCTTACGCGGACGACAGGGAGGCTAGGCAGATCTTCATACGAATCTCAACCTCCGACACCGGGACGTATGTTGGCGAACCACCCGTTCCTACGGCGGCTCGCTCGACGCTGACCAGCCGCTTCACGGCCGCCGTGACGTCGAATCGGGCCGGATGGGGAGCCCGTGTGAGGTCCGTTACCCCGCTGTTATTTGACTTTCCGACAGACCTGACGACGTCGCAGGTCAGCGCGTCGGTACGGACTGACACGGGTCAGCGATGCAGGGAAACGCCGTACGGCTCGCCCTGGGACCACCACGAGTCGAAGAAGACCTGGGCGGCGTCGACATACGCGGAGTCGACGTGATTGGGCAGCGAGTGGCGGGTCCTGACGAAGAGCGGAGTGCTCAACCCGGTCAGGTCGGCCAGCCTGCGCCGGTGACCGCCGACCTCCACCTGACGCTCCCGCAGTTCGTACCAACCCTCCAGCACCTCGTCGTCGTTGACCAGGTAGAGCTGGGCCATCGGCGGGAACGGCAGCGTCCGCGCCTCGATCAGCGGCTCGTTCTCGACCAGTCGGAAGGTCTGCAGCGAGTTCGCGGCGGAGCGCAGCATGGTCACCTGGTCCTGTCCGATCCGCCGCAGCCGGGCGATCGGCCGGTGGTCGTCCGGATCACCCAGCACTCGGGGGAAGGTCGGCAGCCCGCTGAAGTCGCAGAAGAGCAGACGTACCCGGAACTCCTCCAGCACCGGCCCGCGACGGGCACGCAGCCCGAGCAACTGCTGCTGGAGGGCAGCGACGAAGGACTCGGAGGTCGCGGAGAGCACGTCCACCCGGAGCCTGCGGCTGCGCAGCGCACGACCGAGCCGACGCTCCAGGACATCGACCACATCGACCGCGCCGTCGGAGGGTCCGCCCGCGTATCCGTCCGCGGGCCCGTTCGTCTCCTCCTCCGTGCCGGCGTCCGCGTCGGCTGCGGGTCGGCGCGGGCGGGCGCCGGTGAGGACGGCGGGCTTGCCGGCCCGGGTGACGATCAGGCCGTCGCGCGCGAGCGCGGTCAGCGCCTTCTGCACCGTGAGCCGGGACACCTTGAGGTCCTCGGCGAGCTGCTGCGCCGAGGGCAGGGACTCGCCGGGCTGCCACGTGCCCTCGGCGATCCGCTGCTCCAACTGCTCCTGCACGCGCTTCGAGACCATCGGAGCACCACCCCCTCCGCCGACCGACCCGCAGCGTACTCCCGTGCTGCGGACGGAACTTGTCTACCCGTCAGTTTTACAGGTTCCCATCCTCCATTACCTGGAAATCATCTTGTACATACACAGGAGGTGGATAGATGGAGATACGAGACAGGCTGTTCGAGTGGCTGACAGGCCTGCTCTTCCAGAACGTCGGCGTGCAGACGTCGTTGGTCCTGGTCGCGCTCGTCGCGCTGCTCGTCCCGCGCGACCGGCGCTCGGTCAGCAGCGTGATCCTGGCCATCGGCATGGTGATGTTCTTCGGAGGCCACCTGGTGCTCCGGATCACCCTGCCGGGCGAGCGCGCGGCCTGAGCCGCAACACCGGCCGGGCCGGGCCCTTTCCCCCTACGCCTGCACCCCCGAAGCGCCACCGACAGGCTCGAACTCCACCGGCAGTTGCCGCAACCCCCGCATGATGAGGCCGCCGCGCCAGCGCAGTTCCGCTGGGTCGGCGGCCAACGTGATGTCAGGGAGCCTGCGCAGCAGCTCGCCGATCGCGTACTGGGCTTCGAGGCGGGCCAGCGGCGCGCCGATGCAGTAGTGGACGCCGAGACCGAAGGCGATGTGCGGGTTGTCCCGCCGGGCCAGGTCGAGCAGGTCCGGGTCCGCGAAGCGGGAGGGGTCGCGGTCGGCGGCGGCGAGCACGACGAGGACCGGGTCGCCCGGGGCGATCTCCTGGCCGCCGACGGTCAGCGGCTCGGTCGCGAACCGCCAGGTGGCGATCTCCACCGGCCCGTCGTAGCGCAGCAGTTCCTCGACGGCGGACTCCAGCAGCGCGGTCTCACCCCGGTCGAGCGAGGCCTGGAGCAGCGCCCGCTGCTCGGGGTGGGTCAGCAGCGCGTACATGCCGTTGCCGATCAGGTTGACCGTGGTCTCGAAGCCGGCGAAGAGCAGGATGAAGGCCATCGCCGCGGCCTCGTTCTCGGTCAGGTGCTCACCGTGGTCACTGGCGCGGATCAGGCCGGAGATCAGGTCGTCGCCGAGGTCGGCGCGCTTGCGGTGGATCAGCTCGGCCAGATAGCCGCGCATCTTCTTCACCGCCCGCCCGACGCCGCCGCGCGGCGCCTGGCCCATGTGGATCATCATCCCCGCCCAGTCGCGGAAGTCGTCCTGGTCCTCCGGCGGGACGCCGAGCAGGTCGCAGATCGCGTAGATGGGCAGCGGGAAGGCGAACTCGTGGATCAGGTCCGCGTGCCCGCGCTCCGCGAAGGCGTCGATCAGCCGGTCCGTGATCTCGCGCACACGCGGCTCGAAGGCCGCGACCCGGCGCGGGGTGAACGCCTTCGACACCAGACTGCGCAGCCTGGTGTGGTCCGGCGGGTCGATGTTGAGCAGGTGCGTCATCAGGTCCGCGTTGCGCTCGCCCGGGATGCCGACCCGGCCGCTGCGGTGCGCCTGCCCGCTGTGGCGGGCGGGGTTCTTGCTCAGCCTGGCGTCCGCCAGCGCCTGGCGCGCGTCGGCGTACCGGGTCACCAACCACGCGTCGACCCCGCTCGGCAGGGTGGTCCAGTGGACCGGCGCATGGTCGCGCAGCCAGGCGTACGCCGGGTAGGGATCGGCTGCGAACGCGGGCGAGAAGAGCGGGGGCTGGGCGAGATCGGGCACGTCTCGACGTTAACGGTTCGGAAAGGTGGGCAGAGACACACTGTCGTACCAACGGGTAGTGAGCTTACGATCGCCCGCAGCGATCGGGCCGTGCGGGGGTCCGATCCGTCGAGTGCGGACAAAGGGGTTCGGGCATGGAGCTGGAAGGCGCGGTAGTCGTCGTCACGGGCGCGGCCGGGGGCATCGGCACGGCACTGGCGCGGCGGTTCGCCGCAGAGGGCGCACGGGGCCTGCTGTTGGCCGACCTGGACGGGTCGAAGGTCGAGGACCTCGCCCAGGAGCTGGACCGCCACGGCTGCCACACCGTCGGAGTGGCCAGCGACGTCAGCCGCGAGAGCGACGTGCGGGCGCTGGTCGACACGGCCGAGAAGCACCTCGGCCAGGTCGACCTGTTCTGCAGCAACGCGGGTATCGGCAGCGGCGCGGGCATCGACGCGTCCAACGAGCTGTGGCAGGCCAACTGGGACATCAACGTCATGTCCCACGTCTACGCGGCGCGTGCGGTCCTGCCCGGGATGCTGAAGCGCGGCCACGGCTACCTGCTCAACACCGCGAGCGCGGCGGGCCTGCTGCAGATGCCCGGCGACGCGGCGTACACGGCGACCAAGCACGCGGCGGTCGCCTTCGCGGAATGGCTCTCCGTCACCTACGGCGCGCAGGGCATCCGCGTCAGCGCGCTGTGCCCGCAGGGCGTGCGCACGGCGATGACCGCGCGCGAGGACGTCCGCGCGGTCCTGACGGCGTTCGGCCCGCTGCTGGAGCCGGAGGACGTGGCGGAGTCGGTCGTCCGCGGCCTGGCGGAGGAGCGGTTCCTGATCCTCCCCCACGAGGAGGTCGCCACCTACGAACAGCAGCGCGTCTCCGACCGGGACGGCTGGCTCTCCGGTATGCGCAAGGCGGTCGCCTCGCTCCCGCAGTTGGGCGCGTAGGGACGCCGTTCGCCGTTCTGCAGATGAGGTCGTTGCAACCTCCGGGGGCGCGGGGAACTGCGCGATAAGCCACCCACGGACGTGGCAGGCCGAACGAGCAGGGCCATCCGCTCGTCAGTGGTTGTTCGCGCAGTTCCCCGCGCCCCCAGGTAGGTGCAACATCCCGTCTGCAGAAGGGCTCAGGCCGGGCTGACGGCCTTGATGGCCGCCGCCAAGGCGTTCGCGCCCTGCTCGGGCACGGGCAGCAGCGCCGGGACCGGGACGGTGACACCGTTGGCGACGTACTCGTGGAGTCGCTCGCGGACCCGCTCGGCGGGACCGTGGACGATCAGGTCGTCGACCACCTCGTCCGGGACCGACGCGGCCGCGGCCTTCCGCTCGCCCGCGGCCCAGTTCTCCCACAGCGGCTTGAGAGCGTTCCCGCGGCCGAGCCAGTGGTGGAACTCGGCGTAGGCCGGGACCGTCAGGTACGCCGCGATCAGGCGGCGGCCCAGGGCACGGGCGTACTCCGCGTCCTCGGTCGGACAGACGAAGACCCGCGCGACCACGTCCTTGCCGTGGTCGGGGCCCGCCGCGGCGTCGAACTCCGCGCGTGCGGTACGAACGTCGTCCGGGGAGAGCCAGTTGAGGATCACGCCGTCCGCCTCGCGGCCCGCGAGCCGCAGCATGCCGGAGCGCAGCGCGGCCAGCAGCACCGGCGGCACCTGCGCGGGCACGCGGTCCAGCCGGAAGCGCCGGACGGCGAAGGTCTCGTACTCCTCCGTCACCGGCTGACCGGTGAACGCCGCACGCAGGAACCGCAGTACGTCGCGGCTGCGCTGGAACGGCTGCTCGAAGGGCACCGCGTTCCAGTCCTGCACGATCACCGGCGACGACGACCCGAGACCGAGGGCGAACCGTCCCGGCGCTGCCTCCGCCAGTGCCGCGGCCTGCATCGCCAGCAGCGCCGGACCGCGCGTGTGCACGGGGACGATCGCCGTGCCGAGGTTGAGCGTCGGGGCCCAGACGGACGCCAGCGCCAGGGGCGTGAAAGCGTCGGCTCCGGCGGTCTCCATCGACCAGAGGTCGGTGAACCCGAGATCCGGCAGCGATTCGACGAGCGCGCGCTGCGCGCCCAGGGGGATCCCGTCCAGCGGGAAGGTGAGGCCCCAGCGCGAGGGGGAGGGTGGCGTCACTGTCATGGGGCGATGCCACCATGTCCCTGGGCGGCGGACAAGAGGGGGAATCATGAAGGGCACCCAGTCGGACGATTTCGAGCAGGGCCAGGCCCGACCGGGGTGGGGCCCGCCACCGCAGGGTGCCTACCCGCCTCCGCCGCCCGGCGCGTATCCCCCGCCCGGTTGGCCGCGGGCGCCCGAGCCGACGTCCGCACGGCAGCATCCCGTGCTCGCCGTGGTGGTGGCACTGCTGGCCGCCGCGTTCACCGTGTTCTTCCTGGTGACCGGTGCCGGGAGCAACTTCGCCTACGACGCCGGGCTGGCCGGGACGCCTGGCACCTACACGGCGACCAGTTGTCAGAAGGTCGGCTCCGCCAGGAGTTACAGCATCTACTGTCAGGGCACCTTCACCTCGACCGACGGCTCCGTGGTGGTGCGTGATCTCCAGCTGAAGAACACCCGTGCCTCCGTCGGCCACCCCGTCACCCTCCGACGCGAGGCGGACGGCGCCGAATACGCCCAACCCGGCTTCGCCAACGCCACGATCGACATCGCCGTGGGCCTCGCGGCCCTGACCGTTCTGGGCCTCGTGCTGTTCCGGATCGGCGTCGGACGCCGGTACGTCAACGCCGCAGAGCGGCGACGTCAACAGCAACTGCGGCAGCAGCGGCGGCTGGAGAGACGTAAGCAGCCGATCGATCAAGCAGCTGTGAGGAACGTGATCCTGGGCAAGGACCAGGTGCCCGGGCAGAAGCCCGAGAAGCGCTCCCTGGCCTCGACGCGCCCGACACCGTGGCGGCAGATCGCCAATGCCGGCCTGTGGCTGATCGCGTTGTCGTTGCCCTTCGCCCTCCTGGTGGGCGCGGTCGGCGTGATCGCCGAGGTCGTCAGTGGCAACTGACCTCCTGCCACGCGACACAGTCCCCGGGCCGCGCGGGAGGGGCGGGTGACGGCGCGGATCAGCGGCGATGGCAGCATGGTGGGGCAAATCGCACACGGGGGAAGCAGATGACGAACACCCAGCCCAGCCAGCTCACGACCGATGCGCGCCCCGCGCCCTCCTTGACGACCACGGCGTTCGGCCTGCTGGCAGCAGCGGTCGCCGTGGCGTTCGCGGGGTGGGTGATGCTGGTCGGCCCGTTGGCGAACCTGCCCTACGACGTCGGCCACGCCGGGACCCCGGGCAGCTTCACCGCCACCAAGTGCTGGACCACCGGCGGCGGGAAGAGCTCGCACAACTTCTGCGACGGCACCTTCACCTCGACCGACGGCTCGGTCGTGGTGCGGGATCTCCAGCTGGAGGACACCCGGGCATCCGTGGGCCACTCCCTCACTGTCCGACGTGAGGCCGACGGCACCGACTACGCCCAACCCGGCCTCGACAACGCGGCGATGGACGTGGCGCTGTGCCTGCTGATCCTGGTCTGCCTGGGCTGCGCCCTGGCGGTGATCGGTGGGTGGCCGAGCTCCGTCGGTGTCGGCGTCGGCGCCGGGAAGAACAGGACCGCCCCCCACGGCAACCATCGCGCCCCCGGCACCGACGAGAAGCCGAAGTCGCAGAGCCCATCGCCCTGGTGGCAGATCGGCGCCATCGGCTTCGTGCTGGTGATCGTCACGCTTCCGCTCAGCCTCATCGCCGGCGTGGTCGGCTTCGTCGCCAAACTCTTCATTCGCTACTGACGCCTGTGCCGGCTCCGGACTCCTGCAGGGCGACGCGGCAGAGCCGGTCGGCGAGGCGCGTCGTCTCGGGCAGGCGGTAGCGCGGCGCGGCCTGCAGCACCAGGTCTGTCGCGCCGTCGAGGTCGATCAGGTGGCCGATCGAGACCGTCACCGGCTTGACGCCGGTCTGGGTGCGCACGACGCGGGCGACGACCTCCCCGCCGTCCGTGACCTCCGACGTGGACCCGCGCTCGGCGGCCGGCTCCGACCACTCCCCCAGCAGCGGCGTCTTGGCGACGCCGAGCGTCGGGCGGCCGGTCAGCACGCCGAGGTGGCAGGCGAGGCCGAAGCGGCGTGGGTGGGCCAGACCCTGGCCGTCGCAGAGGAAGACGTCCGGGGTGACGGTCAACTGCTCCAGTGCCCGGAGCAGCACCGGCAGCTCGCGGAAGGCGAACAGGCCGGGCAGGTACGGGAATCCGGCCCGCCCGACCGCCGTGGCCTGCTCGACCGGTTCCAGCGTCTCCGCGTCCAGGACTACGACGGCCGCGGCCACCTCGTCGTCCGCGCCGCCGTGCGCACCCGCGTATGCGACATCCAGCCCGGCGAGCGTGCGCGGACGCGGGCCGAGCGGGACGGCACGCACCAGCGGGCGCAGCTCGGCCTGGACCGCCAGCGCCGCGTCCTGCGTCGTCGGCCAGGCGTGCAGCGGCCGGATCTCCATCTGTCCTCCGTGATCCGCGAGTTCGCGGGCTTCGGTCAAGGGCGGGCTTCGGGCAGGATCAGGCGTCGGACTCGGCCGCGCGGATCGCGTCCCGGTAGACGCGCGCGGCGGCGCGCAGCGCGGCCTCCGGGTCGACCCCGGCCTCCTGCGCCTCGACGGCGAGCCGGAGCAGCCGGGCACCGAAGTCGCCGGCGCCCGCTCCCTGGTCCAGCAGAGCAGCGGAGACGCCCGCCTTGGTGGCGCGGGAGTGCAGCTTGGCGGCCAGGGCCAGCGCGGGCTGGGCCAGCGGGACACCGTCCACCGCCGAATCGCGCTGCTTCTCGGCGGCCTTGAGCTCCTCCCAGTTGGCCTCGACCTGCTCGGACGTGGTGGCGTCGGAATCGCCGAAGACGTGCGGGTGACGGTACATCAGCTTCTCGACGATGCCGCCGGCCACGTCGTCGATCGAGAACGGCTCCGTCTCGTGCTCCTGCGCGATCCGGGCGTGGAAGAAGACCTGGAGCAGCACGTCGCCGAGCTCCTCGCGGAGCATCGTGCGGTCGTCCTCCTCGATCGCCTCGACCAGCTCGTAGGCCTCCTCGACCAGGTACTTCACCAGCGACTCGTGCGTCTGCTCGGCGTCCCAGGGACAGCCGCCGGGCGAGCGGAGCCGGTCCATCACCCAGGCCAGATCGAGCAGCCGCGCGCCGGGCAAGTCGTAGGAGCCGGGCAACAGCTCCAGCTCCGGAACGACCACGCCGGGCGTCTGCGCGCCCTCGACGGCCAGCCGCGCGAGCGAGTCGGTCAGCCCGGGATCGCCGTCCGGCCCGACCACCCAGACCACCACGGCCCCAGCCGCCGCCACGGCCAGCGTGCGGGCCAGCGCGTACGAGGGGACGTCGAGCACCTCCGCCGTGACACCGGCCTGCGCCAGCGGCGCGAGCTGTGGATGCGCCGCGTCGCCGACCAGGACCCGGTCGGCCGCGTGCAGCGCCTGCCAGGCGGGCCAGGACAGCAGGCCGGGAGCGACCCGGTGGGTGCTGCCGAGCAGGATCAACCGGCCCGGCGCGGCGGGGAGGTCAGGGGCGGGGACGTCAGGGGCATGGGTCTCGTTCTGTGCCACGCCCCGAACCTACCTCGCCGGACCGACAGCTCGGCTACCCGCTTCCTCGCCTGTGGACAACTTCTCGGAGAACTTCCCGGGCAACTTCTCGGGCAACTCCTCGTGTCCTCAGGTGGCCTTGAGCCACGGGCGCGCGACCGCGCCCAGACCGCCCGTCGCGGCATCCCAACTGCCGTAGCGGGGGTTCACGTCCAAACCGATCTTCGCCACCTGCGCGTCGAGCGCCTTGGCCACGTCGGCGTCGTACTCCTGCTTGGTCGCCTGGCTCACGCCGGTCGCCTGGACCAGCTTCGTCTCGCCGACCACCGTCCGGAAGTACGCGTCGAGGTCGCTCGGCGGCAGCCCGGTCCCGGCGACGAACGCGGACGACAGCTGGGCCGACCCGCCGAGCTGGGCGGCGTTCTGCGACTCCACGGCGGTCACCTCACTGGCCGAGACCGAGAGCCCCTTCGCGTTCAGCGCCGACTGGACCACCTGCGACTGGATCAGGAACTGCAGCACGGCGGTCGGCACACCGGGCGAGTCCTGCCCGTACACCTGCCCCTGCCCCGCCGTCGCCGGCTGCCCCTGCGCGGGCGCCGCCGCGCGGAACGCGTTCACCTGGTCCTGGACCGTGGCCACGCTGATCCGCTGGCCCCCGACGACTGCCGCCGAACCGGTGTGAGCGGTCCCACCGTCCGCCGATCCGCCGGAACACGCGGAGAGCCCGGCCATCGCGGTGACCGCGAGCAGAGCAGCGACCGCCGCGCGACTCGCGCGCCGAGGGCGCGCCCGGGGCGGCGCAACCGCAGGATTCACGCGCTCTGCGGTGCTCACGGCGTTGCTCACGAGGTTCACAGGGCCTCCTGCGACTGACGATCCGTCCGATGCACGTGCCGGAGATCACCGTGCCACGCGCACGCCCCGCGCACCAGAGCGTCGACCGGATGCCTCGCGCGCGTCGCTCGTCTCAGTGGTGCTGGTGCTCCACCCGGGCGCGGGTTGCGCCGACCGGGCCGTGGCTGTCCGGGGCGACGGAGGGGCTGGTCGGGCTGGTCCGGCCGTCGAGGGGCGCCTCTTCGGCGTCCCCCTCCGGTGGGGCGACCTCGCCGAAGCGGGCCAGGGCCAGGGCGCCCGCCACGGCTACGGCGAAGCCGAGGACGGCGAGCCAGACCAGCCCCGGGCGGGTGCGGTCGCCGAGGAGGATCACGCCGAGCAGCGCCGGCAGGGCCGTCTCGCCGAGGACCATCGCGGCCGTGGCCGTGGTGACCTTGCCGCCGCGGACGCCCTCGGTCATGAAGACGAACGCCACCGCGCCGCCCGCCAGCAGCGCGTACGTCGCCGGATCCTTGAACAGCGGGGTCAGGTCCATGCCGTGGAAGGAGGGCAGCAGTCGGACGGAGATGCCGACGACGCCGAAGCCCAGGCCGCAGAGCGCGCCCATCACGGCCGCGCGGGCCGGTTCGCGCACGCGCCAGACGGCCGCACCGGCGACGGCGATGACCAGGATCGAGGCGAGCAGGATCCAGTGCAGCTCGCTGCCGGGATGCTTGGTGCCCTCCTTGCCCGCGGTCGCGCCGAGCACGGCGAGGCCGACGCAGACCCCGGCCACGCCCATCCACTCGGCGCGTCCCAGCCGCAGGCGCAGCATGGCCGCGCCCAGCACCGCCGTCACCGCGAGCGCGCCCGCCAGCGCCGCCTGGACGACGTAGAGCGGCAGCGAGCGGAGCGCGACCAACTGGGCGCAGAAGCCGAACAGGTCCAGCAGCAGACCGGCGGCGAACGGCAGGTTGACCATCGCCTTGACCGTGCCGAGCAGGCCGGAGTTCGGGTCCGCAGGCGAGTGCTTCTGCGCGCCCAGCGCCTGGAGCACCATCGCGGTGCCGAAACAGAGGGCGGCGAGCAGGGCCATGCAGAGTCCGAGGAGCATGTTTCGAGCGTAGCGGGACCGGGCACGCGACGACGCCTCGACCGGGCGTGATGCCCGCCCGAGGCGTCGCGTACGTGCGCGTCGCGGCTGGTGCCGCGCCCGCCGCCGGCCTCACCGCTTGGCGGCGAGCTCCTCGAACATCGTGGAGAGGAACTCCGCGCACCAGGTCAGCAGCTCGCGGCCGACGACCGGCTTGCCGCCGATCCGCGCCGTGCTCGGACGCGGGACCAGCACCAGCTTGGTCGCCGCCTTGACCTGGCTGCGCGGGTAGAGCCGGGTGAGCCGCAGCTCCTGCGACTCACGCAGCTCGATCGGGCCGAAGCGGATGAACTGCCCCTGCAGCGTGATGTCGGAGATACCGCACCGCCGGGCGAACAGCCGCAGGCCCGCCACCAGCAGCAGGTTCTCCACCGGCTCGGGAAGCTTGCCGTAACGGTCCGTCAGCTCGGCCCGGACCTGGGCGATGTCCTCCTCGGAGTTGACCGCCGCGATCGACCGGTAGGCCTGGAGCCGCAGCCGCTCACCCGGCGCGTAGTCGTGCGGGACGTGGGCGTCGACCGGCAGCTCGATCTTGACCTCGAGCGGCGCCTCCTCCGGGGCCTCGCCGCCGTTGGCCAGCTGGTCGCGGAACTCGGCCACGGCCTCGCCGACCATCCGCATGTAGAGGTCGAAGCCGACCCCGGCGATATGCCCGGACTGCTCGCCTCCCAGCAGGTTGCCCGCGCCGCGGATCTCCAGGTCCTTCATCGCCACATACATGCCCGCGCCCATCTCGGTGTGCTGGGCGATGGTGGCGAGCCGCTCGTGGGCGGTCTCGGTCAGCGGCTTCTCCGGCGGGTAGAGCATGTAGGCGTAGCCGCGCTCGCGGCCACGCCCGACGCGCCCGCGCAGCTGGTGCAGCTGGCTCAGGCCGAAGGTGTCGCCGCGCTCCACGATCAGTGTGTTGGCGTTGGAGATATCAATGCCGGACTCGACGATGGTGGTGGAGACGAGGACGTCGAACTCCTTCTCCCAGAAGTCGACGACGACCTTCTCCAGCAGCTGCTCCCCCATCTGGCCGTGGGCCGTGGCGACCCGCGCCTCGGGGACCAGCTCCTTCAAGCGGGCAGCCGCCTTGTCGATCGACTCGACCCGGTTGTGGATGTAGAAGACCTGGCCCTCGCGCAGCAGTTCACGCCGGATGGCGGCGGCGATCTGCTTCTCCTCGTAGGGGCCGACGAAGGTCAGCACCGGGTGGCGCTCCTCCGGCGGGGTGGTGATCGTCGACATCTCGCGGATACCCGTGACGGCCATCTCCAGCGTGCGCGGGATCGGCGTCGCGGACATCGTCAGCACGTCGACGTTGGCCCGGAGCTTCTTCAGCTGCTCCTTGTGCTCGACGCCGAAGCGCTGCTCCTCGTCGACGATGACCAGGCCCAGGTCCTTGAACCGGGTCTCTGCGGAGAAGAGACGGTGGGTGCCGATGACCACGTCCACGCTGCCCTCGCGCAGCCCCTCCAGCACGGCCTTGGCCTCGCTGTCGGTCTGGAACCGGGACAGCGCCTTCACCACGACCGGGAAGTTGGCGTACCGCTCGGAGAAGGTGGAGAAGTGCTGCTGCACCAGCAGCGTCGTCGGCACCAGCACGGCCACCTGCTTGCCGTCCTGCACCGCCTTGAACGCCGCGCGCACCGCGATCTCGGTCTTGCCGTAACCCACGTCGCCGCAGATCAGCCGGTCCATCGGGACCGTCTTCTCCATGTCCTCCTTGACCTCGGCGATGGTGGAGAGCTGGTCGGGCGTCTCCGCGTAGGGGAAGGCGTCCTCCAGCTCGCGCTGCCACGGGGTGTCCGTGCCGAAGGCGTGGCCCGGCGAGGCCATGCGCGCGGAGTAGAGCTTGATCAGGTCGGCGGCGATCTCCTTGACCGCCTTCTTGGCCCGTGCCTTGGTCTTGGTCCAGTCCGCGCCGCCGAGCCGGTGCAGCGTCGGGGCCTCGCCGCCGACGTACTTGGTGACCTGCTCCAGCTGGTCGGTCGGCACGAAGAGCCGGTCGCCCGGCTGGCCACGCTTGGCGGGGGCGTACTCCAGTACCAGGTACTCACGGGTCGCGCCCTGGACGGTGCGCTGCACCATCTCGATGTAGCGGCCGACGCCGTGCGCCTCGTGGACCACGAAGTCGCCCGCCTTGAGCGCGAGCGGGTCGATCGCGTTGCGGCGGCGCGAGGGCATCCGGCGCATGTCCTTGGTGGAGGACTTCTGGCCGGACAGGTCGGTCTCGGTGATCACGCAGAGCTTGAGGCCCTCGTGCACCAGGCCGTGCTCGAGCGCGCCGCAGGCCACCTGGATCACGTCGGTGGCGGGCTCGGTGGTCAGGTCCGGCGTCAGCCGGGCGCCGATGCCCTCGCTGCCGAGCATCTCGGCGATACGCGCGGCCGGGCCCTGGCCCTCGGTCACCAGGACCACGCGCCAGCCCTCGGCCAGGCGGCCCTTGCAGTCGGCGATGGCGCGGGCGGTGTCCCCGCGGTAGGCCTCGACCGGGTGCATGCCCAGGTGCAGCACGTCCGGCCCGGTCGCCTCCGCCTCATCGGCGGCAAAGGGGCTGACCGACCACCAGGGCAGGCTGATCTCGGCGGCGTGCTCGCGGATGTCCGCGATCGACCAGAGCGAGGCCGCGCCGACGTCCAGCGGCGCCTTGCCGCCCGAGGCGGCGGCCACCCAGGAGGCCTGCAGGAACTCGGCGCTGGTGGCCACCAGGTCGGCGGCCCGGGTCCGCACCCGCTCCGGGTCGCAGACGACGGCGACGCTGCCCTGCGGCAGCACGTCCATCAGCAGTTCCATGTCGTCGACCAGGACCGGCGCCAGCGACTCCATGCCCTCGACGGCGATGCCCTGGGCGATCTTGTCCAGGATCTCGCTGAGCTCCGGGTGCTCCTCCGCCAGCTCCGCCGCGCGGGCGCGGACCTCGTCGGTCAGCAGCAGCTCACGGCAGGGCGGAGCCCACAGTCCGTGCGGCGCGATCTCCAGCGAGCGCTGGTCGGCGACCTTGAAGTAACGGATCTCCTCGACCTCGTCGCCCCAGAACTCGACGCGGAGCGGGTGCTCCTCGGTCGGCGGGAAGACGTCCAGGATCCCGCCGCGCACGGCGAACTCACCGCGCTTCTCCACCAGCTCGACGCGCTGGTACGCGGCGGCGGCGAGGCGCTGGACGAGGTCGTCGAGGTCGACCTCCTGACGCTGCTTCAGACTGACCGGCTCCAGCTCGGCCAGCCCCTTGACCTGCGGCTGCAGCACGCTGCGCACCGGCGCGACGACCACCTGCAGCGGACCGGCCGCGGGGTCGTCCACCGCCGGGTGCGCGATCCGGCGCAGCACGGCGATCCGGCGGCCGACCGTGTCCGAGCGCGGCGAGAGCCGCTCGTGCGGCAGCGTCTCCCAGGCCGGGAACTCGGCGACGGAGTCCGGCGGCAGCAGCGAGCCGAGCGCCGCGGCCAGGTCCTCGGCCTCGCGCCCGGTGGCGGTGACGGCGAGGACGGGACGGCCCCGGCCCCCCTTGGCGGCGTCCGCGAGCGCACGCGCCAGCGCGGCCACGGCGAACGGGCGGGCGGCCGGGGGGCCGACGAGGTCCAGGTGCCGGCGATCCCCGGCGAGTGCGGCTTCAGCGGCCTCGGCGAGCGCCGAGTCCGAGGCGACGATGTCGAGCAGGCCGGTCAGGCTCATCTACTTCTCTCAGCCGAAGGCAACGCGAACACCCGGACAGCGCGGCGGCCCGGGGGTTTCCAGCGTACGCCGCCGACTCGAACAACGCGTGGCGGTCAGACATGCGCGATCAGAGAGTCGTCGAACACCTCGATCACGGCCACCACCATGAGCGCGTGCGCGATCAGGTACTCGATCATTATCCCGGGCGCGACCTGCGCCTTCCGGTCCGCTTCATTGATCCCGACATGCGTCGTGGCCTCGTGGTAGGGATCCTTCGCCAGCACTGCGAGACCCTGATCGAGCAACTGCTGCCGCTCGTGTGAGAGCGCGTCGCGGGTCGCCTGGGCCTCGACCGTGTAGGTGACTCGGTACATGCCGCCAGTCTGGTGGACCGGAGCCCTCAGTGGTGTCCCTCGTTCGGGTTATCCACAGCCTCGGGGATGGTCGGGAGCTCCGAGGTGTCCGACTCGCTGTCGACCTGCGGGGTGCCCGCGTCCTCCGCCTCGGCCTCGACGTCCGCCTCGTCCGCCTCGTCGGCCTCGGCCTCGCCGCCCGCGACCGTTCCCGTCAGGGCGATGAGCGTCTGGCGGATGTGGTCGAGCTGACCCTGGATCTGGTCGCGGCGTTCCTCGAACGCCCGCTGCTCGCGGTCCGAGCCCTCGGCGATGCGCGCGGCCTCGCGGCGCGCGGCCTCCAGCAGGCGCTCGGCCTGGGTCGCCGCGTCGGCGTCCATCTCCGCCGCCTTGGCCTCCATCGCCTTGTGGTGGCGCTCGCTCTCGTTGAGCTTGCGGTCGCCGACCGCGGTGATCTCGGCCTCCCAGGCCACTACCTTGACGTCGTGTGCGGCGAACTCCTGTGCCGCGGCACGCTGCTGGCCGGTCAGCCAGGTCTGCGCGTCCTCCGTGTGGTTTTCCGCCCGCGAGCGGACGTCGCCCGCGTACGCTGCGGCGTCCTCGCGCACCGCACGGCCCTCGCGGTCGGCCTCGGCGCGCTCCGCCTCCGCGCGGGAGCGGGCGCGGTCGAGCTCGCGGCGGTGGGACTCGTCGGACGCCGCGCGGAGCTGCTCCGCGTACTGCCCGGCGGCAGTGGCCTCGCGCCGCGAGGCCGTGCGGGCCTCGGCGTCGATCCGGGCGGCCTCCTGGACCGCTCCGGCGCGGACCGCCTCGGCCTCCTCCTCCGCGGTGACCAGCAGGCCGGCGGCGCGCGGGCTGAGCACCTCGAAGTCCGGGACGGTGGCGTCGGCCACGCCCTGGGCCTCGCGCATGTCCATCAGCTGGCGCTCCAGGCCCCGCATCCGGTCGCCGAGCGACGAAAGGCCTTGCCAGGCCTCGTCGCGGGCGGCCGTCAACCGGACGAGAGCCTGCTCCACCTGATCGACGTCGTAGCCCCGGCGCGTCAGGGTGAACTCTGTGGCGTTGGGAGTCGTCGGTTCGCTCATACTCTGCTTCCGTTCCTCCGCTGGCCGGGCCTGATCGGTCGTCGTCCTATTTTGAGCAGATTAATTCTTCTTCAGACGGTACCGACACAGCAACGGAGGTCGGCCACCGGGCCGACCCCCGTCAGCTGCGGACAGCCGGCGACGGCTGCAGCGTGCTACAGCAGCCCGTCCCAGAACTGCTCCAGCACCACGGCCCACCAGTTCTCCGGCGACGAGAGCGCCGCCGGGTCGATGGTGGCCAGCTCGTTCTGGAAGTCCGTGGTCCAGTGCCCGGCCTGCTCCTGCGTCAGCCCGTAGCGGAACCGCCAGAGTCGACCGAGCACGGCCAGGCTTCGGACGAACTCGGGCACGCCGCTGTTGACGAAGCGCGGCTGGCTCGCCTCGGGGCCGGCGGGCTGACCCGGCGACCCCAGGTCCACCGCGACGACCGCGTTGGTGCCGTACTGCACGCACAGCTGGCGGCCGTAGTCGTTGCCCAGGACCAGGTAGGTCGCCGCGTCCGGCCCGGCCGTCAGACCCCGCTCCGCAGCGAGCTCGGCCAGCGTCGGCACCGGGCGCCCCGGCTCGGCCTGCGCCCAGAAGAAGGGACCGAAGTCACGCGGCAGGCCGACCCAGGTCAGCGTCCCGGAGACGACCTCGGGCAGGCCCGGACGGGCGACCGCCTGCGCCTCGTAGCGGAACAGGTTCTGGTCGCCGAAGGCCGCCTGGACCTCCTGCGCCAGCATCTGCGGGGGCGGTGGCGGGGTCGGCGCACCGGCCGGAGGCAGCGGCGCGCGCGAGGGTGCGACCGGCTCCGGTCCGGCGGCATGCGTGTGCAGCTCCCTCAGGTGGTCCAGCAGGTGCTCGACGCCGGAGCGCCGGGCCGCAGCGTCCCGCCCGTAGGGGGCGGTGTGCGTGATCCGGACGTTGGGCCAGGCCTCCTTGACCATCCGCGCGCAGTAACCGGCCGGCAGGTCGCAGCACTCCAGCTCGGTGTGCAGCTCCAGCACCTGCTCCGGCGGCACGTTGAGCCGACGGACCTCCTGCAGGATCTGCCACTCCGGGTGCGGCAGACCGAGCGCGGAACGCTGGATGACCTGCTGCTCGGAGCCGTCCGGCCCGCGGTAGCGAAGCACGGCCATGTAGCCGGGCCCGACGGCCGGCGCACCGCTCGGCGCGCCGGGGGCGCCTGGCATGCCGGGAGCACCGGGCAGTCCGGGCATGGGCTGGCCGCCCATGGAGGCTCCGGGGGGCGGAGGCGGCATACCGGGCCCGCCCATCGGCGCACCGGGCGGCGGGGGCGGAGGCATACCGGGGCCACCGGCCGGGGGCGCCCCGGGCACGACGGCGGGGCCGGACAGCATCGTCGGCGCGAACGCGATCCCGGCGTCGTCCATACCCCCGGGCGGAGGCGGCGGCATACCTGGGCCGCCCATGGGCGCTCCAGGCGGAGGCGGGGGCATCCCCGGACCACCCATCGGCGCACCAGGCGGAGGCGGAGGCATGCCGGGGCCACCCATGGGCGCGCCCGGCGGAGGCGGCGGAATCGGCGGCCCACCAGCCGGTGCCTGCAACGCCGGACCCGACAACATCGTCGGCGCGTACGCAATCCCGTCAGCATCCGGACCCGCACCCGGACCACCCGGGAATCCATACCCACCGGAACCGCCCGGACCACCCGGCGGAGGCGGCGGCATACCCGGCCCACCCATCGGCGCACCCGGCGGAGGCGGAGGCATACCCGGGCCACCCATCGGCGCACCGGGGAAGCCGCCCTGCGACGGACCCGACGATCCGTCAGCGCCGAACGGCGGAGGCGGCGCAGAAGGTCCCGGGAGGCTGGCCGCAGACGGCACCGGCGGAGCAGGCGGCGCGGACGGCGCCGCGTCGGGCTCGGGCAGGGAGTGCACAGCGGGGGGTGCCGAGAGCATCGTCGGCACCTCGGCGGGCGGGCCCGTCGAGACCGGAGGGGCGACCTGGAGGCTGGCGGCCTCCGCCTCACGGGCCTTGGCGGCCGCCTCCTCCAGCCACTGCGGCGGGCTGAGCAGGAAGGACGTCGCCTCCATCAAGTCCATGTCCGGCGGGGCCGGGTTCTGGGTGGGCGTCGCGCCGACCGGGCGGCCGTAGGCCTCCTCGTAGCGCTTGACCACCTCGTTGATCGGCAGGCCGGGCCAGAGCGTGGTCGTGCCGGTGTCCCGGGCGATCACCATCCGGGCCGCGCCACCGTCCGACGACGGCCCGTCGGTGCGGTCGACGGCCCAGGCCACGAAGCCCAGGTCGAACTCGCGCACCCGCACCTCGCGGCGCCGGTATCCGGGCACGCCGCCGTTGATCCACTCCTCGGCGCGCTCCTGCGCCTCCGCGTACGTCACCACGTCGACGTCATCCCTCCACCGGAACGGCGCGGGCGAAGCCGCCGTCCACCATCAGTTCCGCGACCGTCTGCAGCTCGGGCGGGCTGCCCGCCAGGCGCAGCAGGAACGCGTCGAAGTCCTCGCCGCACGGCAGCAGCAGGCGGTCGACGCGCTGCTGCGGCGTCAGCCCGGCGTCGCCGTCGTCGCGGGCGTCGTCGTAGGGGAGGAACCCGACCGTGCCGATCCGGTCGCCGCGCACCTTGAGCGCCAGCAGGCCGCCCTGGACGTAGGCGATGCCCAGGTAGTCCTTGGTGATGTGGTCGCGCAGACACTTGTTGACGTACGCGAGGTCGTCCAGCGAGCGCTCGTCGCGGAACGTGAAGAAGGGCTGGTCGACCAGGACGCCCAGCTCGGTGTCCAGGCCGAGCCCCTTGGGGGCCCGGCCGCCGGCCGCCTTGAGGAAGGTCCGGTACGGGCCCGGGAGGGTGTAGCCGAGGGACTCCTCGACCCCCTGGATCCGCTGCTCGACCTCGGCCGGAGTCGCCTCGGCGACCTGCGGCTCCGACTGCCCGTCGGCGCCTGTGCCGCCGTCAGCGCCCTCGGCCGCCTCGGCCGCAGGCGACGGCAGCTCGAAGTGGACCGGGCGCCGCTCCTGCAGCGGACGCGTGCCGCGCTTGGCGTGGTCCGCACCGGAGGTGGCCAACCCGGCGTGGTGCCGCAGCAGTGCCTTCACCTCGACCGGGACGAGCTCCAGTCGGCGACTGCCGGGCGTGGCCGCGGTCACCGAGTGGTGCCACGTCCAGCCGACGGGCGTGCCGACCGGGCTGTCGACGTCCGCCCAGAGCTCATGGCCCTGGGCGCGCAACGCGGCGTTGGCCGACACGTAGTCGGTCAGCCGCAGCTCGTCGACGCCGAAGCCCGCGGGCGGGTCGGCGACCTCGGCGGCGGCGCGCGCGTAGGGACCGAGGTCGGGGTAACCCCCTGCGTCGACCTTCACCCCCGAGGGATAGCGCTGCGCCCGCAATGGATCGGGAAAGTGCACGACCTGCCTGGCGTAGGCCGCGTTCGGTCGACCTGTCGTCATGGAGATTGCCCCCTGCTGGAACTGGCTGCCGGGAGCCAAGCCTAGGGGTTGGGCGCGCCTGGCGGATCTCCCCGGTCGTCACAGCGCCCGTGACGACTGGAATCCGAGCTTGAACAGACCCCCGATTTCGTGACCCTCCAGGGTATTTGGCACTCTGATCATCGCTGGGTTCACGGGGGTTCACACGGGGGAAGGGCAGAACGCGATCATGGAAACGCTGGGTAACCAACGCAGACCTTCCCCGGCGCCGCTGCTGCGGCACCGCCGGGACAGCCTCATGCCCATCGTCGCGGCGGCGTTGTCGGTGCAGGGTGATACGTATACGCATGTGAGCGAGAAGGGGGATCCGCCGCGGCTGCACCCGCTGGTCGGCGGGTTCCTGGACGGGCTGCCGGTGGAGGCGCTGGAGCGGTTCACCGGACGCTGCCCGGAGGCGGTGCTGCTGTCGCAGTTCCTCGACCAGGCCGAGGCGGACCGTTCGGGACGCGCGGCCCGCAAGGTCTTCGGCGAGGGCGAGGCACGCAAGGCGCTGCGCGGCGCGAAGATGACGACGGTCCGGATCCGCGAGGAGGGCGACCCCGCCCACGGCACCCACCAGCCGCCGTGCCGGTCGTGCACGCCGCTGCTGGAACACTTCGGGGTGAAGACGATCTCGTTGCAGGAGAAGTCCGGAGGCAGGCTCAAGCGGCGCTGAGCAGGCGCGGGAGAGGGGAAATCGGGGGAGATGTCGGGGAGAAGAGGAGAAGGACATGGAGGCTCGGTTCCCGGCGGAGGTCGCGTCGGTACTGACCAAGTCCGGCTGGTTCCCCGGCCGCAAGCGCTTGGACCGCGCGGCGGAGTGGGCGCAGGCGCTCGACGGTTACGCCTCGCCGGAGGGCCACCGTCACACGGTCTTCCCGGCCGCGGTCGAGGCGTGGGCGGAGTTCGGCGACGTCACGGTGGGCCTGGAGGGCGCGGGCGCGCAGGTCGCCCGTACGTCCTTCGTCATCGACCCCCTCCGCGGGCTGCACCAGCCACGCACCCTCGCGGACCTGGGACGCGCGCTGGAACTGCCGGTCTGCCCCCTGGGCGAGGAACGCGACGGCCAGGCCCTGCTCGCGCTGGACGCGGCGGGACGCGTCTACAGCCTGGACCACACGGGCGAGTGGTTCCTCGGCCACTCCATGGACCAGGCTCTGACCACCCTGATCTCCGGCTTGCGCGCGGAGCGCCTGCGCTTTCTGACCGACGCGCTCTGACTGCCGGCGGGCAGAGCCCCGCGCCCCTAACGGTGCAACGCGCTCGCGACAAGAAGAGCTAAGCGCCGTAGATCTCGCGGAGCGCCGTCTCCACCAGCGTCCGCGCCTCCGGCGCGGAGAGGCCGAGCGCTTTGGCTCGACGTGCGTACGCCGCCGCGGACTTGGCGATCTCGCCGTGCGCCGCATGGCCCGCCGCAGTGATGACCGTGCCGGCGCGGCCACGGGTCTCGACCACGCCCGCCGTTTCGAGCTCGCGGTAGGCCTTGGCCACGGTGTTGACCGCGAGACCCAGCTCCTCGGCCAGCCCGCGGACCGTCGGCAGCCGCATGCCGACCGGTGCCTCACCGCTCGCCGCCGCCTCGGCGACCCGCGCGCGGATCTGTTCGTACGGCGGAACACCGGACGCCGGGTCGAGCACGATCCGCACGGGCTACCTCCTAGGACAAGCGCAGGGACAGCCTAGCTACCGCGCGGCCAGCAGCCGTGCCTCCACGCGGAAGCCGCCCTCCGCCGTGGGGCCCGCGGTGAACGCACCGCCCAGCGCGGTGACCCGCTCCCGCATGCCGACCAGGCCGTTGCCGCCGCCGGGCAGGACTGCCGCGTCCCGCTCCTCCCCCGCCTGCTCGGGCGAGGGGCAGGTGTTGGAGACCGCCAGGGCGACGCCGCCGGGCACATACGCCACCACGACCTCGACGTCCGCGCCGGGTGCGTGCTTCAGCACGTTGGTCAGCGCCTCCTGGACCACGCGGTACGCGGTCTGCTCCGCCTCGGAGGTAAGCGCGCGGCGGGCGCCGCCCAGGGTGAACCGCACCCCGAGGCCCGCCGCGCGCGACTCGTCCACCAGCTTGGGCAGGTCCGCCAACCCCATCGGCACGTACGCCGAACCTGAACGCGAGGCCGAGGCCGACGACGAGGCGGCCGACGCACCTGCGGTCGACGCCGCCTGACCAGCGTCGGCGACGGCCTCGGCGGCATCGTCGTCGGCGTCGGCGTCCGGCTCGACCGTGCGCAGCACGCCCAGGATCTGGCGGAGTTCGTCCAGCGCCTGGCGGCCGATGTCGCCCATCAGCTTGGCGCTGGCCGCCGCCTTCTCCGGGTCCTTGTGGACCACCCGTTCGAGCGCGCCCGCGTGCACCACCATCAGGCTCACCCGGTGGGCGACGACGTCGTGCATGTCGCGGGCGATCCGGGTCCGCTCCTCGACGCGGGCGCGGAGGGCGCGTTCACGGGCCTGGTCGGCGAGCAGGCCCAGCTCCGTCTCCAGGCCCTCGGCACGTTCGGTCAGGGCGACCCAGAGTCGGCGCTTCGCCCCCGTGTAGAGGCCGAGCATGGTGGGCGGGACGGTGATCGCGATGGCCGCCAGCGCCGAGAAGAGGATCAGCACCCACTCCGGCACGCCCTGGTGCAGCGCGTCCTGGTGCTGCGTGCCCAGGGTGAGGGTCGAGACGAGGACCGTCTCGCAGATGGCCACCGCGCAGAGCGCGCTCATGGCGCGGCGTTCGGCGAAACGTCCCGCCGCGCCCTCCGGGCGGTACGCGCCGAGCGTGTAGAGGCCGATCATCAGCAGCAGGTAGCCCGCCGACAGCGGGATCGTCGACAGCGCCGCCGCGACCGGGACCAGCGGCCAACGCCGCCGGACCACCAGCGTGGCACCGGCGATCAGCGCGTACACCGCCACCGCGACACGCGCGGCGGGGCCCAGCCCCTGGTGGGCGGTGAAGGTGTACGCCGAAGCGGCACACTCCAGCGCTGCGGCGGCGGCCAACGCCAGATCCAGCCACATGCTCCGTCGTCGCTGCCACGCTCCCACCCTCATGGCGTCAAGCGTAGACAAGAGGAGCCGACGGTCCGCCGCACACTCCCGTACCCGCCCCATACGCGCCCCGTGCCCGCCACGTACCCGTGAACGCGGCACCCTGTCCCACGCGGAGTGTCCGCATGGCGGCATGGTCATGGACGGTCACGCCCCGCAACCTATGCTGGACCGCGAAAGATCAGAAGGATCAGCAGCACGCAACAGGGGCGGACAACGTGGTCCGCGCACGTCCTTGTCGTCCCCACTCCACCCCGCAAGGGAGTACCAGCGTGAGCGACGCACGCGAGGCAACCGTCCCCGCCGTCCCACCGACCGTCCGGTCGACCGAGCCCGACAACAGCGCTCTGCGCGCCGACATCCGGCGTCTGGGTGAGCTGCTCGGCGAGACCCTGGTCCGGCAGGACGGGCCCGAGCTGCTCGACCTGGTCGAGCGGGTCCGGCTCCTGACCCGCACCGACGGCGCCGCCGCCGCGCGGCTGCTGGAGCAGACCGACCTGACCACCGCGAGCAAGCTGGTGCGGGCCTTCTCCACCTACTTCCACCTGGCCAACGTCACCGAACAGGTGCACCGCGGTCGCGAGCTCAACGCCAACCGCGCGGACAACGGCTCGCTCCTCGCCCAGGCCGTCGACAAGCTCGTCGACGCGGACCCGGAGCACCTGAACGCGGCGCTCGCGCACCTCAACGTCCGCCCGGTCTTCACCGCGCACCCGACCGAGGCCGCCCGCCGCAGCGTGCTGCAGAAGCTGCGCCGGCTGGCAGAGCTGCTGGAGCAGGAGGACACCCCCTCGCGTCCCACCGGCCGTCGCCAGGCCGACCGGCGGCTGGCCGAGGTGATCGACCTGCTGTGGCAGACGGACGAGCTGCGCATCGCCCGTCCCGAGCCGACCGACGAGGCCCGCAACGCCGTCTACTACCTGGACGAGCTCTACAAGCGCGCGGTCCCCGACGTGCTGGAGGAGCTGAACGAGGAGCTGGCCCGGGTCGGCGTCACCCTCCCTGAGGGCGTGCGTCCGCTCACCTTCGGCACCTGGATCGGCGGCGACCGCGACGGCAACCCGAACGTCACCCCGGCGGTGACGCGCGACGTGCTGCTGCTCCAGCACGAGTACGGCATCAACGACGCGCTCGACGTGGTCGACGAGCTGCGCGCCACCCTCTCGTCCTCGGTCCGGCTCTCCGGTGCCAGCGAGGAGCTGCTGCAGAGCCTGGCCGCCGACCTCGAGCGGCTGCCCGAGATCAGCCCGCGCTACAAGCGGATGAACGCCGAGGAGCCCTACCGGCTCAAGGCCACCTGCGTGCGCCAGAAGCTGATCAACACCAAGGACCGGCTGGCCGCCGGCACCCCGCACGTGCCGGGCTGCGACTACCTCGGCACCAGCGAGCTGCTGGCCGACCTGGAGCTGATCCAGGCCTCGCTGCGGGCCCACAAGGGCGAGTTGATCGCGGACGGCCGGATCAGTCGCGCCATCCGCACCATCGCCGCGTTCGGTCTGCAGCTGGCGACGATGGACGTGCGCGAGCACGCCGAGGCGCACCACCACGCGCTGGGCCAGCTCTTCGACCGGCTCGGCGAGGAGGCCTGGCGCTACACCGACATGCCGCGCGAGTACCGGCAGCGGCTGCTCGCCAAGGAGCTCAAGTCGCGCCGCCCGCTGGCGCCGACCCCGGCCCCGCTGGACGCGGCGGGCGCCAAGACGCTGGGCGTCTTCCAGACCGTCCGCGACGCGTTCGAGCGCTTCGGGCCGGAGGTCGTGGAGAGCTACATCATCTCCATGTGCCAGGGCGCGGACGACGTCTTCGCGGCGGCGGTGCTGGCCCGCGAGGCCGGGCTGATCGACCTGCACGCCGGTGTCGCCAAGATCGGCATCGTGCCGCTGCTGGAGACCACCGACGAGCTGCGCGCCGCGGACACCATCCTCGACGAGATGCTGCGCGACCCCTCCTACCGCCTGCTGGTCTCGCTCCGCGGGGACGTGCAGGAGGTCATGCTGGGCTACTCGGACTCGTCCAAGTTCGGCGGCATCACCACCTCGCAGTGGGAGATCCACCGCGCCCAGCGCCGGCTGCGCGACGTCGCGCACCGCTACGGCGTCCGGCTGCGGCTCTTCCACGGCCGCGGCGGCACCGTCGGCCGCGGCGGCGGCCCCTCGCACGAGGCGATCCTGGCCCAGCCCTACGGGACGCTGGAGGGTGAGATCAAGGTCACCGAGCAGGGCGAGGTGATCTCCGACAAGTACCTGATCCCCTCCCTGGCCCGGGAGAACCTGGAGTTGACGGTCTCCGCGACGCTGGAGGCCTCCGCGCTGCACACCTCCCCGCGCCAGTCGGACGAGGCGCTGGCCCGCTGGGACGCCACCATGGACACGGTCTCGGACGGCGCGCACTCCGCCTACCGGCGCCTGGTCGAGGACCCGGACCTGCCCGCCTACTTCTTCGCCTCGACCCCGGTCGACCAGCTCGCGTCGCTGCACCTGGGCTCGCGACCGTCGCGCCGCCCCGACTCCGGCGCGGGCCTGGACGGTCTGCGGGCGATCCCGTGGGTCTTCGGCTGGACGCAGTCCCGGCAGATCGTGCCGGGCTGGTACGGCGTCGGCTCGGGCCTCGCGGCGGCCCGAGAGGCGGGACTCGGCGACATCCTCGACGAGATGCACGCCGAGTGGCACTTCTTCCGCAACTTCCTCTCCAACGTCGCGATGACGCTGGCCAAGACGGACCTGCGGATCGCCCGCCACTACGTCGAGCAGTTGGTGCCGGAGGAGCTGCAGCACGTCTTCGGGCAGATCGAGGCCGAGCACGCGCTGACCCTGAAGGAGGTGCTGCGGGTCACCGGCGAGTCCGAACTGCTGGAGCACAGCCCGGTGCTGAAGCAGACCTTCGCCATCCGCGACGCCTACCTGGACCCGATCTCGTACCTCCAGGTCGCCCTGCTGCGCCGTCAGCGCGAGGACGACGCCAACGGCGTCGCCGAGGACCCGCTCCGCTCGCGCGCGCTGCTGCTGACCGTCAACGGCGTCGCGGCGGGCCTGCGCAACACCGGCTGACGCCGGGCCAGGTGCTGCGCGACAGATAACGATTCAACGTTCAGCTGCGGCCGTTGTCCCCACCAAAACGGGACAACGGCCGCGGCATTTCACGGGGTGATCACTAGGCTCACACGCACACCACCCAGGTGGCCCACAGACGGCCGACATGGGTTCCTTTTTCCATCAGGGGGACTCTCAGCGTGAGACTCCGCTCCACCCTTCCCGTCGCCGCAGCAGCGCTGCTGGCGGCGACCCTCGCGGTTCCGGCCCAAGCGATGGCCGACACCTCCGCGAGCCCGACTCCGGCCGACACCTCGTCAGCCACCCCGGCTCCCACGGACTCGGCCACGCCGACTCCGACGCCGACGGACAGCTCGACCCCGTCCCCGACGGACAGCGCCTCGGCCACGCCGACGGCTTCGCCGAGCGACACTCCGTCACCGACCGCCGCTGCCCCGACTGTCAGCGGCATCACCACGGTCCGCACGGCCACCGGTGCCGAACTGGGACTGGCGATCTCCGCACCCAGTGACGTCACCCAGGTCAGCGCGACCTTCACGCCTGTTCAGGGCAACGGCTCGCCCGGCACCGTCGGGCCGGCCACGGTCACCACGTTCTCGCTGATCAGCGGAACGGCACAGAACGGCGACTGGCAGTCGACGGGCGACCTGGCCCTGGCGCGCGGCGTCTACGACGTCTCGGTCACCGCGACCGACCAGGACGGACTGCAGGGCACCGCGACCGCGAGCCGTGGCATGTCCTACGTGCCGTCGCCGGACTTCCACAACGTCACCTTCGCCCCGACCCACCTCGGTCTGGGCAACGAGGCGTTGACGGTGACGGGCAACGCCACCCTGTTCGACCCCGCCAAGGGCGACACCGGGACCCCGTTCCACGACACCACCGGCTCCTTCGGCGTCTACCTCACCTGGTCCAAGGGCGAGGTGACCGGCTTCCCCGACTGGAACACCGGGAACTTCACCCTCGTCGCCCACCCGGGCCCGATCGGCAGCGACACCTTCACCGTGTCGTCCGACCCGTACTGGGTGACCTTCGACGGCCCCTCCGCCGTGGTGACGACCGACCCCGCGTCCGCCACCCGGATCGTGCTCGACCGGACGTCCGCGAGCGGCCTGATCAACGGCAGCAGCGTCAACGTCACCGGCACGGTGCAGATCCAGGCCGTGGACGGGACCTGGCACCCGCTGCCCGACACCCCGATCACCTGGACGGACGGCACCACCCCCTGGGGCGGCCAGATCTCCGCGACCTCGGGGGCCGACGGGCGCTTCTCGATCCCGATGACGGTTCCGGCCGCCGCGACCACCTGGCACTTCGCCACGCCGGCCGCCGGTGGTGCGGGACTCGACGGGTTCGCGACGGCGTCCTCGGCGGCCTTCGCCGTGCAGAACGTCGAGCAGCAGGTCTCCCTGCAGCTCAGCAACCCGAGCATCGACGAGTACTCCGACCTGACCTTCTCGTACTACGTCGGGAGCACCACCACGGCGGTGCCCGGCAACAAGATCTACGTCCTGCAGTCGAACGACGGCCGGACCGGGTGGACCAACCTCGGCTACATCCCGATCAACGGGCCGGTCTACTCCGCGCAGATCAAGGCGTGGGTGAACAACCCGCACGGGTACTGGAGGCTCTGGTACCCCGGGGCGCCCGGATACCCGGCCGCCTACAGCGGCGTGATCCACACGTTCCGGTTCGGCACCCTGATCACCGGTGCCAAGCCCAACACCACGTGGGCGAACAAGGGCCAGGTGCTCCGCTTCAGCGGCGGCCTGTGGGACCAGGGCTACGGCGCCTGGGGCGCGATGCGGTCCACCCCGGTCTACCTGTACTTCCGGCCCTACCGCAGCACGACGTGGACCTACGAGGGCTCCGGCTGGACGAACAGCGCCGGCTACTTCAACCTCTACGGCCGCGCCGAGACCGGCGGGACCTGGGAGGTCGCCTGGTTCACGGGTAGCAGCCCGTGGTACGTCGACGCCTACGGTCCCGGGACCTACGTCCACGTCGGGTAACTGAAGGTCCGCCAAAAGAGGAGCGCGTTCAGCCGTTGTAGACGGACTGGGCCCGCTCCAGGCCTTCCTGGACCAGCGACTCGACCGCGTCCGCGGCACGGTCCACGAACCACGGGAGTTCCTTGCGCTCCGTCGACGAGAAGTCGCGCAGGACAAAGTCGGCGACGTCCATCCGGCCCGGCGGGCGGCCGATGCCGGCGCGGACGCGGAGGTAGTCCGGACCCAGGGACTTGGTGATGGACTTGAGGCCGTTGTGGCCGTTGTCGCCGCCGCCTCGCTTGAGGCGCAGGGTGGCGTAGTCGACGTCCAGTTCGTCGTGGATCACGATCAGCCGGTCCACGCCCGACTTGTAGAAGTCGCGGAGCGCGACCACCGGGCCGCCGGAGAGGTTCATGAAGGACATCGGCTTGGCCAGCACCACCCGCTGACCCGCCAATCGGCCCTCGACGACCTGCGCACGGCTCTTGTGCGTCTTGAACTTCCCGCCGACGCGCTCGGCGAGCAGGTCGGCGACCATGAAGCCGATGTTGTGCCGGTTGCCCTCGTACTGCCCACCGGGGTTGCCGAGGCCGACCACCAGCCAGGGACCCTGCTCGCTCATCTGCGAAGACTCCTGTCGGGATGTGAACGCGTGTCAGTGTCGGTTCAGTGCCAGGATGCGGCACTGCCCCGGCCATCAGCGCGGACGACCGGGGCAGTGTCGGAGGAACTACAGCTGCGTCGAGGCTCAGGCCTCGGCGGCCGCCTCGCCCTCGGCGCCCTCCTCGGCCTCCTCAGCGGGGGCCTCGGCCTGGGCACCGATGATCTGCAGGACGACGGTCTCGCCGTCGACCGCCAGGGAGGAGCCCTTCGGGAGCACGATGTCCTGGGCGAGGACGGAGGCGCCGGCCTCCAGGCCCTCGACGGAGACGGTGACCGACTCGGGGAGGTGGGTGGCCTCGGCCTCGATCGGCAGCGTGTTCAGGACGTGCTCAAGCAGGTTGCCGCCCGGGGCCAGCTCGCCCTCGGTGTGGACCGGAACCTCGACGGTGACCTTCTCGCCACGCTTGACCAGCAGCAGGTCGACGTGCTTGATGGTGCGCTTGATGGCGTCACGCTGGACGGCCTTCGGCAGCACGAACTCCTGCTTGCCGTCGATCGGCAGGGAGATGAGCGCGTTCGAGGTCTTCAGCGCCAGCATCAGGTCGTGGCCCGGCAGGTTCAGGTGGACCGGGGCGTGGCCGTGGCCGTAGACGACGGCGGGGACCAGGCCGGCGCGACGGGCGCGGCGGGCGGCACCCTTGCCGAAGTCGTTACGGGGCTCGGCGGCAAGGCGGATCTCAGACATGAAGCGCTCCTTGAAGTGCGTGAAACGGGCGAGCGCTCGGCGGCCATCTCACACATCTTGGAACAAGAAGCGCGTCGATAACGGAGCTCACGCATGCACAGGCATGCAAAAGGCTCCCTCGCCGGGCAGGATTCAGAGTCTACCCAGGCCCGGCGAAGGAGCCAAAACGATCACGCAGTCACACCCGGGCAGTCACACCCGAGCAGTCACCCCGGCAACGCTCAGGCGTTGTCGAAGAGGCTGGTCACCGAGCCGTCGTCGAAGACCTCGCGGATGGCGCGGGCGATCAGCGGGGCGATGGAGAGCGTGGTGACCTTGTCGATCTCCTGGGCCAGCTCGCCCGGGGTCGGCAGGGTGTTGGTGAAGACGAACTCGCTGGCGCGCGAGTTCTTCAGGCGGTCCGCGGCCGGACCGGAGAGCACGCCGTGGGTGGCGGCGACGATGACGTCCTCCGCGCCCTGGTCGAACAGGGCGTCCGCCGCCGCGACGATGGTGCCGCCGGTGTCGATCATGTCGTCGACCAGGACGCAGACGCGGCCCTTGACGTCACCGACGACCTCGGCGGACATGACCTTGTTGGCGACGTTCGGGTCGCGGCGCTTGTGGATGATGGCCAGCGGCGCACCCAGGCGGTCCGACCACTGGTCGGCGACGCGCACGCGACCGGCGTCCGGGGAGACCACGGTGAGCTTGTCGCGGTCCACCTTGGAGCCGACGTAGTCGGCCAGTATCGGCAGCGCGAAGAGGTGGTCGACCGGGCCGTCGAAGAAGCCCTGGATCTGCGCGGTGTGCAGGTCCACGGAGATCAGCCGGTCGGCGCCGGCCGTCTTCAGCAGATCGGCTATCAGGCGGGCGGAGATGGGCTCACGACCGAGGTGCTTCTTGTCCTGACGGGCGTACCCGTAGAACGGCATGATCACGGTGATGGTCTTGACTGACGCCCGCTTGAGAGCGTCGATCATGATCAGCTGCTCCATGATCCACTGGTTGATCGGCGCGGTGTGGCTCTGCAGCACGAAGGCGTGCGCACCGCGGACCGACTCCTCGTAACGGACGTAGATCTCGCCGTTCGCGAAGTCCAGCGCCTTGGTGGGGACCAACTCGACACCCAGCTGCTCGGCCACCTCCCGCGCGAGGGCGGGGTGGGCACGGCCGGAGAAGAGCATCATCTTCCGCGAGCCGGACGATTTGATCCCGGTCACTGCAACCGTCTCCTTGTTGCTGGTTCGCCGCAGGCGGACGTCTGGCCTGCTGCGGGCCTGCTGCGTGTGGATGTCCACAAGGTTACGCGTCCGTGGGCATCGCCGTCGCCCTCGGGTCCGGCGAAGGAGTGGTCCGGGCAGGTCCGGATGGTGGCGCCGGGGGCACCCGACGTGCTCCGAGCGCCCCCGTCCGCGCCGGTTGCCGCCCGCTCCGGGCGGCGCACGCCTAGGCCCTGTCGTCGGCCTCGGCGGCGTCCGCGCGCTCCTTGGCCGCAGCGGCGGCCTCCGCCGAGACCGTGCCGGGACGCTTGCGCCCGACCCAGCCCTCGATGTTGCGCTGCTGCGCCCGCGCGACGCCCAACGCCCCTGCGGGGACGTCCTGGTAGATGACCGAGCCGGCCGCCGTGTAGGCGCCGTCCCCGACCGTCACCGGGGCCACGAACATGTTGTCGGAGCCGGTCCGGCAGTGCGCACCGATGGTCGAGCGGTGCTTGTTGACGCCGTCGTAGTTGACGAAGACCGAGGCCGCGCCGATGTTGCTGCCCTCGCCGATCGTGGCGTCGCCCACATAGCTGAGGTGCGGCACCTTGGCGCCGTCGCCGAGCTCGGCGTTCTTCGTCTCGACGTAGGTGCCGACCTTGGCCTTGGTGCCGAGGACTGTGCCCGGACGCAGGTAGGCGTAGGGGCCGACGCTCGCGCCCGCGCCGATCACCGCACCGTTGGCTGTGGCGTTGCTCACAACCGCGCCCGCGCCGACCTCGGTGTCCCGAAGTGTGCAGTTCGGACCGATCTCGGCGCCCTCGCCGACGACCGTGGTGCCGTGCAGTTGCGTGTTCGGGTGGATCACCGCGTCGCGGTCGTAGGAGACCTGCACGTCCACCCAGGTGGTGCCCGGGTCGACCACAGTCACGCCGGAGCGCATGGCGGTCTCGAGCAGACGGTCGTTCATGATGCGGCGGGCCTCGGCCAGCTGCACCCGGTCGTTGATGCCGAGGATGTCGCGGTAGTCGGCGGCGACGACCGCTCCGACGCGGTGGCCCGCCTCACGCAGGATGCCGAGCACGTCGGTGAGGTACTCCTCACCCTGGCTGTTGTCCGTGCGCACCTCGGCCAGGCCCTGGACCAGCAGCTTGCCGTCGAAGGCGAAGACGCCCGAGTTGATCTCGGCGACGGCGCGCTGCTCGGCAGTGGCGTCCTTGTGCTCGACGATCGCCTGGACCGAACCGTCCGCGCCGCGCAGGATCCGGCCGTAGCCGGTCGCGTCGGGGACCTCGGCCGTGAGCACCGTCACGGCGTTGCCGTCGGCGGCGTGGGTGGCGGCGAGCGCCTGGAGGGTGGCACCGGTGAGCAGCGGGGTGTCGCCGGTGGTGACCACGACCGTGCCGTCCAGGGCGATGCCGTCGGCGGCGAGCGCCTCCAGCGCCACGCGGACGGCGTTGCCGGTGCCCTTCTGCTCCTCCTGGACGACGGTGCGCACGCCCGGGTCCACCTCGGCGAGGTGCGCGGCGACCTTGTCGCGCATGTGGCCGATGACCACGACCAGGTGCTCCGGCGTCAGCTCCCGCCCCGCGGCCACGGCGTGGCCGACGAGCGTGCGCCCGCTGAGCGGATGCAACACCTTGGGCAGCACGGCCGACTTCATCCGGGTGCCCTCGCCGGCGGCGAGGACGATCACGGCGGTGGGAGACATGGAAGCAGGCTCCTCTGCAGGGGAACGGTGAGGGTCCGCCGGGCTCGCCGAACACCCGACCTAGGGATCCGCACAAACGCGCCCGAACACTGTGAGGATAGCCAGCCGTCACGAGGGAGAGCCTTCGGAGGCTGTGAGAGACCGTGCTCCGCCGCAAGGACTCGAACCTTGAATACTGACACCAAAAGACAGCGTGTTGCCAATTACACTACGGCGGATCGCCCGTCCGCGGCTCACCGCCGGACGGCCGCTCCTACTATGCCGTACCACCGGCCCTCCACGCGACGGTATAGCGCGACACCGCGTCGTCCATCGACGGGCCCAACCGCCTGGCCTCGCGAATTCACCCTCCCGCCACGCCCGGGCGGGGTGTACTTCCTCAGGGACGGGAAGAGAACCTACGATGCCGTAAGTTACGGTTCCGTAGGCCGAGGGGCGACCTGTGACCATCCCGACCAGCAGCACCGCCGAAAGCAGCGGCACCGCCCGGACCATTGCCGCGTCCGCTGACGCGTCCGCCAGTGTTCCCGGCACCCGTGAGCCCGTACCGGGGACCAGGGGCGGTGAGAAGCAGAGCGTGGCGCAGCGGATCGCGCTGGGGCTCTTCATCGTCGTCCCGTTCCTCGCCGTGCTCGCCGCGGTCCCGGTCGCCTGGGGCTGGGGCATCGGCTGGCACGACATCGTGATCGCGGTGGCGATGTACTTCACCGCCTGCCACGGCGTCACCGTCGGATTCCACCGCTACTTCACCCACGGCTCGTTCAAGACCGGCCGGGTGCTGCGGATCGCCATGGCCGTCGCCGGCAGCCTGGCCGTCGAGGGTCCGGTGGTGCGCTGGGTCGCCGACCACCGTCGGCACCACAAGTTCTCCGACCGCGAGGGCGACCCGCACTCCCCCTGGCGCTACGGCGAGTCCGTCCCCGCGCTGCTGCGCGGCCTGTGGTGGGCGCACATGGGCTGGCTCTTCGACGAGGAGCAGACGCCGCAGCAGCAGTACGCGCCGGACCTGGTCCAGGACCGGGACATCACCTGGATCTCGCGGCAGTTCTTCCTCTTCACGCTGGTCTCGCTGCTGCTGCCGCCACTGGTCGGCGGCCTGTGGTCGTGGTCCTGGCAGGGGGCGCTGACGGCGTTCTTCTGGGGTTCGCTGGTCCGGATCGCGCTGCTGCACCACGTCACCTGGTCGATCAACTCCATCTGCCACGCGATGGGCAACCGGCCGTTCCGCTCGCGCGACCGCAGCGGCAACGTCTGGTGGCTGGCCGTCCTCTCCTGCGGCGAGTCCTGGCACAACCTGCACCACGCGGACCCCACCTCCGCGCGCCACGGCGTGCTCCGCGGTCAGGTGGACTCCTCGGCCCGATTGATCCGCTGGTTCGAGCAGTTCGGCTGGGCCCACGACGTCCGCTGGCCCAGCCGGGATCGGTTGGCGGCGCGGCGCGCGGCATGATGGTCCTGTGAACGAGAGCAGTGGCGACAGGGATCCGGTGACCGACGCGCCCTCGTCCAAGCGGGGGGCAGCGGGAAACAGTGCACGCACCACACGCCGGGCCACCCGCGTGCGGATGAGCGGCAAGGAGCGCCGCGAGCAACTGCTCGACATCGGCCGCACGCTCTTCGCGGAGCGCGGCTACGACGCGACCTCGGTGGAGGAGATCGCGGCGAAGGCGGGCGTCTCCAAGCCGGTCGTCTACGAGCACTTCGGTGGCAAGGAGGGCCTGTACGCGGTCGTGGTCGACCGTGAGATGCAGCTCCTGCTGGACATGGTCACCGGCTCGCTGACGGGCGGTCACCCGCGCGAACTCTGCGAGGAGGCGGCCTTCGCCCTGCTCGACTACATCGAGACCTCGACGGACGGCTTCCGGATCCTGACCCGCGACTCGCCGGTGACGCAGTCGACGGGGACGTTCGCGTCGCTGATCGGCGACATCGCGAACCAGGTCGAGGACATCCTGGGCCTGGAGTTCAAGTCGCGCGGCTACGACCCGAAGCTGGCGCCGATGTACGCGCAGATGCTCGTCGGCATGGTGGCCCTGACGGGCCAGTGGTGGCTCGACGTCCGCAAGCCGAAGAAGGCGGAGGTCGTCGCCCACCTGGTCAACCTGGCCTGGCACGGCCTGGAGGGGATGGAGCGGAGGCCACAGCTCGTCGGCCGCCGCAAGTCCTGACAGACGTTGCACCATCAGGGGCGCGGGGAACTGCGCGACAAGCCACCGCGGGCGGATGGTCCTCACTGAACAGGGCCATCCGCGCAGGGTGGTTTCTCGCGCCCCTGGGGTGGTGCAACGTCCCGCTTGCTTCAGCTGAACGGTTCGAGGAACTCGATCCGGTTGCCGACCGGGTCGAAGCTGTAGAAGCGGTCATGGCCCGGGAGGTTGTCGTCCCAGACGACCTCCGCGCCCTTCGCGGCGATCTCCTCCGCGAACCCACGGATCCCCCGCACGCGCACAGCAGGATGCGCCTTCTTCGCCGGGACGAAGGGGTCCTCGACCCCCACGTGGATCTGGACCGAGCCGTCCCCCGTGGCGAACCACGCCCCACCGCGGGCAGCCAGCACCGGCGGCTTGGGGATCTCGGTCAGGCCGAGGACGCCGATGTAGAAGGCCCGCAGCGTGTCCTCCGTGCCGGGAGGCGCGGCCAGCTGGACATGGTCGAGTGCGACGATCATGGTCTTTTCCCTTACATCTTCTACATCTTCACGGCCACCGCGAACACGCGGCGGAAGGGCAGAACGGTGCCGAAGTCCTGACGCGGGTACGCCGCGTCGAGCAGTGCCGCGTACTCCGCGAGGAACGCCTCGCGCTGCTGCGGGTCGGGGAGGAGGTCGAGGGTGGGCCGCAGGCCGGTGCCGAGCATCCAGTCGAGGACCGACTGCTCCCCGTGGAGGACCTGGTGGTACGTGGTCTCCCACGCGTCCACCGCGCAGCCCAGCCCCGACAGCGTCGCCAGGTACTGGGCGGGCTCGGGGATCGCCGCCCGGTGCGGGCCGCCGACCGTGTCGCGCCAGCGCGGGCTGTTGCGCAGCTCGGTGAGGAGCGCGTGCGAGGGCTGGTCGAAGTTGCCCGGGACCTGGAAGGCCAGCACCCCGCCCTGCGGCAGCGCCTCGATCCAGCCCGGGAAGAGCTTCAGATGTCCGGGCACCCACTGCAGCGCGGCGTTGGAGAGGATCAGGTCGGGCTCGTCCTCGGCCGGGTCGTAGGTGACGATGTCGCCGACCCGGAACGCGACGCCGCTCTCGGCGTGGTCGCGGCGGGCCTGCTCGATCATCTCGGGTGAGCTGTCGACGCCGACGAGGGTCGCGTCCGGCCACCGCTCGGTCAGGCTGATCGTCACGTTGCCCGGGCCGCAGCCGAGGTCGACGACGCGTCGCGGGGTGCCGGGCACCCGGTCGACGAGTTCGAAGAACGGTCGACTGCGCAGGTCGGCGTGCCGGAGGTACTGCTTCGGGTCCCACGAGACGGCGTTCATCGGTCGTCCCTCCACTTCATTTATCTTGACGTCAAGATACTTCTAGCATGCCGTCCAGAAATTCTTGATGTCAAGAGACTTCATGTCGATAGATATCCGACTACACTGATCACCATGGAGGACGAGGTCGATCGGCTGGTCGCAGCATGGCGTCGCGAGCGCCCCGACCTCGACGTGGAGCCACTGGAGGTGCTGAGCCGGATCAGCAGGCTCGCCCGCCACCTCGACCGCGCCCGCCGCACCGCCTTCGCCGAGCACGCGCTGGAGCCGTGGGAGTTCGACGTGCTCACCGCACTGCGCCGGGCGGGCACGCCCTACCAGCTCTCCCCCGGCCAGCTGCTGACGCAGACGCTGGTCACCTCGGGCACGATGACCAACCGGATCGACCGCCTGGCCGGCAAGGGCCTGGTCCAGCGGCTGCCCGATCCCGACGACCGCCGCGGCGTCCTGGTCAGGCTGACCCAGGCCGGGCAGGAGCGGGCTGACGCCGCGTTGTCCGGGCTGCTCGACCACGAGCGGCAGATCCTCGCCGAACTGCCCGACGGCCAGCGCAAGGAGCTGGCCTCGCTGCTGCGCCAGCTGGTCGCACCGTTCGACAACGACCCGGACTGACCCGGGCCGACCTGGGCTGAACCGGTCTGAGCCGGACCGCCCCGGACTGGGCCGAGCCCTCCGGGTTCTGACGGTGCTTCAACTTCCGCCTCGTCAACTGCCGTCTGCACAGGTATTGCCAGGCGTTACCGACGGGTTGTCTACTCCGTTGCCGGGGACCGCAAACGGCGGCCTCCGGAAGGGGGGACCGCCCGATGACCGCACGCAGCAGGCTCCCGCGCCTCGCGCGCACCCTCGGCGCCGTGACCGGTGCCGCACTACTGGCGTTCAGTCTGGCCGGCCCGGCCACAGCCGCGACGCACACCACGACCCTGGGCCTCACTACCCAGCCGGCGGCCGCCGACCACCACGGCGCACCCGACTACTACGTCTCGCTCGGCGACTCCCTCGCCGCCGGGTACCAGCCGAACGTCGGCCACAACACCGACGTCTCCTACACCGACCAGCTCTACGCCCAGCTCAAGCAACACGACCCGAACCTGGTCCACGTCAAGCTCGGCTGCAGCGGCGAGACCACCGAGACGATGATCGACGGCGGCATCTGCAGCTACCCCGGCGCGAAGTCCCAGCTCGACGCCGCGGTTCAGTTCCTGCGCGCCCATCGCGGGCACGTCCGCTACGTCACCCTGGACATCGGCGCCAACGACGTCGACGGCTGCCTCGCCGGCGGCTCGATCGACCTCGCCTGCGCCGCCAAGGGCATCGCCACGGTCGCGGTGCAGGTGCCGGAGATCACCGCGGCACTGCACGCCGCGGGCGGCGGACGGCCGCAGTACGCGGGGATGAACTACTACGACCCGTTCCTGGCCGTCTGGCTGACCGGCCCGTCCGGGCAGCAGGCCGCGCGGCTCTCGGCCACGCTGGGCGTGGCGCTGAACGGCGCGATCGAGGTCGGCCTGAAGCTCGGCGGATTCCACGTCGCGGACGTGGCCACCGCGTTCTCCACGCTCGACTTCACCGACCAGGCGACCCTGCCCGGCGTCGGCCAGGTCCCGCTGAACGTGGCCCGGATCTGTGAGTGGACCTGGGAGTGCACGCCCTACCACGACATCCACGCCACCCCGACCGGTCACGCGGTGATCGCGGGCGTCTTCCGCGACGTCTTCCGCGACGTGTTCCGCCAGGACCAGCACCACTGAGCCGAGCGGCCCAGGCACACACTAAAGCTCGCCTATTCGTCCCGTTCTGGTGTGTAATCATGAGGATTCGCCCAGAACGGGATGGATGCGTACGTGCCTACCGAGAACCCTCCCCAGACCAGCGAAACGACCCGCGACAAGACCCCCAGCAAGAACCGCGAGGCCTGGCAACGGCGAGCCGCCTGGGTGGCTGTCTGGTATCTGCGCATCGCCGCCGCGCTCAACCTGCTCGGCGCCATCTCCGCCCCGTTCCGACGGCAGGTCACCGAGCACAACACCGGGGACCTGTTCACGCCCTACCTGCTGACCGCCGGCTTCACCTCGGCCGCGCTGGCCTGGTTCCTGGCGATCATGATGCGGCGCGGCAAGCGGGCCGCCTGGATCTTCAACCTGATCCTCTCCGGCGCGTACATCGTCCTGGTCATCCTGCTGATGGCGGTCGACTCCGACGTCCGCGGCCACAGCTTCAACTGGGTCTCCACCGGGATCAGCCTGGTCTTCCTGCTCGCCCTGGTCGTCGGGCGGCGTGAGTTCCACGCCAAGGGCGACCGGTCCAACCCGCTGCTCGCACTCGGCACGCTGATCATCGGCGGGGCGGTCGGCATCCTGATCGGCACCGCGCTCGTCACCATCACCAACACCGCCGCCGGTTCCACCTTCTGGGACCGGATGGACTACGCGATCATGCGCGTCTACACGCTGGCCCCGGCCGGCTCCGGGCACGCGGGCGTGCGGATCCCGCACTGGGTCGACATCGCCATCAACGTGCTGAGCGTGATCCTCTTCCTGCTGGTCCTCTACGCGCTCTTCCGCGCCCCGAAGGGCAAGGAGTACCTCTGCCCCGAGGACGAGGCCCGACTGCGCGAGCTGCTCGACCGGAACGGCGAACGCGACTCGCTCGGCTACTTCGCGCTGCGCCGGGACAAGAGCGTGGTCTTCTCCCCCACCGGCAAGGCCGCCGTCGCCTTCCGCGTCGTCGGGGGCGTCTCGCTCGCCTCGGGCGACCCGATCGGGGACGTCGAGGCGTGGCCCGGGGCCATCGACCAGTGGCTGGCGCAGGCCGAACTGCACGCCTGGACACCGGCCGTGATGGGCGCCAGTGAGGAGGGCGGCACCGTGTACGCCCGCCACGGGCTCAACGCGCTGGAGCTGGGCGACGAGGCGATCGTCGAGGTCGAGGACTTCAGCCTGGACGGCCGCGCCATGCGCGGCGTCCGGCAGGCACACAAGCGCGTCGGGCGTGCCGGGTACACCGTCCGGATCCGGCGGCACGGCGACATCCCCGAGCAGGAGATGGACTCGCTGCTCAGCCTCGCCGACCATTGGCGCGACGGAGAGACCGAGCGCGGCTTCTCCATGGCGCTCGGCCGTCTCGGCGACCCGGACGACGGCCAGTGCATGATGCTCGAGTGCCACGACGGCGAGGAGGAGCTGCGGGCGCTGCTCAGCTTCGTCCCCTGGGGACGCGAAGGCCTGTCGCTGGACCTGATGCGCCGCGACCGCGAGTCCGACAACGGCCTGATGGAGTTCATGGTCATCGAACTGATCCAGCAGGCCGAGAAGCTGGGCGTGCAGCGGATCTCGCTCAACTTCGCCATGTTCCGGGCGGTCTTCGAGCGCGGCGGACGCCTGGGTGCCGGGCCGGTGCTGCGGCTCTGGCGGGAGGTGCTGATCTTCTTCTCGCGCTGGTGGCAGATCGAGTCCCTCTATCGGGCGAACGCCAAGTACCGGCCCATCTGGGAGCCGCGCTACCTGCTCTTCGAGCGCACCAGCGACCTACCGCGGATCGGCATCGCCTCGGCGCGGGCCGAGGGGTTCATCACCGCGCCGAGCCTGCCCGCGCTCTTCAAGCGGCGGCACGCTCCGCCGCCGCTCCCCGCCGAGCTTCCGGAAGCGACGTCCGAAACTCCTTCATCCGAATGATCCTGGTTTCGACCCTCTGACCCACAGGCTGCACTTATTTCAGGCTTAACGTGGAATACGTACGAATTCTGTGGACGACTACGGACGAACCAGAAATTCCGTCGGAGGACGTGCGCATGCCTTCGATACCTTCGATACGCACCGCCGTCGAGCGGGAGTTTGGCGCGCTGGCCCGGGCGATACGGGACGGGGTACGCCGCAACGGCTTCCCCGCGATCCCGATGACCCTGGCCGCGACCCTGGCCATCGTGCTCTTCCAGCTCTGGCAGCGGACGTCCTCCGGCGCGGGGATCGTCGAACGGCTGGGCGTCGTCCGCGCTTCGCTCCCCCTCGGCGTCGAACTCGCCCGGACTCCCCTCTCGCTCTTCGTCCCCGCGCCCGACCTGCCGGTCTGGGGCGCGGCGGCGCAGGTCTTCTTCGTCTTCGGCATCGCCGAACTCTCCCTCGGCCGCCTGCGCACCCTCGGCATCGCGTACGCGTCCACCCTGGCCGCGACCATGTACGCGCGGCAGGGCATCGAAATGGGCCACGGCCGCTTCTTCGGCCTCTCCTACGCGGCGGAGTTCGGCCGCGACACCGGCCCCTCCGTCGCCGTCGTCGCACTCGCGATCTGCATCGCCTGGCGCTACCGCACCGTCGTGACCGGCTGCCTGGTGGGCGGCGCGATGCTGGTGGAGGCCTTGCTGGTGCCCAACCTGGCCGGGCAGGAGCACCTGGTCGCCATCCTCACCGCGCTCACCTTCTCCGTCGGCGCCGAGCTGCTGCGCCGCCAGGCGCTGCGCACGGGCGCGGCGCTGGACGCGCTGGAAGGGCTCGACGGACTGGAGCACGTGCCTCACTGAGGCAGGTCGACCGGGCCGACCCCGGCGCGGCGGGCCAGCGCGACGGCGGCCAGCGTGGAGTGGACCCCGAGCTTGCCGAGGACGTTCTGCATGTGCGTCCGCACCGTGTGCGGGGAGAGGAAGAGCCGGTCCGCGACGGCCTGCCGTCCCAGCCCCGCCACCATGCAGCGCAGCACCTGTTTCTCGCGCGGCGTGAGCATCTCCACCAGCCGCTCGCTCTCGGTCCGGTCCCGGCGGGCGGCGGTGAGCTCGCGTATCACCCCGGTGAGCAGGCTCGGCGGCAGATGCGTCTCGTCCCGCATCACCCCGCGCACCACGGCCATCAGCCGCCCGAGCGAGCTCTCCTTGGCAACCCAGCCGCCCGCGCCCGCCTGCAGCGCGCGGACTGCGCGGTGCGGGTCGTCGACCGTGGCGAGCACGATCACGCGCAGCTCCGGATGCACGGCGCGGGCGCGCGTGATCAGCGCGATCCCGTCGGCCTGGCGGTCCGGCGAGACGCCGGCGGGGCCGGGCGGAGGCGGAGGCTGTGATGGTCCGGAAGGCACGGCGGGCACGGCGGGCACGGACGCGCCCAGCGGGCGCCGCTGCGCGGGCACGTGCGGGGCGGAGGCGCCCGTGCCGAGGTCCGCGTCGACCAGCATCACCTGGAACGCGCGGGACTCCCCGGCGGCCCGCTCCAACGCCCGCTCTGCGGCGCCTGCGCTCCCAGCCGCCGCGACCTCCACATCCGGCTCGGCGGCAAGCGCCGTCGCCAGCGCCTCCGCGAATATCCGGTGACCGTCGGCCACCAACACCCTGATCCGCCCCACGCCCCCACTCCCCCCAACGCAGCACCAGCCCCCTACACCAACCAGCGTAGGCTCGCGCGCCGCGCCCGGACCCTTTCATGTCAACCGTTCACCCGAACGGAACCTTCGGGGAGGCAAGCGGGAACACCCCAGGGGCGCGGGGCTCTGCTGATGTGCGGCTCCTCCCCCTGCCTTCGGCGGGGGGACCCCCAGCGTGGGCGCGCCAAGCCACGCTGCGAGGTGGAGCCCCGAACGTACAGGGCCATCCGGTCATCAGTGGTTACTCGCGCCCACGCGGCGGAGGCGCAGACCAGCAGAGCCCCGCGCCCCTGGGCAAAGTGCAACTTCCCCGGCTGCACAGGGTTCAGCTACGCCCCTGACGCGTCAAGCATCTCGTCGCGCGAGACGACCTTCACCCGCTCGCGTCCCTGCGGCTCGCCAAGAGCACGCTCGTGCGCGTCGAGGCGGTACCACCCGTCGCGCGTCGTGTAGCGAACACCCCGCTCCGCGAGGAACCGCTCGACCGCCTCCGGCTCCGGCTGCGTCGGGGCCGGGAGGAGGCCCGCCGCGTGGTCGGCCAGAAGGGAGGCGACGGTCTCGTTCGCGTCGCCCTTGGTGTGGCCGATCAGGCCGACCGGGCCGCGCTTGATCCAGCCGGTGACGTACGTCGCGGGCTCGACGCGGCCCGCCTCGTGCGGGACCGTCCCGGACTCGACGTCGAAGGGGAGCTTGGGCAGCTCCTCCGAGTAGTAGCCGACCGCCCGGTAGACGGCCTGCACGTCCCAGTCGCGGTGGACGCCCGTGCCGCGGACGTTTCCGGTGCCGTCCAGCTCCGTGCGCTCCGTGCGGAGGCCGACGACCTGGCCGTCCTCGCCGAGGATCTCCACCGGGGACTCGAAGAGGTGCAGGTGCAGCCGGTGCGGGCGGTCGCCGACGTCGCGGATCGCCCACTTCTCGAGCGTCGAGGCCACCATGTCCGCCTGCTTGTTGGCCCGGCGGGTGGCGATCGAACCCTCGTCGTAGTCGATGTCCTCGGGGTCGACGATGACCTCGATGTTCGGCGAGTGGTCCAGCTCGCGCAGCTCCATCGGGCTGAACTTGGCCTGGGCCGGGCCGCGTCGGCCGAAGACGTGGACCTCGACGGCCTCGTTCTGCTTGAGGCCCTGGTGGACGTTGTCCGGGATCTCGGTGGGCAGCAGCTCGTCCCCCGTCTTGGCGAGGATCCGGGCCACGTCGAGCGCCACGTTGCCGACGCCGAGGACGGCGACCTTGCGGGCCGTCAGCGGCCAGGTGCGCGGGACGTCGGGGTGACCGTCGTACCAGAAGACGAAGTCGGCCGCGCCGTAGGAGCCGTCGAGGTCGACGCCCGGGATGTCGAGCGCGCGGTCGGCGTTGGCGCCGGTCGCGAAGACGACCGCGTCGTAGAACTGGTGCAGGTCGTCGAGGGTGAGGTCGGTCGGGTAGTCGACGTTGCCGAAGAGACGGATCTGCGGCTTGTCGAGGACCTGGTGCAGCGCGTTGATGATGCCCTTGATCCGGGGGTGGTCGGGCGCGACGCCGTAGCGGATCAGGCCGAAGGGCGCGGGCATCCGCTCGAAGATGTCGATGGACACACCGGGGTCCTGCGCGGCGTCGGACTTGAGCAGCGCGTCGGCGGCGTAGATACCGGCAGGGCCGGATCCGACGATGGCGACCCGGAGAGGGCGTGTCATGGCAGCGAGGTCCTTCCTCGGACGGGCGCGAGCACGGGCGGGCAGCACGCAGCAAAACGCGGGTAAGGCGAGCCTCACCCGCGTCCGACTGTCACAGTAGTCGGTCTGGCTTTATGACCTCATAAGAGGTGCTTATGTGTCCGTACTCGGACAACAGCATGCGGAGCAGGCTGCGCAGTCGGCTGCGATGCAGCCTCCGGAGCAGCCTTCCGAGCAGCCTTCAAAGCAACCTTCAGAGCAGGCGGCGCGCGCCGGCCGCGGGCGTCGCCGTGAAGCAGGCCGGAGCGTTCCAGCCCTGGGCAGCGTAGTGGGTCTTGATCGCGGACGCGATCACTCCGATCCGGTCCGGCTCGGTCAGCACGATCACGCAGCCGCCGAAGCCGCCGCCGGTCTGCCGCGCGCCGAGCGCGCCCCCGGCCAGGGCCAACTCGACCGCCGCGTCGGACTGCGGGCAGGAGATGGCGAAGTCGTCCCGCTGCGATGCGTGACCCTCCGTCAGAATCCGTCCGAGCGCGGCGAAGTCGCCCGCCGCCAGCAACTCGGCCGCGCGTAGCACCCGGGCGTTCTCGGTGACGACGTGGCGGGTCAGGCGGCGCAGTTCCTCGTCCGGCAGCATGGCCAACGCCTCGTCCAGCTTGTCGGCGTCGACGTCGCGCAGGGCGCGGACACCGAGCAGCGCGGCCGAGCGCTCGCAGCCCTCGCGGCGGTGCCGGTAGGCGCCGTCCGCGTGGCCGTGCTCGACGCGGGTGTCGACGATCAGCAGCCGCAGCCCGGCCGCCAGCAGATCCAGCGGCACCTGACGCTGCGCCATGTCCCGGGTGTCCAGGAAGAGTGCGGCGCCCGCCGTGCAGCACAGTGACGCCGTCTGGTCCATCACGCCCACCGGCGCGCCCACGTAGTCGTTCTCGGCGCGCTGTGCCAGCCGGGCCAGCGTCGGGCGCGGGATGCCGAGACCGAGTAGGTCGTCGCAGGCCAGCAGCACCGCGCACTGCAACGCGGCGGACGAGGACAGCCCTGCGCCGAACGGCACGTCGCTGTCGAGGTGCAGGTCGAGGCCGGGCAGCAAGTGCCCCTCCTCGCACAGCACCCACAGCGCACCGGCCGGGTACGCGGCCCAGCCCGCGACCGATCCCGGTCGGAGCGAGGCGAGAGTGAACTCCGTCACACCACCCGCACCGCCCACACCGCCGTTGCCCTGCGCACTGTGGACCCGGACCAGGCCGTCGTCGCGCCGCGCCACCGCGATCCGAGCGGCGCTGGGAAGCGCCATCGGCAGCACGAAGCCGTCGTTGTAGTCGGTGTGCTCGCCGATCAGGTTCACGCGCCCCGGCGCCTGCCACACGCCCTCGGGCCTGCGGCCGTAGAGGGCCGCGAAGGCGTCCGCGTACATGACGGCGTCCGGTAGCTCCGTGGTGGCGCTGCCTGTGGCCTGGTCCGGTCGGGTCACTGCTTCACCTGGTCCTTTCGTCCTTTTCGGAGGCGAGCGAGAGCGCGAAGTTCCATGCGTCGCGGACGATCCCGTCCAGGTCGGCGCGGCGCGGACGCCAGCCCAACGCGTCGTGGGCGCGCGCCGCGGAGGCGACCAGCACGGCCGGGTCGCCCGGACGGCGCTCGGCCATGACCGCCGGGATCTCACGGCCCGTCACCCGGCGGACCGCCTCGATGACCTCGCGGACCGAGAAGCCCTCGCCGTTGCCGAGGTTGCAGATCAGGTGCTCGCCCGGACGCGCCGCGCCCACCGCCAGCAGGTGCGCCTCGGCCAGGTCGGCGACGTGGATGTAGTCGCGGATGCAGGTGCCGTCCGGCGTCGGGTAGTCCTCGCCGTAGACGGAGATGTGCGGGCGCTTGCCCAGCGCGGCCTGGATGACCAGCGGGATCAGGTGCGACTCGGGGTCGTGCCGCTCGCCCTGCGCGCCGTACGCGCCGGCCACGTTGAAGTAGCGCAGCGAGACGGCGGCCAGCCCGTGGGCGTTGGCCTCGCTGGTGATCATGTGGTCCATGGCCAGCTTGGTCGCGCCGTACGGGTTGGTCGGCGCGGTCGGCGCGGTCTCCTCGATCGGGGTGGTCTTCGGCTCGCCGTAGACGGCGGCAGTGGAGGAGAAGACCAGGCGGCGCACGCCGGTCTTGCGCATCGACGCCAGCAGTTCGAGCGAACCCGCGACGTTGTTGCGCCAGTACTTCTCCGGGTCGGCCACCGACTCGCCGACCTGCGAGCTGGCCGCGAAGTGCAGCACGCCGTCGAACGACCCGCCCTCCAGCACCTCACCCGCGTCCTGGATCCGGCCGTGGACGAACTCGGCCCCCGCCGGGACGGACTCCCGGAAGCCGGTGGACAGATCGTCCAGCACCACCACCTGGTGGCCGGCCTCCAGCAGGTGGGCCGCGACCACACCGCCGACATAGCCGGCGCCGCCGGTGACCAGGTACTGACTCATCGCTTGACCTCCCGCAGGCGTCGCGCGGCATCCTCCGGCGCGACGTCGTTGATGAACACGTCCATGCCGGATTCCGACCCGGCCAGGAACTTGAGCTTCCCCACCGTACGACGAATGGTGAACAGCTCCATATGGAGGGCGAGCTCACTGCCGTTCCCGGGCGTGTGCCGGACGGGTGCCTGGTGCCAGGCGGCGATGTACGGGGTGCGGTTCGCGCGGCGGTCGGCGCGGCGGGGCGACTCCCGCCCAGGGACGGGCTCTTCAGCTGCGAAGAGGAGATCGAAGCGGTTCAGCAGGTCGAGGTAGAGCGTCGCGAACTCGGCGCGCTCGGCGTCATTCAGGGCGCGCAGATCGGCCACGCGCCGGTTGGGATACAGATGAACCTCATAGGGCCAGTGCGCCGCGAACGGCACGAAGGCCGTCCAGTGCTCGCCGGACAGGACGACGCGCCGCCCGTCGGCCCGCTCGGCGGCGAGTTGGTCCTCGAAGACGTTGCGCCCGGTCCGGCGGCGGTGCGCGGCAGCGGCGGCGATCATCCGCTCCGTGCGCGGGGTGACGAACGGGTACGCGTAGATCTGCCCGTGCGGGTGCGCCAGCGTGACGCCGATCTCGGCACCGCGGTTCTCGAAGCAGAAGATCTGCTCGACGCCGGGCAGCGCGGAGAGCTCGGCGGTGCGATCAGTCCACGCCTCCAGGACCGTGCCGACCTGGGCGGGCGTCAGGTCGGCGAAGGAGGCGTCGTGGTCGGAGGTGAAGCAGACCACCTCGCACCGGCCCGCGCCGGGCCGGATCGTCTGCGGCGCGGGCGCCTGCACCTCCACGGGGTGCGGGTGCGCGGCCAGCGAGGGGAAGCGGTTCTCGAAGACGACGACCTCGTAGTCCGCCTCCGGGATCTCGCTCAACCGCCCGTCGCGGGACGGACAGAGCGGACACTCGTCCGCCGGCGGGTGGTACGTCCGCCCCTGTCGGTGCGCGGCGATCACCACCCACTCGTCGAGGACGGGGTCGTAGCGCAGCTCGGACAGCGTCTCGGTGCTCGGCAGCGGACGCCGGTCCCGCGCGGTGCGGGACACGTCGTCGCGGGAGTCGTAGTAGATCAACTCACGGCCGTCGGCCAGTCGCGTGCTGGTCTTCTTCACTGCCGGGTTCTCCCCACTGCGCCTGCTTCGCTCTTGGTGAGTCGGTCGCAACATAATCAAACATAACTCAGCAGTAGTCAACAGGAGATGGCGAGCCGAGTCGCACCAGCGAACAGCAGATACCACGGATGGGTCACGTGAACAGGGAGCTTGTTCGGATCTGTTCGGTTACGGTCGACCGCGTCACCCGCTCAGCGGGTGCACCGGATTCGCTCAGCAGGCGTGCAGGGTCCGCACGCTCAACGCGTGGCGCGGCCGACCCGCTCCAGCAGCCCCGTCCGCGCGGCCACCGCAGCGGCCTCCAGGCGCGTCCGCGCACCCAGCTTCACCAGGACGCGCTGCACGTGCGTACGGGCCGTGCTGGGCGCGATCTGCATGCTGTCGGCGATCTGCTGCGTGTCCTGCCCCTCGGCGATCCGCGCCAGCACCTCGGCCTCGCGCCGGGTCAGCAGTCGCAGCAGCCGGACCGCCTCGTCGTCCGACTCGACGGCGGGGCGCAGCAGTTGGTCGAAGGAAGCGCGAAGCAGCTCCGGCGACACGGCCGCCTCCCCCGCGCGAACGCGACTCAACGCCCGCTCCACGACGTCGATCCGCTCGTCCTGGCGCACATATCCCGCCGCGCCCGCGGCGAAGGCGGAGGCCACGCCGGCCAGGTGGTCCGCTGTGCCCATCACCACCACGGCTACCTCGGGCCGCTCCTGCCTGATCCGCCGCACGACGTCGAACGCGGCCGGATCCTCCGGCTGCGAGACGCCGAGCAGGCAGGCCTCCGGCCTGCGGTTGACCACCAGGTCGGCGGCCACGCCGGTCGGAGTCCCCACGGCCAGCACGCGATGCCCGCGCAGTTGCAGCGCAGCCGCGAGCGCCTCGGCCAGCAACCTGTGGTCGTCGACGACCACCAGCCGAACACCCACAGCGCCTCCGCCTCCCCCAGGCACGTCTTGTGACGCACCATCACAACGCATTCCGCCTACGAAGCGCCACACGCCCGCGCTCGTTCGCGCCCGTTCGCGCTCGTTCGCGCTCGTTCGGGGGATCGCCGGACGTTTTGCCCCCAGCCCCCACAACCCTCCGCGCCCGCTGCGGGAACGCCGAAGGCCCGTGTCCACGATACGGACACGGGCCTTCTTTGCAGAGCCCCCATGCGGAATCGAACCGCAGACCTTCTCCTTACCATGGAGACGCTCTACCGACTGAGCTATAGGGGCGAACGAGGAAGACCATACCTGGTCAGAGGCCCTGATAGGAAATCCGCGCGAGCGGGTCGCCATGCATGCACACAGCGTCACGGCGACCACAGGCGTCGGCGGACCTCAGCATCGAGCCCACCATGTCCTTGGCCACGTCACATGGCTGCGGACAGGGTGGGCTCGCTCACCCCGGCGATCAGTGATGGAGTGTCACTGCGGCGGGTTGTTTCCGTAGGGGTTCGGCAGGTTTCCGTACGGCGCGTTGGGGCTCTGCGCGCCCGGCCCGCCCTGGTTCGGGTAGCCGACCGGGCCCTGACCCTGTGGGTTGCCCTGCGGCTGGTAGCCCGGCGCCGGATACCCGTACTGCCCCGAGCCACCGGCCGGTCCGGCACCCGGAGGCGGCGGCCCGTTCCGGTCGTCCTTCTTCCCACGCCGCATCAGCGCGAACGCGGCACCGCCACCGCCGAGGACGACCACGGCGGCGCCGACGCCGATGTACAGGCCGGTGTTGCTGCCTCCGCTGCTGCTCCCGCCGGACGCGACGGGCGGAGCGCTGGCCTTGCCGGACGCAGGCGTCGACGGCTTGGCCGACGGCGAGCCGGACGCGGACGCGGGGATCAGCGGGTTCACATCCGCCGGCCCGGGGTCACCGGGGTTCGTCAGCGCGATGCGGGGACGGACGACGCCGTACCCGAAGTGCGGATCCCGCTTCCCGTTGCCATCAGCGGTGTTGATCAGCACGCGCATGACCTGATCGGCAGTCCAGGTGGGATGCGCGGACCAGACGAGTGCAGCGGATCCAGAGGTGATCGCCGTGGCATCACTGGTCCCGTGAGACTCGCAGTAGCCAGTAGGGCCAGGACAGGCGTCGTACATGTCCCAGCCCGGTGCTGTGATCGCAACCTGCGGGCCGTACTCCGACTCTTTCGTCACCTGCGCTTGCTCATTGATCGCAGCTACACCAAGCACCCCGGAGTATCCGGCCGGGTAGTCGACCGGGTCGCCGGCAGCGCCGTCGTTGCCCACGCCGACAACTAGCAGCTTCCCCTTCGACTCGGCGTAGGCGACCGCAGCCTTGACGGCAGGAGCGTCCACTGGCTGCCCCTGGGAAAGGTTGATGATCTGCGCGTTGGAGTCGGCCGCATAGTTGATCGCAGCGGCGAGCTGCGCCGAGTAGTCCGCCGAGAAGGTCGCTTCATTAGTTCCTTGGCCTACAACGCGAAGAGGCAGGATCTTGACCCCGGGGGCCAGCCCTTGCGCGCCTTGGCCACCGCCGTTCTTCGCTGTCCCGGCGATGAGCGAAGCCATCTGGGTCCCGTGGCCATCCTTATCCACGTCCGTGTCAGCACCACCCGGCAACGCCGAGAAGTTCTTCCCCGGAAGAACCTGGCCCACGAGGTCGGGAAGGTCGGCCTGCACGCCACTGTCGATCAGCGCGACGGTGATTCCAGAACCCGTGGTCTCCTGCCACATGGTGGCGGCCTGCATGGGGCCGAGCCACCACTCCTCGGCCTTGATGCTCGTAGCAAACGCTGGTTGGGCCGCTGTGCTCAGCCCAAGTGCCAACGCGCTGGCTGCAGCCAGCGCAGCGACCCAACCCCGTGCCATCGACTTGTTCCCTTTCGCCGAGCGATCGGTTGGAGGACTACTCGATCACGGCCGGGTTCGACTGCCCCTTAGCCGCATTCCAGGTCTCCTCATCCTCGGCAAGATAGCCTGCCCGGCTTCCGCGCTTACGTCCACGGCCCGCCGCGTTGGCCAGACCACCCATTCCGCCGCCGCCCATCATTCCGCCGGACGTCGACGACTCACCCGCAGCCCCGCCTGCAGCGGAACCGCTCCCTTCGGACGCGTACCCGGCTTGCGCCGTGGTCGATCCGCTGACGCCGTCTCCGGCGACAGCCGACTCGGACGAGGCGCCAACCGAACCACTAACGGAGCCACCTAGGCCACGTCCGCCGATTCCGCCACCCACGCCTCCGGACCCGAGCCCGGACTCAGCCATGCCCCCGGAGATCCCACTGTCGCCCTTCAGGCCACCGCTGATCCCGGACTCACCGCCCGAGCCTCCGCCCTCTCCTCCGGCACCAACGCGCCCACTGCCATCGCCAAGGCCGCCGGGTGAGCCGGAACGCCCTGTCCCAGAGCCGCCACCGAGCCGCCCGGTTCCGCCCGATCCGGGCGGCGGCGCGATGACACCACCGCCACCACCGGACGTACCACCGCCCCCGGCACCGCCCGTGGGTCCGCCACCGGGCGTGTGAACGGTCCCGGTTCCGGTTCCTGTGGTGGGCGGATTCACCCCCTGGAGGGTGCTACCGGGGCCGCGTCCGGGCGCTGTTGGCTGACGGGCGACCATGCCGCCACCGTTGTTGCCGTTGTTCGTGGAGCCGGTGACAGAACTCGTCCCAGTCACGGAGCCAGTCCCAGTGACTCGCCTCGTGGTGGTCGTCCCGCCTCCGTTCGGCCCCTGGACATACGTGCTGCCTCCGGTAATTCCGCCTCCCTGAGGCGGCATCACATTCGCTGGCGGCGGCGGGAAGACCGGCTCCGCGTTGAGGTCCATCGTCTGCGTCGCGCCGACGTACGCGCCGCCAAGGCGCTCCATCTGCGTGATGGCTTCCTGATGCGCCTGGTCCACGGCAGTCTGGGCAGCGTACGCCTGAGCCTGGGTGATGCCGCCACCGAATTGCGGTGTCGTGCTGACCGCGGCCGGTGGTTGGACTCGGCCACCGACGACCGTGGGCAGCTGGCCAGGGTTCGCAGTTATCAACTGCTGCCGCTTGTAGGCCGCGATCAGCTCCATCTCCTTCTGCGGGACGGGCGGCATCGCGGCCTTGACGGAGGACAGCGTGGATCCGGCCGTCTGAACGGCCAGGCCCGCGTTGTTGTGGAAGACGGAGAGGTCGTCCGCCGCCTGGACGATCTGACGCGCCCAGGTCTGGAATGACTCCGCCGCTGCGCCGCTCCACTCCAGCTTCGAGAGATGGGTGTTGAGGTCGTCGGCCACAGACTGCACCTGCGTGCTGGCGGTGCTGAGCGTGTCGCCGATCGACTGCACGCTGCTCGGATTCGAATTCGCGACCATGTCGTACAGCTGCTGGTGCGACATGGTCTCGAAGTTCGTGGTCGCGCTCCAGCCGCCACCTGGATCCTCAATCCGCATGATGAGCGCTCCCCTCTGCGCCTGGGACTGCTGCGTCAGAGCCCATGGTGTGCCCCGCCGGTGTTGCCGGTTGTACCGGTCGTGCCCGTGTTGCTACCGGTCTGCGTGACAGCCGGCGGCTGTGCCGCAGCGCTTGCCTGGTCGTGGATCTTCCACAGCAGTGCAATCTGCGTGGCTTCCACGTTCTGGTAGCCCTCCTGAGCGCACTGGACACTGATGACTATGGCGTCGATCATGTTGCTCAGCGTCTGCGAGAGCTGCGTCAACTTGTTGTACGTCTCGTGGTAACGGGCGGTCAGCGCGTCCGCTTCGCCGAATCCCGTGCCGAGATGGTCTGCACCCATGATCTGAGCCGAGATGCTCTTCGCCGACCCCTTGCCAGCCTCAAGGTCCTGAAGTACTTGATCGACCCTGGAGCGGAAGTTTCCGAGTGTCTCCAACTCAGCCGAGGCCTGAGCGCTCGTCATACCTCCAGCCACGGTGTCCCCCTTCCATGTGGCTCTGACAACTGCCGATAACTTTACTCATCGTCTCTGACATCCGTACGGAGGGTCAGCGGGTTCGCATCACACTTATGCCACAGTCTTGGAACCAACCGAAGCAGGCCTTCCGCGGAACGCAAGAGTCCGCGTTTGCTGTTGTAGCCATGAGAGTTGGAGTCCGTCGGCTACTACGTCAGCCCGGCGGCCACCCGGGCGCCGGATGTCCCGCCAGGGACACGCCCGTCCGCTCCGGCCAGCAGTCGCGGGTCAGTCGATCAAGGACGTCCCGGCAGGCATTCTGTCGCAAGGTCACCGTGGCCCGCAGCCTCCACCACAGCCCGCAAGGCCACCCGCGGCCACGACCGAAACCACGGCGGCGCCCCATAGTCGGGACTTCTCCAGCCCCCACCATCTCCAATTTCACGACTCCTGAGTCGCTAACCTCAGTACTGTGGTTCAGGCTTCAGCTCGGGGACCGAGGCCGGGAAGTCCAAGTGATTACTGCAGGGGACCTTTGTCGCCGCGACCTTCGCCAGCTTGAGCGCGATGTTCGCGAACCCGTTTCGCGTGGTCTCGGACGTAGAACCATTCGAGTCGACGCCGCCGTTCATGATCGTGACCTGCAGGTCACCGTACGTCGAACCGTTGGGGATTCCGACGCAGCGGAAGTAGAGATCCACTGAAGAGGAATCAGCAACCAGAACAATCCCCTGGGCCAACGTTACGGGCGTGGAAGAAATCGCAGCCTCACTGAGGGCACTACTATTGGCGGCCCCTAGGCCGGCAGAGGCCACGTCCCTTCCATTCCACTTGAAGTAACAGGAATTAAGGCCGAAGTACCCCCCGCCCGGAGAGTTCGAATTCGGCGCCAGGGCGCCGAGACTCACAGTGGTGGCCGTCCCGTCCGGTCCGACCGCCGGGCGAATGTCGTTCTGGTCGAGGATTCCCCAGCAACCGCTCTTCGGCAGCGTGAGCGCCCCCGACTGCCACGGCTTCCACCACAGCCCGACGACCGCCCCAGCAGCCACGACCACGATTGCGGCGATGGCCCCTGCCCGGGTCCGCTTCATATTCAGCCTCACTGACCCTGCGTCGTCGTGCCCGTGCCGTCACCGGCCGAGAAGCCGGACTGCGCTCCGCCTCCCGCCGACTGAGCGATTTCAGTTCCATCCGGGCCCTTGTACCACTGCGTGACTGCCAGCGATGCAGCGTTCTGAGTAGCGACCGAGGCATCGTGGTAAGCGTCCGTGCCCTGCGTGATTGCTTGCGCACTGTTGTCCACCTGATAGCTACTACCCACCGCGTTGATGTAATCCGATACGCCACTGTTGACGTATCCCCCGACCACAGGGATCTTCCCGACAAGCGCACCACCGGTCATGGACCACACAGTGTTGGCGATTCCTGTATTTCGGGAGATCGCCGCATTGTACTGGGCGTCGCTCGCGGCGCTGTTCTGCTGGATTTCCTGGACCCTGGACTGGGCCAGAATGCCGTTGGTAAACGCCCCGCCTTGAGCAAGATTCCTCACCTCACCGTCCAAGTGCGGGTCGTTCGGATGCTGCTGAACGTAGCTCTGGATCTGGGCACCGGTATAAGCGTTCTGCGCCTGGAGCACGACACCGTAGGCGTTTGGATCCCGACCCAGAGCATGAAGCAGTTGAATTGCGTTCGCCCCGTTTACGTTAGCCGCAGTGCCGAACGCCGGCGCGCTGGCGACGGATGGATTCATGGCGTGATCCACATCTCCGATGTAGGAGGCGGTGATGTGGCTGACGCTGTTGTTCAGCTGCGAGAAGTACGCCGTCCCGTGGTCGCCACTGAGCAACGACGGCTTTCCCCCGAACGTGTTCATGACGTTGGTGGCAACTTCGGCCATGCCGGGCGAGTGCTGCGGGATCGGCGTGCCACTGGGAGCGTCGAAGGCCATGCCGGTGGTGGCCGACTGCAGTGCGTCTCCCATTGCGTTGATCTGGTCCGCATGCGCGGCCTTGGCAGCGTCCGGCCCGGGAGCCGTCGAATCTGTGAAGAGCATGACGTTGTTGTCGGTGGGGTTCGTGAGGTAGGCCAGGTTCCCCTGGGTATTGAAGTAGTCCGTCGACGCCTGCGGGCTGCGTCCCAAGCCCAGGAGAACTCCGGTCATCGGGTTGTAACCAGCAGTGGAGTCAAGGAAGTTGAGTCTGTCATTGGTTCCCTGCAACGACTCGTTGACCCAAATGCTCGAGTTCTTCTCGGACATGTTGGTGATGTCCTGGGCCACCGGCAGCAGAAAGTGCTCGTCATACTTGCCGGTCCGCAGGTAATTGCTCAGGATCTGGTAGCCGTAGACCTTGCCCTGTGGGTCGTTCGGGTCGTTCGTGTCCAGCTGCAGTTGTTGCCCGCCGACCTGGCGCAGCTGCGCCTCCCATGTGTCGGTCAGGTGTGGCCAGTTGCCCGTGTTCGTGGCCGTGGCCAGTGACGTGCCGAGTTGGGCCTCTAGGTCTTTCAGCACCGCCACACGGCCAGGATCGTTGGCCGCTCCGTTGCCCGCGCTGCCCCAGGCGAGCTGACCGTAGAAGAGGAGCGACTCCTTGGGGCCGAGGTCCTGATAGAACGCGGTGGTGAAGCGCGGGTCGTTGGCGTTCGCCTTCAACAGCGCGTCCAGCTGGGCGAGCTGGGCATCGGTGAGGTTGTTGCCCTGCGCGGCCAGAGCCGCAGCCTGCTGGGCTTCCTCCTCCGCGATGCCGCCGACCGGCTTGGCGTTGAACGACGTCGTCGAGGAGCCGGTGTCCGCGGCGAGTGCGGAGGCGACTTCGTCGTCGGCATCACTCGCCGCCTTCACCGCAGCCGCGATGCGGTCGGCGATGGGGCTGGCTATCTCCGAGTAGCTGCTGGCGTAGCCCGGGTCGTGGCGCTCAGCCGGCGTCGAAGGCGGCGGCCAGTGCACACCGCCGTTGTCGTCGACGGTCAGGCCCTGCGCCTGGGCGTCGGTGACCGCCTGCTGAAGGCTCTTCTGCGCCGACGCCAGTTGGTCATGCAGGTCACGTAGCGCGCGAGCCAAGGAGCTGGCCTCGTCGAAGGCGTCGACGATCTGGGTGCGCGTCTGCGTCAGTGTGCCTGCGGCGGCGTCCGCAGCGGGACCCTGCCAGCCGGCACCGGTGAGGGGCCGGATCACGTCGCTCTCGTAGCTCGAGTCGAGATCCCACGTGCGGGTCATCTTCTCGAAGGAGGAGGCGACGGCGTCCACCGTGTCCAGCCTCAGGTTCGCGAGTTGGTCGTAGGTCACCATGGCGCATCCCCCGATTACTGGAGCCGCATGTGGGCGGCGATGTGCTGATCCGTCTCGGCCGTGCCGTTCGCGTTGTCGATGAGGTTCTGGCCGATGGTGCCGAGGGTCGACGCCAGGTTCTGGTACTGCTGCTGCCAGACGCTCCACCCCGTGTTGAGCGCAGCACTGGAGGAGAAACCCATGAGGGCAGTCACGGCATCGGTGACATCGAGTTGAGGAGCCCCGAGCTCGACAGTCACACGGCTGCTGAGAGCCTGCGCCTTGTTCCCGCACGACGCGAGGACAGCGGTGTCCATCTGAACGACACCGGATGCACCGGAACTGGTGGTGATCGCCGCTGGAGTTCCGTTGAGGTCCGGAAACTGCTGCTGAGCTGCCGGTGTCATGTTCCCGGACTTGTCGAACATCCAGGGATTGAGCGCACGATCCAAGTCCCCCATGAGGCCCCCGCCACTTCGTCACGTCGCCATTCCGAAGGCCCGACCGTACCTGGACGAAACAGCGGTGTCATGAAGTTGAGGCAAGTGGTCAAGATCTTTTATGTCGACCAGCCGTCCAATTGACGACAGAGCAGCACCATGCCCATCTGCCACCGACCAGGAAGTTGCGAGTCCCTGAGGACCCGCGCTCCCGCGGCCGGAGAAACCAATCGATATTGAGAAGCTCTCAGGCCCTCGGGATCAGCTGAAGTTCGGCCCGAAGTGGCCGTCGTCGGCGACGTGCTGGATCCAGGCAGCCTTCGCGCCGGGTGAGGAAGCGACGCTTTGGACCGCTGCGAAGCCGCCGAGGAGCACGTCGACGTAGTAGGCGTTGCTCTGGCTTGGCGTGGTGGTCCAACTCCCGTTCAGCTCCTGGCCGGTGCGGATGTCGTCGCAGTGGGCAGAGAGCGAGAGCGGGTAGCTGACCCCGCCCGGGTCGGTGTACCAGTCCGACGCCGTCGCCTGGCCGGGGCCGCTGGGCTCGCACTCGAGGACCTGGCCGCTCGCGGTGGTCCTCGTGAGGATCCCGCGGATCGATCCGTCGAGTTCCGGGAAGACGTAGAAGGTCGTGGCGGAGCCGTCGGCGTTGACCGATTGGGCGTAGTAGTAGCCGTTGTGCGGGGCCGGCACGATCGGCGGAGCGCCGAGTTCGAAGCTGCCGGACTCCGTCTCCTGCTCCGCGCCCCAGTTCGTCACGGTGGTCCTGGTCGTCTCGCCGGGGAAGATGATCCAGCCGTTGACCGTTCCGGTGCCGATCGACTGGTTCCAGAACGAGGTCTGCCCGTCCCAGATCGTCGGATCGGCCAAGCCGCCGACGGGGCCGGAGAACCACAGGTCCGCGACCACACCGAGGCTTACGTTCAGTGTGATGTGGTAGGCGCGGCGAGCCGGATCGTAGACGGCCGATCCCTCCGGGGAGGTGATAGACGGCGGGTTGTCCGAGACCGCGTAGCCCAGCGGTACCGGAACGGGCTCCTCGAACCAGCCGTTGGAACCTTGCAGGGCCTGGTCAGCCGGGGGAACCGACCCGACGACGGCGATCGCGGGAACCGGCGATCCCAGTGCCGGGGTGGTGTTGTAGCTCAGGAACAGCTTCGCGCGGCTGTTCGGGTCCTGGGCGGCGAACCAGACTTCGTTGTCGGCCTGACCGGCCCGGTCGACGATCCCGGACGTGGACCCGATCCCGAAAGCGCTCGGAGGCTCGGCCGCCCACGCCCCGACGGCAGCGAGCAGCGTCGTGGCGAGCGCCGCCGCGAGGGCGCCGATCATGCGACGAACAGGCACTTTCCGTCTCCTCCGATGGACCTAGAGGCTAGGGGAGCAATGGGGACGAGCGACAGGCAAGGCCCCGCACCCCGATGGTGATGACACGTCAAGTATTCATCCTTATGGTTGAGTTGCCGTATGTCGACACCAAGCCGGGGGCGGTGGCCAGCCCGCCACGAAGCCGAGCGCCGACGAAGGGAAGGGCGCTGACGGTCGCCCGGATCGCCGGTCACGGTGTGACGGCGGCGGCTGGGAGGCCGGGCGGTGATCCGTGCACTCGCGTGGACATGAACGCACCCCTGCCGTACGCGCAGGTGCCGGACACGACGGCGGGCCTACCCCCGCGCAGGGCAGCGCGGACGCGGGCGATGCCGCGGGCGGTGACGGACGGGCCGATGGCGACGTCGATGCCGCCGACGGGTGTGCGCGGGACCAGGCCCGCGCAAGCGCGGCAGATGCCTGGTCGCGGGATCGGGACGGCGCATTTGCCGCACTCGGGTGGCCGCCGTTGCGCCGGGGCGGCGAAGCAGGGCCCGGGCGGGCGCTTGCGGGTGAGACGGTTCCGCAGCAGCGCGACCGGGGCGTAGATCGGCGTGGGCAGATCCTGCAGCAGCGCGGCGGCCAGGTCGCGTTCGGTCGCGCCGAGCGCCAACCACTCGGCGACCAGGGGCGCGAGGGCCAGGGCCTCGGGCTCGCCGAGGCGCAGGCGCGGCTCCGGGCACAGGACGCGGAACAGCGTCGCCACGGCCTCGCGGGTCTCCGGCGAGGTCTCCTCCACGCCTGGCGAGGCGGGCACGCCGTCCGCGTCCGCGTCGGCGTCGGCGTCGGCGTCGGCCTCGGCCTCGGCCTCGGCCTCGGACCCAGCGTCAGCGGGAACCGGGAGGGAGGGTGGTTCTTTCTCTCCGTACTTTGTCTCCCGGTTCTTTGAAAGGACGTCAGCGCCGCCGGTGAGTGGTTCACCGGATCCCGACGTTCTGGCATCCGGCTTCCTGCCGTTGCCACCAGGGTTCTTGCCGCCGGGCTTCTTGCCGCTCAATGTCTTGCCGCCACCCGGCCCCGGCAGCGATGACATCTGCGGCCGGTCGAAGACGTGCGACTCGCTGATGATCGTCCCGTCCGGTTGCCGGACCTTGTCGACGCGGTAGTACCCCACGTGCGTCAGCTCGCGCAGCCCCCGCGCGACCGAGCCTCGGCCCGTCGGGCTGTTGTCGGCCATCTGTCGACCGTCCTCACGCCACCTGTCGGGGCGCGAGAGCATGTCGACCAATAGGCCCTTGGCGTTGTACGACATCCTGCGGTCCTGCAGCAGGCTGTTGGGAAGGACGGTATAGCCGCTGTTCCAGCGGGTACGATGTACGTGCACGGGAGGTTCTGCTCCTTGTGCCGGACCCCGGGGTGTTAGCCGCACCGCCGGGGTCATCTATTCGGTTGGTGGACTAATGACGCTACCACCCCACACGGACACCAATCACTGTTTTCTGCATACTTTGTGATCGAACATCAGCGTCCGCGTCAGCGACGCCAGACCACGAATCCCTGGGCCGGATTCGCCTTGGCGACATGCCAGCCGTGGGGTGCGCGGGGCCAGCTCGCCGTCGCAGGGGCGCCACGTCGGGTCGGCAGCACGGCGACGTCCGCCGTCGGCGGGATCGGGGCCCGGGCGAAGTCGACGATCCACATTCGCTCCTGGTAGAGCTCGAACGGCTGCTCACACTTCAGGACCCACGGCAGGCTGTAGCTCATGGCGACCCGGTCGTCGCTGTGCAGGCCCGCCGCGCGGAGAAATCCCGTGGTCAACCAGCGCGGCGCCTGCTGCGGCTCGGAGACCTCCGCGGTGATCACCGTGGTCGCGACCAGAGCGAAGCCGGCCAGGAGGACCACGGCGCTGCGGAGCCCTCGGCGGCGTCCGAGCAGGCAGGTGCCCGCCACGCAGAGAGCGAACACCACGACTGCGGCGATTGTCGTCCGTGCCAGGTGGAACGCGTGGTCGTCGCCGGCGAGGAAGGAGGAGTCCGGCAGGCCCCACAGCACGAACAAGTCGTGACGCAGCCGCGTCGCAGCCAGCAGGAACACGCCTCCACCGCACACCCCGATCAGCGCGAGAGTTGCCGCCGCGTACCGGAGCAGCGCCATGCGCCCGAGACGGTACAGGGCCGCCATACCGACCACGAACAGCGCCGGGGCGAAGATCGAGAGGTACCGGGCGTAGACGTTGTCGTCGAGCCGGTGGTCCTCGGGCAGGGCGGTGGCAGCCGCACCTGCCACCAGGACCACCGTGATCAGCAGGACCGCGCTGACGGCGCGGTCGGCCGGGGTCGCCCGGCGGCGCGCTGCCACGGCCGCGCACACCACGGCGCCCAGGCCGCCGATCCCCCACGTCGAGGTGACGAGGTACCAGATCTGGCCGAGCACCCGGCCGGTGCTCCGGCCCAGCAGCGAGGTGTTCAGTAGGCCGTTCAGCGCGAACTGGCCCACGGTCGCAGGAGAGGCGTCGGAGAACCGTTGCTGCAGGTAGGCGGCGAGCACCTCGGCGCCCAGCACCCCGACGGCCAGCGCGGCACCGGCGGCAAGCGCGGCCCGCCACGGCACCCAGCGGCGGACCAGGGCCACCAGGAGCACCCCGATGCTGACCACCACCAGCACCACGCCGCGGTCGTGCACCGACATCGCATAGCCCGCCGCGAGCCCGAAGCCGACGCCGCACCGTGCACGTAGTTGGATCTGACTCTCCGTCAACCATCCGTGCAGGCACAGCAGCCAGGCCAGCACGACCGACGGCAGGACCGACTCGGTCATCGCGAACTGCGAGTAGAAGACCACCGGCGGGAGCAGTCCGACCGTCCCCGCGACGACCAGCGCCGACCGGCGTCCGATCCGCTCCCGCCCGATCCGCCGCAGCGCCGCGTAGGCGAGCGGCACGATCAGCGCGCTGACCACGGCGTTGATGACCAGCACCAGCCGGTAGGCGGCCACCGGGCCGCCCGCAACCGCCAGCGCGGGCGCGATGAGCAGGGGGTAGCCGCCCGGGACCACCACCCCCGCCGGACTGGCGGTCGCCGTCCCGCCCGCCAGCACGCGGGCGACGACCAGGTACGCCTCCTCGTCCGGATGCACGCTCGGCGCCGTCTGGTCCCGGACCAGGTACAGCCGGAAGACGACCTCGGCGAGGTAGACCGCCAGGACCATGGCCGCCCAGAAGAGCCGCCGCCGAGCCTCCGGCCGGTCGAGCGCCGACCCGAACCTGCCGAGCATGCCGAGCCTGCCGGAGCCGCCGACTCTCTCGACCCCGACGGGTCGGCGTTGGCGGTTGGCCAACTGCGCGAGTTCCGGTGCCTCGGTGGTCGTGTCAGGCATGCAGGTTCACTTCCGCCAGAAAGGGGCCACAGTTGCGCCGACCGTTCCGGCGCACAGCCCATTCTGCGCTCTGCACAGCAACCCGATAGGCACCTCCGTGATCGGGGTTTCGGATGAACGGAGCTCAATTGCAGGTCAGATATCGATAATCCCCCGGCTCCTTTCCAGACTCTCACCAGAATGAGATGCAAATGGCACTCCCAGGCCATCGAACGTTCACGCATGACCGAGGGTTCGCATCTGCTGACCTCCGCATCTATGACGGGGCACCAGAACCACGCCCGCAGGGCGCATCCCGCGCTGCGGTTCGACGAGGCGCGGATGAAGGCGCTGCCGATCGAGGACGGCGCGCTCGCGCACTACTCGGTGATCCACACCTCGCCGAAAGAACTGCTGTCCTGGGCCGGACTCGTCCCGTTCGCACGCAGCGACTGGTCCACGATCCAGCCTCCGAGCGTGGTTTCCTCGACGCGCACGTGCTGGCCCGCCGCAGCGCCACCACCTGAGACAGCCCCCACATCCTCCACGCTAGAGTGCCAGCAGTGACAGGTGTACATCACGTCAATCACGGGGGATTGCTGTGGCACCAACGCGGAACCCACGTATCTGCAATACGACTGCCGCGCTGAGCTGGGGCGTCGTCTCGGGGCTCGGCTTCGCCGCTGCCCTGCTCTACGAGCAGACGGGCGCGCAGGCAGCGGAGAAGCGGGTGTACCCGCAGGGCGTCCTCTACCTCACGTCCGTCCCGCTGGGCGAACAGATCGCGGGAACTCTCGTGCTGGCAATGGCCGGTGTGGCGCTCGGCATCGTCGTCCTGCTGCTGCGCCGACGGTGCTCGCCGCGGGTCAGGCGGGCTGCCGTGCTGGTCATCATGGTTCCCGCCGCCGCCACCATCCCGCTCTGCTTTTCCAACTTCTCAACTCCGCACGGCAGCCCGCTCTTCGCACTCCTGCTGGCTGCTGGATTCCTCTCCGGGGCCTACGGGTTGGGCGTCCAGCTGATCAAACCGCTCGACCTCGCCCCGGGGGCGGTGAACGCGCTCGGCCTTGCTCTGACGCCGGGGAGCAGCGCGAGCCCGCTGGCGCAGACTCATCAGCAATTGGCCCTGCACATGCTCGCCTTGGCACCACGGGTCAGCTACAGGGCCCGGATCTCCGAGGCGCCTCTGCCCTTCTCGCATGCCGTCTGGCTCGGGCACCTCTACGGGTACGTCTACAGCGGGACCTTCAACCCCGTGATGGGCATGGGGCTTCGCGAGAGCAGCGTGATCGGCTACGAGTTGGTCTTCACGCGCGACGACCGTCCCGACGCCCGCCGTCGCGCCGAATGGATGCGCAGCCCCGCCGCCGACCCCGCCTACCCGCCACCCGTCGCCTGGCACCACAACGGCGGCTTCGGCTTCTGCCCGCCCGGCTGGGACCCGAACGCGCGTCTGATCATCACCCATGAGGTGGCGGCATCCCTGCACAACAGCGACGACCAGCTCATCCGGACGCTCAACCTGCCTCGGAGCGCGGAGAAGCGTCGCTCCGTTCCGAGTCCCCTCCCGTAGAGGGCCTCCCGTCGCGGGTCTCCTCGACGGCACCCGGTGGGAGCCAAACAGGTGCTCCACGCCATGGCGGGTCCCTACGGTGCCGGCGCCCACGGCCCCAGGAGTTACGCCCTTCCGAGGGCAGAGCCGGTGGCGTCGGCCGCCTTTGGGGCGGCGGATGGGTCGTCATACTTCCCCGTCACCGTGTTCCGCACTCAACCGCGCCGGTATCCGCGGACCGCGGAACGTGGGGAATGAGAACGGGGAGACGCAGTTGCTCATCCAGCAGCAGTACGAGGTGAATCCGGAGGCTCTCCTGGGCCTCGCCGGGATGTACGACGGCGAGGCGGCCGCGCTCTCCGGGCAGAGCCAGTCCTTCGCGGGCAGCGCCGAGTCCATCCGGCAGGCCTTCGGGCTGCTCGGCATCCGCGACGGGGCGCTCCAGAAGTACGTCTCGCTGCTCAACAGCACGGTCAAGGCGCTCGGGCAGCTGGGCCAGGTGCTGGACAGCGACGCGGAACGGCTGCGCTCCAACGCGTGCGTCTACACGGAGGCGGAGCGCCAGATCGCCACGAACATACGCTCCGTGGGTACGGACGCTGGCGCGGGTACCGGCACGGGCGGGCCGGCATGAGCGTCAACAGCTGGATCGACGGCAAGGTCCTGGAAATCCTCCAGGCGTGCGGCGTCGAGCTCCCCGGTGGCGACAGTGCCATGCTCCGCACCATCGCGAGCGGCTGGGACGGCATGGGCGAGTACCTCACCTCCATGACGTCCGCCATCAGCCGCAACGTCGCCGACACCGACCAGCAAGACTGGTCCGGCCCTGCCCGCATGGCGTTCGAGCAGCATTGGCAGTCCCAGGCCTCGTCGATCGACGACATGGCGAACAACTTCCACAAGATCGCCGACGGGCTGCGCGCCTACGCGTAGGAGATCGACAGCATCAACGAGTCGATCATCGACATCTGCGTCCAGATCGCCGAGATGGAGGTCGGAGGCGCCATCCTCTCCATCTTCACGGCGGGCATCGCCGACCTTGTCGCCAACACGGCGGTGGTGGCCAAGGTCATCGACCTGGTGAAGCTCTTCACCACAGCGGCGGAGAAGGTCGCCAAGCTGCTGGAGGACTTCTTCGAACTGAGCGAGGAGACCGCGGCGACGCTGGCCAAGGTCCTCGGCACGGTGGCCAAGTTCAGTGCGAACTTCATGAAGACGGGCTTGGAGAGCTTCGTCACGAACTTCGCCGCCGACACCGGCAGCCAGATAGCAAGCCAGGCGCTGACCGGTCAGAAGGTCAAGTGGGGATCGGACGCGACCAGCGGCGCCTGGGACGCGGCGGGCTCCGCCGTGTTCACCGCGCGCGGCGCCGGCATCGCCGAAGGTGCCGGGATGACCGGCCGCATCGGGCAGATGCTCAGCGGCAACGGCCTCATGGGGACCACCGTGAACGGCGCCGTCGGCAACATCGTCGGTGGCGTCACCATGGACGTGGCCAACGGCTCCAACTTCAACACGATCGCCGCGGACGCCGCCACCAACGCGGCGACCGGCGCGCTCGGCAACGCGGCCAACGACAAGATCTTCGGCGCGATGGAGGACCACGGCAGTCTCGGCGGCGAGAACCTCAGCGACCGGGGCAAGCTGGCGGACGCCGCGTTCAAGGACGGCTTCAGCACCGGCCTCAACACGGCCATCTACACCGGCGGTTCAGGCATCGAGTCCGACATGCAGAACCTGGAAGGCCAGGATCCGAAGCTCACCGTGGGCGGTAAGTAGAGATGCACCAGCAGGTAATGACGCTCGCCACGGGCACGATCAACCCGAACCATCCGGCGACGATGCACGGGTTCGCGTCCGTGCTGCTGTTCCTCTTCTCGCTGGTCTTCCTGGTGCCGGCAGTGATCCTGCTCGTCAAGCTTCCGCGGATGGAGCGCAAGGCGAAGGCGTTGGGGCCCGGTCTCGTGCTCCTCGTCCTGGGCGCGCTCGTCGCGCTCGGCGGGATCGCGCTGCTGTAGCTGGACTTGGAGCGGCGTCAGCCGTGCAGTGACGACCGGTGCGCGTAGAGGTCACGGAGCACGCCGACTTCGGCGCTGTGGTGGATCACCTCGTCCAGGACGTGCATCGCCAGGTCGAAGGTGTTCGCGGTGGCGAAAGGCCCCCAGCTCGGTCCCAACGGGTCAGCCCACCCGCTCGGGCCGAGCTCGTCGAGCCCCATGTGCCACGCACGGTAGTACCCGTCGAGGAAGGCGGCCAGATCGGCGACGCGGGACGGGTACCTGATGTTCCGGGTGGTCAGCGTGCCGTCCCCGAAGCGACGCATCGCGAAGCCGCCCAGCGCCATGCCCCCGAGGTGTCCCAGCCGCCACGCGATCGTCGTCACCGGCGCCGGCTCCGGCGCGGGCCCACCTCCCCCACGCCCGTCCAGCCGCCACCGCCCGTCCTCGCCCTCACGCAGCGACCAGCACCCGTCGACGGGCTCCCAGAAGTACTCGTCGTCCGTCAGCCTCTCCAGCCGACGGGTCAGGCGCTCCCAGACGTAGTCGTACGTCGCCATCAGCGAGGCCGCGGTCGCGGCGGTCACGTCCATGGTCCGATCCTGCCGCAGGGAGGCTTCTCCCGGCTGTCATCGCGCGCGCAACTGCCGCATGTCGGCGCGTCTTCGGTTCGGCTCGGCCCTGTGGAGCGGACTCCTCAGAAGTTCCCTTGGCTCTTGAGTGCCCTGAGGACGTGGCCGGCATAGATCGTGAACGTACACAGCGCCTCGAAGGCACCCGGCAGGTCGTCGACCATCCAGCCCGGGAGCCTCAATCCGTCCGTCTTCTCGTCGATCATCGCTGTGATGACTGCGCCCGCGTCCCGATACGCACGTTCCGTACGCGCGATGTCCTCTCGGATCTCGGACTCCGGCAGGCCACTGCCCTTGGCGGCGGCACGGGCGACATCACTGGCCGACGGGAGGGTGAGGACGTCGTCGGTCAGACGAAGACCTCCCTGCAGACAACCGGCCGCGGCGAACTCGGCCAACTCGTAGATGAGCATCGCGCCCCCGCGCGTCCCGTACTCGTCCAGCCAATCGCTCAGGATGCCGGAAACCTCCGCCATCCTGAGCTGGTAAGCGAGCAACGAGACCTGTTGCACCGTCTCGCTGCACTCCTCCATCATCCGCATCATGCGCTTCGGTCCCATCGGGCAACTCCCCCATTTCCGTCCCTGCCCGCGTCGGCCTCATCCGCCTATGTCCGGACCTAAGTGCCGACCAACATCACCCGCCGTGTACACTCCAACACCCGGTAACTTGCATGGGGGAATCATGGGATCGGGTTTTGAGGTAGACGTCCGCGCGCTTCAGACGCTGGCGTTCGACCTTGGCGACGCCTCCGGGGTCTTGGGCAAGGCGCAAGGCGAACTCGCCGGCTCAGCGCAGGGGCAGACGGGCGACCCGTCGCTGGACAAGGCCTGCAACGACTTCCAGTCCAAATGGGGCTACGGAATCGGGCAGTTGGCGAAGACCACGCAGGCGTTCGCGGACGGCCTGAAGGCCACCGTCCAGGCGTACCAGAGCGCAGAGGACGAGATCACCAAGCTGTTCGGCGGTCAGCCCGGCGGCACCACGACGTACCAGCCGGGCCCGGTCCACTTGGGTCCCACCAAGCCAGGCCCGACGCCGATGCCTCCGCCGCGCATCACACCGGAGCCGACACCAGGGCCGCTTCCCGGACCCGGCCCGGAACCCGAGCCCGGGCCTGGTCCCGAACCCCGGCCGCCCTGGGGCTACGGCGCGCCGCCGATCAACACTGAGCCGACGCCTGGGCCGCCCGGAGGCTACTTCGGTCCGATCGAGCGGGACCCGGTGTTCCTCCCGCCGATCCACCAGCCCACGCTCCAGCCTGACCCGCCGGTCATCCAACCCCCACGGATCGTCGACCCGCGGGAGAACCCGTACTCGGGCCCGATCTACCCCGGACAGTACGAACCGATGGAGACTGAGTAACGATGACCGGCATCCTTGAGTCGACCTACCCCGGTCTCGGTTTCAATCCCGCGCCCGGCAACCTCGCCGCCATCACCGAGCTCTCCATGGCGATGACCTCGTCCCAGCGCATGCTCACCGAAGCGCTGCACCTCATCACCAGCGTCGGCCGCTCCGACACCTGGGAGGGCGACGCGGCCAACGCGTTCCTCAGCAAGGTCGGGCAGCTCCCCTCGAAGCTCCAGGAGGCAGAGGACTCCTTCGGCACTGCGGCAAAGGACCTGAACGGCTGGCAGAACGAGCTGGCGTCCATGCAGCAGCGGGCGCAGGAGCTTGAGCAGGAAGCGGTCACCGCGTGCCAGCAGGTGCAGACCGCGCAGGCCAACCCGGCGTTGCAGTTGGCTGGCCGGACCGTGTCGAGCTCCATCCAGCTGGAAGAGGACCAGCGGGAGTACGACGCGGCCGTGCACGAGCTCTCCATGGCCGAGGGCGATCTCAACGCCATCATCGAGCAGGCCAACCGGCTCCTCGCGCAACACACCGGCCTGGCGCAGGAGGCCGCGAAGGCGATCGACGCTGCCGCCCAACTCGCGCCTGACGCACCGGGGTTGTTCGACCAGCTGCTCGGTGACCTGGAGAACGTGATCGAGGGTCGCTACAAGCTGATGGAGGACCTCACAGGCTGGATCAGGGCCCACGCCAACGGGGTAAACGCGATCGGCGACATGCTCGCTCTCGCGGGCACCGTCTACGGAACGCTCGGCCTCGCGGCAGACATCATGGGCCAGCCAGAGATAGGGGAAGGGCTCGATGGCGTCGCAGGTGTCCTGTCGGCCGCTGCTTTGGCCGCTCATGGGATCGCCTGGGCTGGCGGTGCATCAGTGACTGGAAGGACCTTCGCTGAAGATGCGCTGGGCGTGGTCTCCTTCGGAGTCGCCAAAGGCACCAAAGCGATGGAGGCTTCCACCATCTTCGCCAAATACATGACGGAAGGCGACAGCTTCCGCAAAGCTGCCGATCTGGCCGGGATAGTGGCCCCCTGGCAGGACGCGGCGCAAAATCCGTCAAGCCTTGGTGTCTTTTGGCCACACAGTTGGAAGCAAGGTGGCGAGTGGTTGCTCGGCGGCCCTCTGCTCGTCGGCTTCCAGAACGCATGGCATGACGGCTCCGCCCAGGACCGCGCTGCACATGGTGGGGGCTGAGACTGATGCGTCGCCCCGACTCTCACGAGGATTTCGCAGCTCGCCTACTGACCCTGGCACCGGAAGTCGTGTACACCGGCGGGCACCACGCACGCGACTACTCAATTGCCATCTGGATAGGTCGGCTGTACGGGTACAGCTACCCGGACATCCACCAGGCGTGGGGCAACAGCCAAGGACTCATCGGCTACAAGGTCACGTTCACCAGGAACGACGATCCGGAGGCTCGCCGGATCGCCGCGTGGATGCGCAACCCTAGCGGCGACCCGACACTCAAGCCGCCGATCACTTGGCGCATGGATCGGGGTTTCAGCGGCTTTCACCCGCCCGGCTGGCATCCCGCTGTACGCATGGTGATCACGCGCGAGATCGAAATGGAACTCCGCCAGTTCGACCAGTACGTCACCCACACCCTCGACCTCGGATGGTTCGACGGGCTGCCACGCAAACCGCAGCCGCTACCACCGGGGCCGATCCCGCCACCTCCTCCGCCTCCGCCTCCGCCCGCGACCATCGCGTACCCCGACGAGGAAGAGCGCCCATGACTGACACAGTCGAAATCGCCGTTGAACTCGAACTACCGCCAGACTTCCGCCCGTTGACTATAGGAACCAGTCTCGACGAAGCCCGGGCGGCTGTGACCGGGGAAATCGGCGAGAGGGCAAACGAAGTCTCCGCTGCCGCTGTGGACGCTTTGGCGGAGGACTACGCTGCGGCGTCGCAGTGGGCAGTCAAGGCAGGGGTGTTCTACGCCGCTACCTGTCTCGGACTGCTGGACGGGGAGCTGACTTTTGCCACGTTCACGATGGCGCGGGCCGAACTGGACTGTAAGGACCTGGACGCAACTGTCGACGGCATTGTGAAGATCCTCGGTGCAGCTGGCCCGGAAGGTCGGGCAGCAAAGCGCTACGAGCTGCCCTGCGGGCCGGCAGCTGTGGCAGTAGGGGCGGCGGTGCAGATGGTGGTGCCCGCTGACGAAGCCAGGAACGATGAAGACATTCCAGTGCAGGTCGCCTCGCTGGAGGCGTGGATCCCTGTCCCCGCGACAGTCGACCCGATGCAGCAGAGTGCGGTCGTGCTGCGCTTCAACACGCCAAGCATGCAGCACTGGGAGGCCTACTGTCCTGTCCTCGTTCAGGCCCTGCAAACAGTCCGCTTCCCTGACGACGAAGGTGGTGGCAGCGCAGCGGCCCCGTTCACGCCTCTTGCCACTGCGCCGGACGCGGATCCGTTCGCTGGGGCAAGCTCGGATACCGATACAGGCTCTGGCCCCGCCCCCGCCGCGAGTGCCAACCGGATCACGTCTGCGCTGGGCTGACCCAGTACCCAGGCGGGGCGGACGCATCCGGAGCTGGTGATCGATGTACACCAGAACTCGCCGTTGGCGAGTGAGCATTCCCACGCCACACGGTGCCGGTCCTACCGACCGCTCCTCTTCCTCCGCCTCGGACACCATCGCTTACTCAGACGGGCTGTAAACGCATGCATGAGACAACCCATCATGAATTCGCCCTGCAGATGCTGTCCATGCAGCCGAGCATCCCTTTCGCTGCCCTCATCTCTTCAGCGCCCAGGCCCTTCTCACACGCGGTCTGGCTCGGGCGCTTGTACGGATACAACTACAGCGGGGCTCACACGCCGGTGATCGGGGGTGGCCGCGTGCAAACCGAGGAAGGCCATGAGCTGATCTTCACCCGAGACGATGAGCCTGGCGCGCGTCGTCGCGCCGAATGGATGCGCAACCCGGCCGGAGACCCCGCCTACCCGCCGCCCTGCGCCTGGCACCTCAATGGCGGGCTGGGTTTCTGCCCACCCGGCTGGCACCCTGACACGCGACTGATCGTCACTCAGGAGGTCGCCGTCGGCCTCCGCTACAGCGACGACCAGTTCATCCGCACGCTCGGCCTTCCGTCCTGGACCGCCAAGCGACACCGCTCCGTCCCCGATCCCCTCCCCCTGCAGCCACCGATCAACATGTCTTACCCAGCTGGGCGGTGACGTCATGCAAGAGACCCCACTACCGGTATTCGCCCAGGAGATGCTGTCCTTGGCGCCGTACGCCAACTGTGCTGTCAACGGCAGTGCAAGTGCCCGGTCGTTGGCCTTCGCTGCCTGGATCGGCAGCCTGTACGGGTACACCTTCTATCGGGCGGACTACGTTACTGGTGGACGCTACGACGTGCCGACGCGCGACCTCATCTTTTCGCGGAACGATGACCCTGGCGCGCGTCGTCGCGCCGAATGGATGCGCAACCCGGCCGGAGACCCCGCCTACCCGCCACCTGTCCGTTGGCACCTCAACGGTGGCTTCGGGTTCAACCCACCCGGATGGCACCCCGCTGTCCGGCTCATCGAAACCCCAGAGGTCGACAGCTTTCTGCGCAGCGAGAGCAAGCTGTTCGTCAAGAGGCTCCACCTTTCGTGGCTGAACAGATGAACGCCGCCCGCCAAGCCCGCATCCCATCAACACCTCCGTCCGCGAATACCCAGTCCCGGGAAGGTCATGAACAGCACCGCAGTGCCTGAAGGCGTCGCTGCTCGAATGCTCACCCTGGAGCCGCGATTCACCATCACGACCGGCTTCAACCCGCGAGAAGGCGCGGTCCTGATCTGGGTGGGGGCGCATGTACGGCTACGCGTTCGACGAGAACCTGAAGCACGTCGGCGGCCAGAGGGGGAACCCTCTTTTGCTTCTGGAGTTCACACGCAACGACGAACCGGGCACACGCCGTCGTGCCGAATGGATGCGCAACCCGGCTGCCGACCCTGCTTACCCACCACCTGTCGCCTGGCATCTCAACGGCGGCCCAGGGTTCCATCCACCAGGCTGGCACCCGAACGCCCGGATCATCATCACCGCCGAGGTCGAGAGCTCCTTGCGTTTCAACACCGAGCAGATCGCCCGGAAGGCCCGGGACAGCGGCCTTTCAATGCCGGACCGGGAGATGCCCTCCTTCGCAGTTCTGCCTTCGCTGCCGCCACCTCCGCCCCCACCGAGCACCATCGCCTACCCGGACGAACCACCGACACCATGAACCTCGAAGAGCTCGCGGCGGAGATGCTGCGCCTGATGCCGAGCTTCATCCGACCCTGGCGAGGAAACCGGCACGATTACGCCCTGACGGTCTGGATCTGCAGGCTCTACGGCTACGACGTGCGGGTCCGTCAGGACGACCCCAACAACGGGAAGATCTGGCTCGACGCGGACTTCACCCGTATCGACGAGCCGAGCGCACGACGGCGGGCCGAATGGATGCGCAACCCCGCGGGCGATCCAAGCTACCCGCCTCCTGTGGCCTGGCACGTGAACGGAGGTTTCGGGTTCCACCCGCCTGGCTGGCACCCTGCTGCGCGGTTGGTCATCACGCCGGAGGTCGAGCGCTCCCTCGTCTACAACGAGGAGGCGTACAGGCAACAGCTCCACAACCAGGTCGGGGGTTGGAGCCGCCCGACGCGTCGCCCTGACCCGGATCTGCCACCCGCTCCGCCGCCACCACCCCCGCCGAGCACCATCGCCTACCCGGACGACGAACGGCAGCGGTGAGGCGACCCCCCGCCGGGGACGCTCACGCGTCCTCGGCGAGCTCCAGCCACTGCATCTCCAGCTCGTCGCGCTCGTCCTTGACCGCCCGCAGCTGCGCATCCAGTTCGGCGATCTTGCCGAAGTCGGCGGCGTGCTCGGCCATTTGGGCGTGGAGCTTGGTCTCCTTCTGCTCCAGCTTGGAGAGCTGACGCTCGATCCGCTGGAGTTCCTTCTTCGCCGTGCGCGTGTCGCCGCCGGTCTTCTTCGGGGCCGGAGCCGGGGCCGTGGCCTCGACCAGGGCGGCGCGGCGCTCCAGGTACTCGTCGATGCCGCGCGGGAGCATCCGCAGGCGGCGGTCGCCGAGCAGCGCCCAGACGGTGTCCGTCGTCCGCTCGATGAAGAAGCGGTCGTGGGAGATGACGACGAGCGAGCCGGGCCAGCCGTCGAGGAGGTCCTCCAGCTGGTTGAGGGTCTCGATGTCGAGGTCGTTGGTCGGCTCGTCCATGAACAGGACGTTCGGCTCGTCCATCAGCAGACGCAGCAGCTGAAGTCGGCGGCGCTCACCGCCCGACAGGTCGGAGACCGGCGTCCACTGCTTCTCCTTGGTGAACCCGAAGGTCTCGCAGAGCTGGCTCGCCGACAGCTCGCGCCCCTTGCCGAGGTCGACGCGTCCGCGGATCTGCTCGACCGCCTCCAACACGCGCAGCGTGCCGGGGAGTTCGGCGACCTCCTGGGAGAGGTACGCGAGCTTGACCGTCTTGCCGACGATCACCTTGCCGCTCGCGGGCTGCGTCTCGCTGTCGGTGGCCCACGCCTGCTGCATCGCGCGCATCAGTGAGGTCTTGCCCGCGCCGTTCACGCCGACCAGACCGATGCGGTCGCCGGGGCCGAGCTGCCAGGAGAGACGTTCCAGCAACAGCTTGTCACCGGCCTGGACGGTCACGTCCTCCAGGTCGAAGACGGTCTTGCCGAGCCGCGAGTTGGCGAAGCCCATCAGCTCGACCTTGTCGCGCGGCGGCGGCACGTCCGCGATCAGCTCGTTGGCGGCCTCGACGCGGAACCGCGGCTTGGAGGTGCGGGCGGGCGCGCCGCGACGCAGCCAGGCGAGCTCCTTGCGGACCAGGTTCTGCCGCTTGGTCTCCTCCGTCGCCGCGATCCGGGCGCGCTCGGCGCGGGCGAAGACGTAGTCGGAGTAGCCACCCTCGTACTCGTGGACGGCGCCGGACTGAACGTCCCACATGCGGGTGCAGACCTGGTCGAGGAACCAGCGGTCGTGGGTGACGACGACCAGCGCGGAGCGGCGTGCCTGCAGGTGGCCGGCGAGCCAGGCGATGCCCTCGACGTCGAGGTGGTTGGTGGGCTCGTCGAGGACGAGTAGGTCGTGGTCCTCGATCAGCAGCTTCGCGAGCGCGATGCGGCGGCGTTCGCCACCCGACAGCGGGCCGATGACGGTGTCCAGGCCCTGCGGGAAGCCGGAGAGGTCCAGGCCGTCGAACAGGCCGGTGAGCACGTCGCGGATCCTGGCGTCGCCCGCCCACTGGTGGTCGGCCTTGTCGCCGACGACCTCGTGGCGGATGGTGGCCTTCGGGTCCAGCGCGTCGCCCTGGGCCAGCACGCCGATCTGCAGGCCGGTCACGTGCGTGACCCGGCCGCCGTCCGGCTCCTGGCTCTTGGCCATGATCTGCGTCAGCGTCGACTTCCCGTCGCCGTTGCGGCCGACGACGCCGATGCGGTCACCTTCACTCACGCCGACGGACACGCCGTCGAGCACGGCTCGGGTGCCGAAGATCTTGCTGACGTCTTCGACGGTGACGAGGTTGACTGCCACTGGTGCTGTACTCCTGAGCGACTACGCGTACGACGGACGGCCGACGTCCCAGCCTAGTCGCCCCGCGCCACCCCCGTCCGCGCGGTTGTTCGCGGCGTGCCCTCGGACCGTGCTTATCGTTGGACAAGGCAACTGTCCGTACCCATGCGGCAGCGGGGAGGAGCCACGGTGACCATCGCACTTCACGACGACAGGACCGACATGGCCGACGAGAGCGAAGAGCTCACCCTCGACGCGATGTTCGAGGCGCTGGAGCGGATGCCAGTCCCCGAGGGCTACAAGGTCGAGATCGTCGAGGGGGCCCTCTACGCGACGCCGCAGCGGGACGTCCACTGGGACGTCATCCTGGACGTCGTCGAGCAGCTGCGGACGAAGTACGCCCGAGCCCGGGTGAAATCGGACGTCCGGATCGACTTCCCCGGTCGCCTCAACGGCTTCGCGACCGATGTGACGGCGCTGGCGAAGGATGCCACCAAGACCGAAAAGGGCCGTTGGCGCTACCAAGACATCGAGTTCGTCGCCGAGGTGATCTCCAAGGACACGGCGGCGAACGACTACGGCCCGAAGAGGTCCGTGTACGCGGTCGCGAAGGTCCCGGTGTACCTGATCGTCGACCCCTACACCGCCCAGTGCCACCTGTTCACCCTGCCCAAGGACGGGGATTACCGGAACGAGCTCACGCTCGACTTCGGCGACCCGGTGGATCTGACCGGGACGGTCGTCGGCCTCGTCCTCGCGACGGACGAGTTCCCCCGCGACTGAGCGTCGCCGTTCCGCTCACTCCCCGACCCGCCGCGTGACTTCGGTGAGCAGGCGGGCGAGGAGCTCCGTCAGGGCTGTGCGTTCGTCGGCGGTCAGGTCGGCGACGAGAGCGGCCTCGCGGCTGAGGACGGCGTCTACGGATTGCTCGATCAGGGCGTGGCCCGCGTCCGTGAGGCTCACCAGAACCGCGCGGGAGCCGGGTTCGGCGGAGGGGCTGCGCACCACCAGGCCCTCGCGCTCAGCGCGGGCCGGGGAGTCCGGGAAGGTCACTCAACGCGCAGTCGGACGGTCGCGCCGTCCGGCAGGTCGTGCACCTGCTGAGCGATCGGGCCCCGGATGCGCATCGCCGCCACCGCGTCGTGCGCGACGAAGTTGTCGAAGTCGTAGCCCCCGCCACCCACGAAGAACGTCCGCGGAACCAGCCGGTGGGCCGGGTCGAGCGGGCCGTTCTCCTGCTGGTACGCGTAGGCGAACGACGCCGCGCCGTTCACGTCCGGGTCCGCCAGCAGCCAGGCGGCCCAGGCCTCCAGGCTGTCGCCGAGCACCTCGCGCCCAGCGGTCTCCGGGTCGAAGCGGACCACCTCGCGCCCTTCGACGACGGCGAACTGCGTGCCGAAGATGTCCTGCGCGAAGCAGAACAGGTCGTCGGCCAGGCCGTCGTAGGTGTCCTTCCAGATGTCCTCGCGGTTCCACGTCAACACGTCGTGGCCGAGGCCCTGGTCGCCCGCGCGGAAGACCTGGACGCCGGCGTTGAAAAGGAAGAAGCCGTTGATCCGCGACAGCACGGCGCCCAGTTCGGCGAGCGGGCCGCCCGTGGTGCCGAAGTCGAGCTCGATCGACGGGCCCATCGGGCCACGGGCGCGGCCGAGCAGGGTCTCCAGCGCGTTCGAACCGGTCGCCTCGGTCATCATCAGATCCTGTTCTCGGTTCGCGTGCCGTCCTCGCGCCGTGCTTCGGGGCCGATCGCATGGGTCGGGGCAAGTAGTCAGTCACGCACCCTATCCGTCGCGAGCGATCGAGCGATCGAGCGGCCGGCCGGCCTGAGGCTTCGCCGGAGTGACCGGATGACGATCGGTCAATTCCGGCTTCAGGCCAGGGAGGCTCCGGCAACAGGGCCGACCGCTGTCCTGACGTTACGACAGGTACCGGACGCGGCAAGGGCGTTGGCGACGGCGGCGGCGTCGGACGCGTCCTTGGTCAGGAAGGCGCAGGTCGGGCCGGAGCCGGAGACCAGGGCGCCGATCGCGCCTGCATCCGTGCCGGCGCGGAGGGTGTCCGCGAGGGAGGGGCGGAGCGAAAGGGCCGCCGCCTGAAGGTCGTTGGTGAGTGCCGCGCCGAGCGCGGCCGGGTCGCCGGTGGCGAGGGCGTCCAGCAGCGCGCGGTCCGCTGCGGGCGTGGGCACGTGCGACTCGTCCGCGCCGCCCGGGCCACCGGCCTGCTCGCGCAGGCGGTCGCACTCGCCGTAGACGGCGGGCGTGGAGAGGCCGCCGTCGGCAACCGCGAAGACCCAGTGGAACGCGCCCTGCGTCGGAACCGGCGTCAGCTGCTCGCCGCGTCCCTCACCGAGGGCGACCCCGCCGTGCAGCGAGAACGGCACGTCGCTGCCGAGCTCGGCGGCCAGCGCGAAGAGCGTCTCGCGCGGAGTGGAGAGCCCCCACAGCGCGTCGCAGGCCAGCAGCGCCGCCGCGCCATCCGCGCTGCCACCCGCCATGCCGCCGGCGACCGGGATGTCCTTGGCGATGTGCAGCCGCACGTCCGCCGGGACGCCGTGGTGCGCGGCCAGCGCCTGCGCCGCGCGGGCGGCGAGGTTGGTGCCGTCGGTCGGGACGACGGCGGCGTCCGGGCCCTCGACGGTGATCGTCACACCCTCCCCCGGCTCCCCCGGACGCGCGGTGACCTCGTCGAAGAGGCCGACCGCGAAGAAGACCGTGGCCAGCGCGTGGAACCCGTCGGCCCGCCGACCGCCCACCGCGAGCTGCACGTTGACCTTGGCGGGCACACGGACGGTGACCGCGGCGGTGACAGCAGCAGCGGTGCCGGTGTCGGCCCCGTCCGTCACGCGGGCGGCGTCGGCGTGGTGGTCGGCGGTCATGGCGGAGGCACTCCTGGCACTCAGGGTTGACGGGTGGACGGGTTGACGGGTGGACGGGTTGACGACTGGGCGGGTTGGTTGCGGAACAGCCGCTACAGCGGCGGGTGTTCGGCCGCGGGCTTCGCCGGTTCCGGCTTGTGCTCGGCGATCGCCACGAACTGTTCCACCGTCAGCGCCTCGCCGCGCAGCCGGTGGTCGACGCCCGCCGCGCTCAGCGCCGCCTCGGCGGCGGCCGGGCTGCCCGCCCACCCGGCGAGCGCGGCGCGCAGCGTCTTGCGGCGCTGTGCGAAGGCCGCGTCCACCACGGCGAAGACCTCCTTGCGCGAGGCGGTGGTCTTCAGCGGCTCGTCGCGGCGGATCAGCGAGACCAGCCCGGAGTCGACGTTGGGCGCGGGCCAGAAGACGTTCCGCCCGATCGCCCCGGCACGCTTGACGTGCGCGTACCACTGGGCCTTGACCGACGGGACGCCGTAGACCTTGTTGCCCGGCTGCGCGGCAAGCCGGTCAGCGACCTCCTTCTGCACCATGACGAGCGTCCGCTCGATGCTCGGGAAGGTCTCCAGCATGTGCAGCAGCACCGGAACCGCGACGTTGTAGGGGAGGTTGGCGACCAGCGCGGTCGGCGCGGGGCCGGGCAGCTCGGTCACGGTCATCGCGTCGGCGTGCACCAGCGCGAAGCGGTCCGCGCGCCCCGGCATCCGGGAGGCAACGGTGGTCGGCAGGTGCTGCGCGAGCAGCGAGTCGATCTCGACGGCCGTCACCCGGTCGGCCACCTCCAGCAGCCCGAGCGTCAACGACCCGAGCCCGGGCCCGACCTCCACCACGACGTCCTCCGGCCGCACCTCGGCGGCCCGGACGATGCGGCGCACGGTGTTGGCGTCGATGACGAAGTTCTGCCCACGCTGCTTGGTCGGCCGCACACCGAGCGCTCCGGCCAGCTCACGGATGTCGGCGGGGCCCAGCAGCGCGGAGTCGGCGGTGGCAGGCGCAGACGGGGCGTCGGCGGGCTCGGCGGCCTCAGGGGCGGGATCGGTGGTGCTCACCCGCCAAGGATACGGGGCCGGAAGGTGCGGTCAGAGCTGCAGCAGGGCGGTGAGGTCGATGCTGATGGGGAAAGGAAAGTCAGTCCGGAGGTAACCCTCGTGCGCGGTGACCGGCGTGTAGACGCCGCTCTTCTCGTCTCGTCGGAACTCGTGCACCACGGGCTGGTCGTCGCTCCCACGCTCGACCCGCCAGAAGGCAGGCACCCCGGCCTGGGCGTAGAGCCCCGGCTTGGTCAGCCGGTCCTGGGCCCGACTGCCATGCGAGACCACCTCGACGCAGAGCGACACGGCGGAGACAGGCAGGCACTCCACCTCGAAGAAGTCCAGGTCGGTCGGGTCGAACACCAGGACATCGGGCTTGAGAACGGTGTCCTCCGCAAGGAGGGTGCAGCGCTCCACTCCGGTCGCGTACGGCTTGGCCCGCGTGCTGCGTAGGGCAAAGTGCAGCCCGTCCCGCACCTCGTCGTGCCACTGTGTCGTCATACCCCTGGGCACGATGACTCCATCGATCAGCTCCCAGTCATAGGGCAGGTCCAGGTCCTTGGCCTGCTCGTACGTCCACCCATATGGAAGCTGGGTCGTGTCGTCGACCGTCATCGCGGTCATCCTCCTCGCCTCCCTCGCCCCGGTGCGGATGACATCGCTATTCAGCCCAGGGGCCAGGGTGAGGTGCCGAATCGATTCTCTATCAGCCGTATCCGTCGAGCCAAGGCGCACTGCTCACGCGCGCTCCCATTGTGCTCCCACGCGCTGCGCGTAGGCGGAAAGGATCAGCGCTCGGCGCGGCGGCCGCAGGAGGGCCAGGGGGAGAGGCCGCGTTCGCGGTAGAGGGCGCGGGCGCGGGTGGTCTGTTCCGAGGGGGAGGCGTCCTGGGGCAGGCCGTGGCCGCCGAGGCTGTGCCAGGTGTGGGCGTCGAACTGGTAGAGCCCGCCGTAGTGGCCGCTCGGGTCGGTGACGTGCGGGTTGCCGCCGGACTCGCACCGGGCCAGGGCGAGCCAGTCCATGGCGCCGGTGACGTGGATGTCCTCCTCGGATCTCCCGCGATGGCGTCCACGTGGCGCGAAGCCGTCGCCCCACGCACTCGCCGCGTCCGCGCCCAGGGGGTCCATCGAGCGGCGGTGCGGCCTGGCGTGCCGGGCGCGGTGTGCCGCCTTGACGGTGGCGGGCGGGTTGGAGTGCTGCGGGGCGAGCAGTTCGCGCAGCAGCGGCGTGGCGGCGGGCGCGATGGGCATCACGGCGCTCTGGCTCAGCTGCTGGGTCTGGGTGGGCACTTCGTCAGCCACCGTGTCCGGCGTGGTGTCCGACGCCTCGCTGACGCGGTCGGCGTCGCCCGCGTGCGGCGGCTGCTCCGCGAGGAACGCGCCGGTCCCGCCCACCAGGAGGGCGAGGATCAGCGCCTGCTGCAGCGCGCGTGGCGAACGGACAGCGGTCGAGGGCTTGTTCACGGGTTGCCCAACGAGCGCGTCGCGACGGCGGTCACTGGGCCGGTCGGGTGGTGACGAGCCCGTTCACCGTTCGAGTTCTGGGCTCAGCATTCGACTTCTGGGCTCAGTAGTCGAACGCACGCGCGGTGTTGGCGGCAACGGCGGCGGCCATCTCGTCCTCGCCGATGCCCCTGACCTCCGCCATCGCCCGCAGGGTCACCGGGATCAGGTACGGCGCGTTCGGCCGCCCACGGAACGGCGCGGGGGTGAGGAAGGGCGCGTCGGTCTCGACCAGGATCCGGTCCAGCGGGGCGACCTCGAGCGCGGCCCGCAGGTGCTTGTTGGCCGGGAAGGTGACCGGCCCGGCGAACGAGAGGTAGTAGCCCGCGTCGGCGCAGACCTTGGCCATCTCCTCGTCGCCCGAGTAGCAGTGGAAGACGGTCCGCTCCGGCGCGCCCTCCTCGACCAGGATGCGCAGCACGTCCTCGTGCGCGTCCCGGTCATGGATGACCAGGGCCTTGCCGTGCTTCTTCGCCAGGGCGATGTGGCGCCGGAACGACTCCTGCTGCACCTCGACGCCCTCGGGCCCGGTCCGGAAGTAGTCCAGGCCCGTCTCCCCCACGCCACGCACCTGCGGCAACGCGGCCAGCGCGTCGATCTCCTCGATCGCCGCGTCCAACGCGGCCATCCCGCCGGGGGCGCGCTTCTGCCCGCTCCACCCGTCCGGGTCGCCGAGGACGATCCGCGGGGCCTCGTTGGGGTGCAGGGACACGGTGGCGTGAACGTTGTCGTGTTGAGCCGCGAGCTCCGCGGCCCACCGTGACCCCGGGATGTCGCAGCCGACCTGGACGAGGGTGGTCACTCCGACTGAGGCGGCCTTGGCGAGGATCTCCTCCGGCGTCGCGTCCTGCATGTCCAGGTGCGTGTGCGAGTCCGCGACGGGCACGCGGAGCGGCTCCGGCACCGGAGGCGGCGTGCTGTTGTCGCTCTTCGAGCGGGCCACGGAGGGTTCCTTTCGATCTTCGAGTCAGTTGCAGCATTGAGGGGCGCGGGGCTCTGCTTGATCAACTGCGCGCGCGAACAACCACCCTCCCCCGGCCGAAAGGCTGGGGGATTGGCGCGCCCACGCGGCGGAGCGGCAGATCAGCGGAGCCCCGCGCCCCTGATTGTGCAACCACCTGCGGCAGCACGGGCTCGACCACTCGTGCCCACGCCGCAGAGCCGCAGAGCCGCAGAGCCGCAGATCAGCACAGCCCCGCGCCCCCGGACAGTGCAACTACCTGCGGGAGCTCAGAGCACCCGTCAGTCCTTCTTCTCCTCAAGGCGCGGGAAGAGGATCTCGCCCTTGGTGACGGTCACCCCCGCCGGGAGCGTGCCCCACTGCGCAACCGCGTCGATCCGCTGGTCGGCGAGCGCACCCAGCGCTGCCTCCGCGCCGAGGGAGTCCCAGAGCAGGCCGGCGACCCGCGGCATGACCGGGTTCAGCAGGACCGCCAGCGCGCGCAGCGACTCCGCCGCCGCGTAGAGGATCGTGGCGAGGCGGGCCTGGCCCTCGGGCGACTCGTCCTTCGCGACCTTCCACGGCTCCTGCTCGGTGAGGTAGCCGTTGACCTGCTTGACGAAGTCGAAGATCGCGCCGATGCCGCCCGCGAAGTCCAGCTTCTCGCCGATCCTGTCGTCCGCCTCGGCGACGGCCTTGGCCAGGCCCTCCGCCAGCGCGGCCTCGGCCGGACCGGGCGCCGTCGCCTCGGGCAGCACGCCGCCGAAGTACTTGCCGACCATGGCCGCGACGCGCGAGGCGAGGTTGCCGAAGTCGTTCGCCAGCTCGGACGTGTAGCGGGCGGAGAAGTCCTCCCACGAGAACGAGCCGTCCGTGCCGAACGGGATCGCGCGCAGGAAGTAGTAGCGGTAGGCGTCCACGCCGAAGTGCGAGGTCAGGTCCTGCGGCGCGATGCCGGTGAGGTTGGACTTGCTCATCTTCTCGCCGCCGACCATCAGCCAGCCGTTGGCGACCACGCGCTTGGGCAGCGGCAGGCCGTTGGCCATCAGCATGGCGGGCCAGATCACCGCGTGGAAGCGGAGGATGTCCTTGCCGACCAGGTGCACGTCGGCCGGGAAGGTCGCGTCGAACTTCGCCTGGTCGGAGCCGTAGCCCACGGCCGTGGCGTAGTTGAGCAGGGCGTCGACCCACACGTAGATGATGTGCTTCGGGTCCCAGGGGATCTGCACGCCCCAGTCGAAGGTGGAGCGGGAGATGGAGAGGTCCTGCAGGCCCTGCTCGACGAAGCGGACGACCTCGTTGCGCGCGGACTCGGGCTGGATGAAGCCCGGGTTGGCCGCGTAGAACTCCAGCAGCTTGGGCCCGTACTCGGAGAGCTTGAAGAAGTAGTTCTCCTCCTTCAGCATCTCCACGGGCGTCTTGTGGATCGGGCAGAGCTTCTGACCGGCGAACTTGCCCTCACCGTCCAGGAGTTCACCCGGGGCCTTGTACTCCTCGCAGCCGACGCAGTACGGGCCCTCGTAACCGCCCTGGTAGATCTCGCCCTTGTCGTAGAGGTCCTGGACGAACTCCTGCACCCGGGCCGTGTGGCGGTCCTCGGTGGTGCGGATGAAGTCGTCGTTGGCGATCTCCAGGTGCTGCCAGAGCGGCTTCCAGGCCTCCTCGACCAGCTTGTCGCACCACTCCTGCGGAGTGACGCCGTGGGCCTCGGCCGTGCGCATGATCTTCTGACCGTGCTCGTCCGTGCCGGTGAGGTACCACACCTGCTCGCCGCGCTGGCGGTGCCAGCGGGTCAGCACGTCGCCTGCGACGGTGGTGTAGGCGTGGCCCAGGTGCGGGCGGTCGTTGACGTAGTAGATCGGCGTCGAGACGTAGTAGCTCTTGCCGGGGTTCTGGACGGCGGTCATGCCGTAATGATATCGGCCCGAGCCCTGCCCCTCGTCCGCGTGATCAGCCCTTGAGAGAGACGCGGACAGAGGCCCGCACCGAGGCCCGGAGAGACCCCCGGACAGAGACCCTCCTCAAGGGCAGGGGCAGGGGCAGGACGGGCCGGGGTCAGCCGTGGCGACGGCGCAGGTGCCAGTGGAACGGGAGGTGCAGACGGCGCCTCGGCCGGGGGTCGGCCAGTGCGAGCGGCGTGGGCTGCTCGGCCGTCTCCGTCGCGTCTGGAGCGTCTGCGGAGTCTGCCACGTCTGTGGCATCGGTGGCGTCGGTCGCCTTCACGGCCGCGCGGGGCCGGCGCGGCTCTCGCCGCTTGGCGGGGGCCGCGGGCTGGGGCGCGTGCCAACTGGCGACGGCCGAGGCCACCCGACCGGCGGCCATGATCCGGACGTGCTCGCCGCCGCAGCCGGGGCAGGACGGGTGGGTCAGCGGAGACGGGACCGGCAGGCCGTTGGCCAGGTAGCGATAGACCATCCGGCCGTTGCGATCGACCGCATGCTCGATCTCGTACGCCTGTTCCCAGCCGTAGCCGCAGCTCAGGCAGGCGAAGGAGTAGGCCTCGTGGGCCGTCTCCATGGGCGGTCGGCTGCTCGGCGCGGAGGTTTCGCTCATGACATGCTCCCGTTGCCCGCCGGAGCCCTCGCCCCGGCCGGGACTTTCTCGTCCCCATGGTTTCCCGGAGAAATGCCGTCGATCACGGTGACGCGAATTCTTTGGGGAGAGTTGGGACTTCTTGACGCAGCCCGGGATCTGCACAGAGGAATTCCGGGGCGTTTCTTTAGCCGCTATTTGCCTGTTCCGATACGGTACGCCCGTTTCACCCGGGACGTAAGCCGGTACGTCGCACCCCGAGCCGCACTCGAACGGCCGAGGGCGCCACAGAACAGCACCCCTCCGTATACAACTCCGTACACGGCGCATGCGCCGTGCGCATGCCCGCGCCTACGCGCTACGCACGCCCCGGGGCGGCGCTCTTCGCGGCCACCACCGCGTCGAAGACCTCGCGCTTGGGCAGGCCCGCCTCCGCGGCCACGGCGGCGATCGCCTCCTTGCGGTGCTCGCCCGCGTCCACCCGGAGAGCGACCCGGCGGGCCAGCTCCGCGGCGTCCACGGCGGAGGGCACCGCGGGCGGAGCGCCGGAGACGACGACGGTGATCTCGCCCCGGACGCCGTCCTCGGCCCAGGCGGCGAGCTCGGCCAGCGTTCCGCGCTTGACCTCCTCGTACGTCTTGGTCAGCTCGCGGCAGACGGCCGCGTCCCGCTCCCCGCCGAACGCCTCGGCCATCGCGGCCAGCGAGTCGTCGATCCGGTGCGGGGACTCGAAGAAGACCATGGTCCGCGGCTCGGCGACGAGCTCCCGCAGCCGGGCTGCGCGTTCCCCGCCCTTGCGGGGCAGGAAGCCCTCGAAGCAGAACCGGTCGACCGGCAGCCCGGACAGCGCGAGCGCGGTCAGCACCGCGGACGGGCCCGGGACGGCGGTGATCCGCACGCCCGCGTCGACGGCCGCCGCGACGAGCCGGTACCCGGGGTCGGAGACCGAGGGCATCCCGGCGTCGGTGACCAGCAGCACCCGGGCGCCGCCCTGCAGGGCCTCGACCAGCTCGGGAGTCCGGCCGACCTCGTTCCCCTCGAAGTACGACACCACCCGCCCGGTCGGCGCCACGCCCAGTGCCTGCGAGAGCCGCCGCAACCGCCGCGTGTCCTCGGCGGCGACGATGTCGGCCTCGGCCAGCTCCTTGGCGAGACGCGGCGGGGCGTCCTCGACGTCGCCGATGGGGGTGCCTGCGAGAACGAGTAGACCAGTCACCCGCCCATCGTCCCATCCCGGGGCCGATCCCCCGCGCCCCGACCTCCGCGCGGTGATCTCGGCACGACTCGACACGACCCCCTACGACGCCGCACGACTCCCCACGAATCGCGACAAGATCCCCACCAGCCGCACTCCAGCCCCACCCGTCCCACCGGCACAGGAACAGCCAAGCCCTCGCGTCGACAGGTTCCGCCCCTACGATGCTCGCGTGGATGAACACAGGACGGACATGCTGACCGCTGCGGCGCCCGGGGACGCCCGGGACGACGGCATGCCCGGTGCGAGCCCGCGCCGTCGCCATCCGCTGACCACCTGGCAGCGTCGGCTCGGCCGGTACGGCTACCACGCCGCCGACCGGACGCCGCTGCGGGAGCGGCTGGTGCCGCCGATGCCGGACGGCCCGGGCGTCGCCGTCGGCGCGCCGTCGCCGGTGCTGGCGAGGCTGGGGCTGCGGATCCCGCCGGGGCTGTGGCTGTTCCTGTGCCGGTGGGCCGGGTGGATCGGACCGCTGGCGATCACCCTGGTCGCCGGGGTGACGATCTTCTGGAACCTGGGCAACCCGCACGCGATCATCTTCGACGAGACGTACTACGCCAAGGACGCCTGGTCGATCTGGCACTTCGGATACGAGCGCAACTGGGCGGACAACGCCAACACGCTCATCATGCAGCACCATCAGCAGATCCCCACGCCGACCGGCGCCGAGTTCATCGCGCACCCGCCGGCGGGCAAGTGGGTGATCGGCATAGGCGAGATGATCTTCGGGCTCAACCCCTTCGGCTGGCGCTTCATGGTCGCCGTGCTGGGCACCCTGGCGGTGCTGATGGTCTGTCGGATCGGCCGTCGGCTGTTCCGTTCGACGCTGCTGGGCTGTGTCGCCGGTCTGCTGCTGACCTGCGACGGCATGCACTTCGTGATGAGCCGCACCGGCCTGCTCGACCAGGTGGTCATGTTCTGGGCGCTGTGCGCCTTCGGGCTGCTGCTGATCGACCGGGACCGCAGCCGGGCGCGCCTGGCCGACCTGGTCGGCGCGACCGTCGACAACCTGGACGCGGCGCCGAACGACGCCCTGGCCACCGCCGCGCGCCTGGGCTGGCGTCCCTACCGGCTGCTGGCCGGCATCTGCCTCGGCCTGGACTGCGCCACCAAGTGGAACGGCCTTTGGTTCGTCGCCTTCTTCGGCGTGATGACGGTGCTGTGGGACGCGGGCGCCCGCAAGGCCGCCGGTGCCCGGCGTCCCTACCGGACCGCGTTCCTGCACGACACGCCGCTGGCGTTCGTCTGGATGGTGCTGGTGGCCCTGGTCACCTACGTCGCCGCCTGGTCCGGCTGGCTCTTCACCAGTGGCGGCTACGACCGCACCTGGGCCGACGGCCGCAAGGGCCTGTCACCCTCCTCCATCGGCCCGCTGCACAACCTGCCGCAGTTCGACATGAGTTGGATGCCCGCGCCGCTGCGCAGCCTGTGGCACTACCACTCGGAGATCTGGGCCTTCAACACCAACCTGCACACCCCGCACACCTACATGTCCAACCCCTGGAGCTGGTTGGTCAACGGGCGCCCGGTCTCCTTCTACTACGAGTCGCCGACCAACGGTCAGAGCGGCTGTCACGTCGCGCAGTGCTCCAGCGAGGTGCTGGCGATCGGCACGCCGCTGCTCTGGTGGACGGCGACCTTCGCGCTGGTCTACTGCCTGTACCGGTGGCTGCTGCGCCGCGACTGGCGGGCGGGCGCGATCGCCTGCGCCATCCTGGCCGGCTACCTGCCGTGGTTCCAGTGGCAGCAGCGGACGATCTTCCTCTTCTACACGATCGCCTTCGAGCCGTACCTGGCGCTCGCGGTGGCGTTCCTGATCGGCGCGCTGCTCGGCTCGGCGAGGGCGCGGGGCGACCGGCGGCTGCTGGGCGGCATCGCGGCGGGCGTGCTGGTCGTGGCCATCATGGCCAACTTCCTCTACTTCCTCCCGCTCTACGACGCCCAGGTCATTCCGATCGACAGCTGGCGCGCGCGGATGTGGTGGCCCACCTGGATCTGACGGGCTGGATCTGACGGTTTGGCCGTTTCTGACCCACCATCGGCCTCCCAGCCCCGTTCCGGCGAGCACGAACAGGTCACAGAGTCCGCACAAGTTCACCGATTCCCCTGCTCCGACCGGCACGCACACATACGATCCGATTGATTGGGTCATATGTGTGCCCTCGTCGCGGGGGGATTCGGCAGACAATGAACAAAGCGGCGAAAATAGCTGTCGCCACCACGGTGGCGGCCGTCCTGGCCGGCGGCGCCTACGCCGCGGTCAACGTCGTGCACGCCGTGGTGGGGAGCGGCAGTGACAGCGGCGCCGGGAGCGCGGCGGCGACCTTCGATCCGACCGCACTGGCCACCAACCCGCCCAGCAGCGCGGACGCGCAGAAGCTCGCCACCGCCTTCCTCCAGTCCTGGCAGAGCGGCCCCGGCCACTACGGCGGCGCGGCCAGCGACACCGACTCCCCCACCACCGCGCAGGCCGCGCTGCAGAGCTACCACGACGGGCTCGCGCTGACCGGCGTCACCTTCACCGGCATCACCCCCGCCGGCCCCGACCCGCAGCTGACGGGCGCGACCAAGGTGAACTTCTCCGTCGCGGCCCAGGTCAAGGGCGGCACCTGGAGCTACCCGGGCACGCTGGACGTGGTGCAGAGCACCAACGGCACGTCGGCCGTGCACTGGGCGTCCTCCGTGCTCTACCCGAAGCTGACGGATGGTCAGAACGTCCAGGCCGGAGCGGTCACCGCCGACCCGGGGGCGACGACCGTCACCGACCGGAACGGCACGCAGCTGACCGCAGCCCAAGACCCCTCACTGAGCGACATCCTGGCCACCATCGCCAAGAACGGCCAGGCGAGCGGGGGTTCCGGCGGCGCGGGCGTCGAGGTCATCGACAGCTCCAACAGCCCGGTCGCCCCCGCGACCGTCTTCACGGCCCCCAAGGCCGCGACCATCCAGACCACCCTGGACGCGCACCTCCAGCAGGTCGCCGAGAACGCCGTGCGGCAGTCGGTGCTCCAGGGGATGGCGACCGGCGTGGTGGTGATCGATCCGCAGAACGGCCACATCCTCGCGATCGCCAACACCGCCTCCGATGTGAACCTCGCGATCAACGGCTCACAGCCGCCGGGGTCGACCATGAAGATCGTCACGTCCACCGCGCTCTTCGACAACACCGGCCTGACTCCGTCCAGCGTGCTGCCCTGCCCGAAGACCCTGGAGGCCTCGTCCGAGAGCTTCAACAACGAGTCCGACGTCCCGGACTCGGCGACCTCGACGATGACCCAGGCCTTCGCGGAGTCGTGCAACACCGCTTTCATCAAGGCAGCCGCCGACAACCTGACCCAGAACGGCCAGCCCGCCTCGGCGCTGCACGACACGGCGACGCAGGTGTTCGGCTTCGGCGACTGGTCCATCGGCGGCGGCGTGGCGACCCAGGACCCGAGCGTCCCGGCCGACCCCTCCGGCGGCGACCGTGCCGCCCAGTACATCGGCCAGGGCCAGGTCGTCGTCAGCCCGCTGGTGATGGCCTCGGTCGCGGCGACCGTGCAGAGCGGCAGCTTCCACCAACCGATCCTGATCCCGGGTCAGGCGCAGACCCCGGCCTCCACTGCGCTGTCGTCACGCGACGACGGCTATCTCCAGCACATGATGAGCGCCGTGGCCCAGTACGGCACCGCCGCACCGCGCCTCGGCGACCTGTCCGGCGTCGGCGCCAAGACCGGCACGGCGGAGGTCGCCAACGGCACGGACGGCTGGATGGTCGCCTACAACAGCAACATCGCTGTCTGCGCCCTGGTCCAGGGCGGCAGTTCCGGCGTCGACTCGGCCGGGTACGTGGTCCGGCCGCTGCTGCTCGCCGACGGGTCGTGAGCCACCGACCGAGCCGGGGAGCGAGCCCCCGGCGCTCATGATGCGACGTCAGGCGCCCGAGCCGTAGACGTCCTGCAGGTTGTCCTGCGGGGCCGGGCGGTGGTTGGCCGCCGGGCCGAGGGCGAAGGCGGTGAGCAGGTTCTCCGTCGTCCTGGTGACGAAGCGGGCCGTGCGTGCGTCCATGCCGTGGTCGTCGTAGTCGTCGTGGCCGCCCGCCATCAGGCCCTCGACCCAGCGCATCGTGCCGGAGGCGAAGACGCCCGCGCCGCTGCGGGCGGTGTAGTACGCCGTGTCCGAGTGGCTGTGGTTGCCGTTGCAGACCAGCGGGGAGTGGGCCAGGATCTCGATCGGCCGCGGCGTCGGCGCGCTCGGGGTGACCCGGTCGTACTCGACACCGATCAGGTGCGCGAAAGAGTCGCCCGCCTTCACCCCCGTGCCCGCGAAAAGCCAGTGGTCAGCCTGGTGCACCACGTAGGGGGCGTCGGTCGGGTAGCCCTCGTAGAAGACGCCGGTCATCGACGACTCCGGGTCGGGGGCCGGGCCGGAGCGGAAGTCGGTGGTGGTCAGCACCCGGTCGGTCCAGTAGACCGGGTCGTCGCGGTAGTCCGTCTTGTAGCAGACGACCGTCCGCCCGGCGTCCTCGATCCGGATCCGCCGGAAGCAGGTGTTCGCGCCGAGGAAGGCGACGTTGGTGCCCGTGTCCCGCGCCTTGGTGACGTAGCCGCGCTGCTCCGGGGTCCAGTACTCGTCGTGGCCGAGGGAGAGCACGGCGGTCGCGCCGCTGAGGATCGACGGGTCCGTGTGCACGTCGATGCCCGTCGTGTAGGCGAGCGGGAGGCCGAGCCGCTCCGCGAGGACGACCAGGGCGCGCTCGTAGACCAGGAACTTGACCGCGCCGTTGTCGTCGTAGGGCCGGTCGAAGGAGACCTTGAGCGCCCGCGCGTCGTAGCTGCCGTCCGCGCCCTGGTAGAGGCTGGTGCCGCCCCAGGTGTTGTACGCCTGCCAGGTCGCGGTGCCGTGCATCACCAGCACCTTGCCCTCGGCGGAGGCCGACCGGACCACCAGCGGGATCCAGCGCTGTGCCCGGTTCGCGTGGTTCTCGGCGTCCAGGCGCAGCAGGTACGCGCCCTCCGGCCAGCCGGTGGTGTCGACCGTGAGGCTCGGCTTCCACTGGGACTGGACGGTGCGGGTCGCGTCCACGATCTGCGGCGGCGGCTGCCGGTGCCCGGCGATCCGCCCGGACTTCCAGACCAGCCGGGCCTGGTCACCGCCGTACCAGCCGACGCGGTAGGCCGAGACGGTGAAGCCGGGCGCCGTGGTGGAGACCCGCAGCGTCAGCTTCTGGCCGGGGCGGAGGGACGCCTGGTCGGCGTAGCCCTCGACAGCCTCCGCCGCGCCCTGGTGGGTCATCCGCCAGTCGGACGCGCCGGGCTTGGCGTTCTCCCGGGCGGTCGCGTTCGCTGCGGAGGCAGGCGAAGCGTGCACCGATTCGGCGGACGTCGCCGCGTGCGTGGCCGGGCCCGAGTCGCACGCGGCGAGTCCCAGCCCGGCGCCGGCGGCGGCTGCCGCCCCCAGCACCGTTCGTCGTCGCACTCCCCGTCGACCTTCGTCCTGCACCGCCGGTTCCCCTTCCCGCAAGCATTCCTACGAACATTCCATGTGTTCCCTGAATGTTCGACTCCCCGCGACGACGATACGCCGCGGTAAGAACGCCAGCGTCCGGGAATCGGCCGCATGGAACAGCGCCGCAGGTGGGAGAGGTGGCCGCAGTTGCCGCGTCAGGACTCGCCGACGCCCGCCAGGACCTCCGCGGCGTCGAGCTCCTCCGGCTCGTCCTCCGCCGCCTCCGCGCCCTCGTGGAGCGCCAGTCTCGGCCACAGGAACAGCAGCGCGGGCAGCTGGAGATAGCCGAACCGCCCGGCCGGGGCCAGCAGGAACGCGGTGGCGACGCCGAGGGCCAGCCGGTCGCACGCGGCCCGCGCGTTCCGCGGCGGGCGGACCACCAGCCAGACGCAGATGGCCAGGCCGCCCAGCCCGAGCAGGGCGAGCGAGCCCATGCGCCCGGCCGGGCCGAGCTCTGCCAGCAGATGGCCGGGCAGCGGGCTGTCCGCCGGGGTGCGCACCGAGGAGAGGCCGAGCGGGAAGCGGATCACCTGCTCCAGCATCGTCCCTGGGAAGGCGACGGCGAACGGCACCACCAGCACGCCGCCCACGATCGCCGTCCACAGCGCACTGCGCCGTACCGCGCGCCAACCGCCGACCTGGTAAAGCAGCAGCAACCCGACGGGCACCGCAGGCCAGGCGGTCCACTTGATCGCGCAGACCAGACCCAGCACGACGCCCGCCCGGGCCGCGTACCCGCGCCCGGCCAGCGCCATGGCGAAGCAGCAGCCGCCGATCATCGGAAGGTCGACGCCACTGACCGCCGCAGGCAACGCGACCAGCGGCGAGGCAAGCACCGCCCCCAGCGGCACGGCCAGCCCCGCGGTGCTGCCGCCGCGCAGCAGCTTCCAGGTGGCGACGAGGAAGCCCAGGAAGGCGAGCAGGAACCAGATCCGGACGTCCCCCAGCGCCCCTGGCAGCACCAGGTGCGGCAGGCCGAACAGCGCCATGCCGGGGAGATAGGGCGTGTAACCCCGCCAGTCCTGCGGGTGGAGTATGTAGGGCGACCCGGTGTGCAGCAGCCTGGTCGCCGACTGCTGGACCACCCAGATCTCCGACTGGCCCTCGTTGCGGGCCAGCAGCACGGCCATCGGAACGACCAGCGCGAAGGTCAGCGCCAGCGCGACGGCCACCCGGAACGCACGCGCGCGCGGCAGCAGCGCCGCCGCCAGCGCGGCCAGACCGTAGCCGATCGCGGCGGACCAGCCCCAGTAGCGCTGGGCCGGAATGTTGGAGATCAGCGGGAACCCCAGGGCCCAGCCGGCGCAGACAAGGGCGCCAAGCACCCAGAGAGCGCGACGCACCCGCCAGGGAGCCTCCGGACCGACGAAAGCCGCGGTGAACCGCTCGACTCTCAGCCGCGGCACCCTGAGCCGGGTGGCGGCTCTCCTCGCCTCCCTCACACGCTCCCTCGAACGCTCCCCCGAACGGGCATGAGTCGTCGTCACGATCCCAAGCCTAGGAAGGGACGTACCGCGCTGTCGTCACACTGCAGGGTTGTTCACCCATCCACCCCCAGGTAGGGGTCCGCATGGTCCCGTAAGCCCACCACGATCGGGTTCACTCCCCGGTCCACTCCCCGGCTCGCTCGCCGGTCCACTCCCCGGTTCACTCCGCGGTCCGGTCCACGCCCCGCGCCGTTCACTCGGGCTGGTCGTTGCCGCCCGCGACGCCGTGCTCGTAGGCGAAGACCACGGCCTGGGTGCGGTCGCGCAGCTCCAGCTTGGCCAGGATCCGGCCCACATGGGTCTTGATGGTCTGTTCGGAGAGGACCAGCTCGTCCGCGATCTCCGAGTTGGACAGCCCACGGGCCACCTGACGCAGGACGTCCAGCTCGCGCGCGGTGAGCGCGGAGACCGCCTCCGGGCGGAGGTTCCCGGCGCGGCGACGGCGTGCCACGTCGGCGATCAGACGCCGGGTCACCGACGGGGCGAGCAGCGCCTGTCCGGCCGCGATCACCCGGACGGCGTTGATCAGATCCCGCGCAGGGGCGTCCTTCAGCAGGAATCCGCTGGCCCCGCGCGCCAGTGCCTCGTACACGTATTCGTCGAGGTCGAAGGTGGTCAGGATGAGGACGCGCGGTCCGTCCTCCCCGGCCGCGTCGATGATGGCGCCGGTGGCCGTCAGGCCGTCCATGCCCGGCATCCGGATGTCCATCACCACGACGTCGGGCCGGAGTTCACGCGCCAGGCGGATGGCCCGGACGCCGTCGCCCGCCTCGCCGACCAGCTCGATGTCGGACGCGGTGCACAGCAGCGCGCCGAGCCCGTCCCTGACCATCTCCTGGTCGTCCACGAGCAGCACCCGGATCGGGTCGCCCGAGCGGTCCCGCAGCTCCTGGGCCCGCTCCGCGCCTGGCACTGCGCCCGGCTCTGTGCCCGGCTCTGCTCCCGGCTCCGGAACCGCCTCAGCCATCGCCCCCGCCCCGGTCATCGATCACCTCGCCCGTCAGGCCGCCCGTGCGGCGGTTCGTCTCCGATTCTCCATGGTGATGCCGCCTCCAGAGCCTCTGGCCGTCCACCGACACGTCGGAGAGTTCACGCGCATCGTCGTCCTGCCCGGCTTCGGCCTCCGGCAGCTCGGCGGGCGCGAGCGCCTCGTCCGGGGTCGCGTCGAGGAGCCGTTCCAGCCGTTCTTCGAGGCGGCCGTCGAGACCGGCGACCTCCAGGCCGCCGTCCACCGGCCCGTCCGTGGGAAGTTCGGCGCTCACCTCGAAGCCACCGTCGGCGCGCGGCCCCGCGCGCAGCGTGCCGCCCAGCAGCGCGGCGCGTTCGCGCATGCCGGTCAGTCCGTGCCCGCCGTTACCGCCGGGCGGGGCCGCGTCGGCGCGGGCGACGGTGCGGCCGTCGTCGGCGACGTCGACCCGGACGCCGGACCGGGTGCGGTGCACCTCGATCGCAACGCGGGCCCCGGGCGCATGGCGGCCCGCATTGCTCAGCGCCTCCTGGACGATCCGGTACGCCGACACGTCGACCACGCCCGGCGTCCGCTCCGGGCCGCCGGTCAGGGTGAGGTCGACCTGCATGCCCGCCTGGCGGGCGGCACGGACCATGTCGGGAATGCTGTCGATCCCCGGCTGCGGCGCGCGCTCGGCGCCCTCGTCCTCCTCGCGGAGCAGTCCGATCACCCGGCGCATCTCGGTCAGCGCGGTGGTGGACGCCTCCCGGATGGCAGCCAGGGTGCGCCGGGTCTGCTCGGGCAGGCCCGGCTCCTTGTACGGCGCGGCCTCGGCCTGGATCGCGATCATCGACATGTGGTGGGCGACGACGTCGTGGAGTTCGCGGGCGATCCGGCTCCGCTCCTCCAGCACCGCCTGGCGCGCCAGCCCGGCCCGGCGCTGCTGCTCGGCCTGCTCCAGATGGCGTTCCGCCTCCAGCCGGGAGTGGATCGACTCCCCCAGCACCAGCACCAGCGTGACCGCCACCACCGCGACGCCGAAGACCACCGGCGGCATCCCGACCAGCAGCGTCGCGGGCAGCAGTACGGCGCACGCGACCAGCACGTCCACCGCGAAGGCGATCTCCCGGCCGTAGCGCTGGGCGACCACGAAGAGCAGCACCACGTAGCCGCAGCAGGAGCCGACCGGCCAGGGCCAGAACGGCGTGGGAACGTGACCCACCTCGGCGAAGGTCGCCAGCGTCATGCCGAGCGTGCAGATCCGCCAGGCGGCGAGCGGCCGGGCGACGACCAGGAGCAGCGGCAGCGTCTGCACCGCCGCCAGCGCCCACGCCAGGCTGCCGGGCACCAGCCCGGTCAGCTGCTCGTTCGCCGTCACGGCCAGGACCGCGACCACCAGGGAGCCGGCCACCGCGAGGCCGATCCGCGCGGGCAGGTTCAGCCCCGGGGCCAGGGCCACCGGCCGGTCCGGCGCTGCCCACGCGGCATCCCGGATCAGCCGGGCGCCGCGGCAACCCCGCCGCCAGACCCGCGCTGCCTGCTCCTGCAGTGCTCCGCCCATGACGCCTTCAGCGTAGATCCTGACGGGCCACGACGGCCGGACGACGGACACTCCGGCCGTGCGCGTCCTACCTCCGCTCGGGGGCGACGCGGCGGTCCACCCGAGGCGCCGGGACCCGGCCATTGACCCTTCGCCGGATTGGCCTATACCTTCCCTCTCATTGGTCTATGCCAATACCGCTGCTCCGCGCCACCCCGCGCTCCTCCCCGCACCGCCTCTGCACGTGCCCAGTGCCCGCTCGCACCACACCGCGCAACTGTGTCCGCACGCTCCAGGCGCTCCACGCGCCACGCACCACGCGAGCCGTGCGACTCCTGCGCACCACCCCGCCGAGGAGAGTTCATGCCAGCGATCCGTCGCGCCTCCGCCAGAAGAACCGCCGCCGCAAGAAGAGCCGCCGTCGCCACCGCGGCGGCCTGCGCCGTCGCACTGCTCGGCGGTGCGCCCGCCCACGCCGCCGCCCCCGCCTCCAGCGGCGGCGACCGGGGCACCGGCCAGAAGCAGTTGATCGGCTACTTCACCCAGTGGGGCATCTACTCCGGCTTCGACGAGAAGAACCTGGTCACCTCCGGCGAGATGAAGAACCTCACCGAGCTCGACTACGCGTTCAGCAACATCTCCACCGACGGCCTCTGCGCCAGCGGCGACAGCTGGGCCGACTACCAGCGCCCGTTCTCGGCCGCCGAGTCCGTCAACGGCCAGGCCGATGCTCCCGGCCAGGCGCTGATGGGCAACTTCAACCAACTGCGCGAACTCAAGGCCGCCTACCCGCATCTGAAGATCGTGATGTCGATCGGCGGCTGGTCCTGGTCCGGCAACTTCTCCGCGGCGGCCGCGACCGCCGCGTCGCGGCAGAAGCTCGTCGCCTCCTGCGTCGACCAGTATCTCAAGGGCGACATCCCCGGCCTGCCCGCAGGGGCCGCGGCCGGCATCTTCGACGGCTTCGCCATCGACTGGGAGTACCCGGACGAGCCCGGCAACGGCAACCCCTACGGGCCGCAGGACACCGCCGACTTCACTTCGCTCATGCAGGAGTTCCGCACCCAGCTCGACGCCGCCGGAGCGCAGAGCGGCGAGCGCTACCTGCTCACGGCCAACACCTCGGCCAGCCCGACCGTCGCCGCCAAGGTGCAACTCCGGCAGGTGGCCAAGGTCGTCGACTGGTTCAACGTCATGACCTTCGACTACCACGGCAGTTGGGAGCCGACCGGCCCGACCGACCTGGCCTCGGCACTCACGCAGGACCCGCGCGACCCCAACCCGGCGAACAACCAGTTCAGCGTCAACCAGGCCGTGCAGTACTACGAATCCCAGGGCGTCGAGCCGAGCAAGATCGGCATCGCCATCCCGTACTACGCCCACGAGTGGACCGGCGTGGCCCCGGGCCCGCGCGGGGACGGCCTGTTCCAGACGGCCACCGCCGGTGGCGGGACACCGAACTACAACCAGGTCGTCACCGCCCCCGGCAAGACGTACTGGGACCCGCTGGCCCAGGAGCCGTACAAGTACGACGCGGCCTCCGGCACCTTCTACACCTACGACAACCCGCTCTCCGTCTTCATCAAGGGCCGTTACATCCAGGAACACGGCCTGCGCGGCACGTTCGTCTGGTCCATGGACGGCGACACCAGCGACGGCAGCCTGACCGCCGCCCTCGGCGCCGGCCTCGGCATCGGTTCCAGAAACTGACCCCGCGCGGCGCGGACCGACGCCCGGCCGCCCGGACGGCCCGGCCGCTCAGTCCGCGCCGCGCAGGCGCGAGTGCTTGATGCTGTACCCGAACTAGATCAACGCAGCCCCCGTGAGCCACGCCGCGAAGAACCCGAAGGTCAACGGGTGCAGCCCCGTGATCACATGGATACACGCCGCCACTGACAGCAGCGGCACGACCCTCAGGCTTCGCCGAGCTCCCTGGCCAGCTCCTCGCGCGTCGGCAGCGACGGCTGCGCGCCCGCGAAGGTCGTGCTCAGCGCGGCGGCGACGTTGGCCCGCCGGACCGCTTCGTGCAGCTCGCGTCCCTCGACCAGGCCGGCGGCCAGCGCCCCGCAGAACGCGTCGCCCGCCGCTGTGGTGTCCAGCGGCCGGACCGGGTGCGGCGGCACCAGCAGCACCGCACCGTCCTCGCAGAGCAGCGCGCCTTCCGCACCGAGGGTGACCACGACCGCCGCCGGGCCGCGCAGTTGCCGCGCCGCGTCGGCGACGGCGTGCAGGTCGGCGAGCGGATGGCCGACGAGTGCGGCCAGCTCGGCGCGGTTGGGAACCAGCAGGTCGACCATGTGCAGCAGGTCGACGCTGAGCTCCCGCGCGGGAGCGGGGTTGAGCAGCACCAGGCCGCCCGCGAGCCGCGCCGCGGCGGCCACTGTCTCCGGCGGGATCTCGTGCTGCAGCAGAGTGACCGTGGCGTCCCGGAGCAGGGATCCCTCGGCGGCGCAGTGCTCCGGGGCGAGCGCGTTGTTGGCGCCGGGGCTGACGATGATGGAGTTCTCGCCGGTCAGCTCGTCGACCGCGATCAGCGCGCGTCCGGTCGACAGCCCGTCGACGGGCTCGACCCGGGTGACGTCCACGCCCTCGCGCTCCAACGCACCCCGCATCCGCGCGCCCGCGTCGTCCGCGCCCACCCGGCCCAGCATGGCCACGGCCGAGCCGAGGCGCGCCGCGGCGACGGCCTGGTTGGCACCCTTGCCGCCCGGATGCTCGGCCAGGTCCCCGCCCAGCACGGTCTCCCCCGGCAGCGGATGCCGCGCCACCGGGACGACCAGGTCGAGGTTGAGGCTTCCGACGACTGCGATCTTCGGCATAGCGCCCACCTTAGAACGCGCGGTGCGCGGTGGGGACGATCAGCCATGCGGACGATCAGCGGTGCGGACGATCAGCGGTGCGGACGATCAGCGGGGCGGACGATCAGCGGTGCGGACGATCAGCCGCCCAGGACCGCCTGCATCACGGCCTTGGCGATCGGGGCCGCCAGGCCGCCGCCGCTGATGTCCGCTCGGTTGGCGTTGCCGTCCTCGATCACCACGGCCACCGCGACCGGCGAGGCCGAGGACGGGGTCGGCTTGGCATAGGAGATGAACCAAGCGTAGGGCGTACCGGAGTTGCCGACGCCGTTCTGCGCCGTCCCGGTCTTGCCGCCGACGACGACGCCCGGGATCTGTGCGTTGGTCCCGGTGCCCGAGGCGACCACGTCCACCATGGCCTGCTGGATCTCGGACGCCACCTGCGGCGAGACCGGCTGGCTGAACTTCTGGTCGCCGAAGGTCTGGACGGTCGTGCCGTTGCCGCGGGTGATCCGGTCCAGCAGCCGGGGCTGCATCAGCGTCCCGTTGTTCGCGACGGCCGCCGCGACCTCCGCCATCTGCAACGGCGTGGCGGCCGTGTCGTACTGGCCGATCGAGGAGAGCGCGAGGAAGGCCTGGCTGGTCAGGCCGGTGTCGAAGTTGCTCTTCACCACACCGACGGGAATCGTCTGGTCGTTCTGGTTGAACCCGAAGGCCTCCGCCGTCTTCACCATGTCCGCCTCGCCGACATCGGCGCCGACCTTGGCGAAGACGGTGTTGCAGGAGACCTCCAACGCGTAGTCGAGGGTGGCGTTGCCACATGGCAGGCCGGGGTTCTCGTTGGTGATCGCGTGGTTCGTGTCGTTCGGGGTCCACGGATCGGGCGAGTTCGTCGGCACGTTGATGCCGCTGTAGAGACCGTTCTGCAGCGCCGCCGCGAGCGTGACCACCTTGAAGGTCGAACCGGGCGGATAGGTCTGCCGCAGCGCGCGGTTCAGCATCGGCGCGGTGCTGTCCGCGTTGAGCGTGGTCCAGTCGTTGACCGTGGACTGGCCCGCGCCGGTCAGGCCGTTGGGGTCGTAGGAGGGTGTGCTGGCCAGCGCCAGGATCCGCCCGGTCGCCGGGTCGACGGCGGCGACGGCGCCGCGCTTGTTGCCCAGCCCCTGGAAGGCGGCCTGCTGCGCCTGGGGGTTGATGGTGGTGAAGACGTTCCCGCCCGGCACCTTGGTCCGGGAGATCTGGTCCCACAGCGCGTTGGTGGACAACCGGCTGTCCTGACCGGTGAGCACGTCGTCCTCGACCCCCTCCAGCAGCGTGTTGCCGTACGTCTGCGAGGAGAAGCCGGTCACGGGCGCGTAGAGCGGGCCGTTGGCGTAGGTGCGCTGGTAGTCGTAGAGCCCGCCGGTCGCCGTGGACCCGGTGACGCGTCTGCCGGCGACGTAGATGTCGCCGCGCGGCTGGCCGTAACGGGCGATGATGCTGCGCTGGTTGGCGGTGTTGTCGTTCAGCGACTTGGCCTGGAAGACCTGAAGCCGGGTCATGTTGACCAGCAGGGCCAGGATCAGCACCAGGCAGAACAGGCCCGCCCGACGACCGGTCCGGCTCAGCGACAGCCGGACCGCTCCCCGCGGTGGTGACGGCTGCCCTTCGGGGGCGGGTGTGGGGTTACTGCTCATACCTGCGGCACCCCCTGTGTCTCCTCGCCGTCCGGGCCCTCGTCGTCCGGCTCATCCGGTTCCGTCCCGTCCGATTCCGACTCGTCCGGTTCCGACGCGTCCCGCCCAGGTCTGCGGGCCCACCTGGGCCACCTGGACTGCCGGCTCTCCAGGGCCTCCTGGATCTCCTCGATCTCGTCGAGCTCCAGCGGGGCGACCGGCGCCTCCGGGCGGCGGGCGGCGTCGCTCAGCCGGATCAGCAGGGCGATCAGGATCCAGTTGGTGACCAGCGACGAACCGCCCTGCGCCAGAAACGGCATGGTCATCCCGGTCAGCGGGATCAGGTCCGTCACCCCGCCCGCGACCACGAAGACCTGCAGCGCCAGCAGCGTCGCCAGGCCGATCGCGAGCAGCCGCCCGAACGGGTCCCACAACAGCCGCCCGGTCCGGTAGCCGCGGACGACCAGGATCGCGTAGAGCAGCAGCAGCGCGGCCAGGCCGACCAGGCCGAGCTCCTCGCCGAAGGTCGCCAGGATCCAGTCGGACTTCATCGCGAAGCCGATCAGGTAGGAATGGCCGAGGCCCAGCCCCGTGCCGAGCAGGCCACCGGCCGCGAAGGCGAACATCGACTGTGCCAACTGGCTGGGCCCCTGGCCCTGTTGGATGGTCCGCATCGGGTTGAGCCAGTCGACGAAGCGGACGTGCACATGTGGCTCCCAGAGCGCCACCGGCACGACCGCGAGCCCGACCAGCACCAGGCCGACCGCGATCCAGCCGATCCGGCCGGTCGCCACATAGAGCATGACCACGAAGAGGCCGAAGAAGAGCAGCAGCGTGCCCAGGTCCTGCTCCAGGAAGAGGATCGCCGCGCTGGCCAGCCAGATCAGCACGATCGGGCCGAGGTTGCGGCCCCGCGGCAGTTCCAGCTTCCACACCTTGCGGCCCGTCAGCGCCAGCGCGTCCCGGGCGACGGCCAGGTAGGCGGCGAAGAAGATCGCCAGCGCGATCTTGGCGATCTCCCCCGGCTGGAACGAGAGCGGACCGATCTTGATCCAGATCTTCGCCCCGTAGACCGCGGGCAGGAAGATCGGAACGATCATCAGCAACAGCGTGGCGAAGGCCAGCACGTAGGCGTAGCGCTGCAGCACGCGGTAGTCACGCAGCAGCAGGACGACACCGATGAAGCAGAGCACCCCGATGGCCGACCAGACCAGTTGGGTGGGCGCGGAGGCGCTGCCGGGCGTGGCCCGGTCCAGCCGGTAGATGACCACCAGGCCAAGGCCGTTGAGCAGGACCGCGATCGGCAGCAGCAGCGGGTCGGCGTAGCGGGCCCGGAACCGGACGACCAGATGGGCCGCCAGCGCGAGCACGCCGAGGCCCACCGCGTACTTCACCGTGTCCGACGGGACCATGCCGTCGATGTCGTAGCCGACGTCGGCGTACCCGTACGCGGAGATCGCCACGGCGACCAGCACCAGGGCCAGTTCGACCCAGCGGCGGGAACGGGGCTGTTGGGCGGCGTCGGGTGCGGGGGTCGTCCGGGCGGCGGTCGCTGCCATCGAGGAATTCTCGGTCGCTTCGATTCGGTCAGTCGATAGGTCGGTACATCGGTGGGTCCGTCAGTCGACAGGTCGGCACAGGAAGCGGCCACAGCTGGACAGACGGCTGCCTGAAGCGGGCCGGGCGGACGTGCGTGTCGGCGCGAGGAGTCCGAGCGGTCAGGCGTCGGCCGTGGACCGGGCGGCGGCCACGGCCTCCTTGAGGTGCTCCTCGTCGGCCGGGCTGAGGGAGGTCTGGATCAGCCGGCCGCCGAAGGGAGCGAGCTCCGGCAGGACCTTCTCCGTGACGGCGTCGCTGACCAGGGTGAAGACGGCCGCTGAGCCCGGGGTCAGGTGCTGACCGACCTGGCGCATGAAGTCGTCGTCGACGCCGAAGTCCCGGGCCGAGCCGACCGCCGCGCCGGTCGCGCCGCCGATGGCCGCGCCGAGGAACGGCATGAAGAAGAGGAGACCGATCAGGCCGCCCCACAGGGCACCGCCCGCGGCGCCCGCGCCCGTGGTGCTGACGGCCTGGTGGAGCTTGACCTTGCCGTCGGGGCGACGCTCGACGACGACGGCGTTCTCCACCTTGATCAGCTTCTGCTTCTGCAGCTCGATCAGCTTGTTGCGCACGTGCTCGGCGGTGGCCACATCGGGGTACGCGACGGCGATGAGGTTGCTCATTAGAGGACCATCCCTACTGCAGCCCTCTTCGGTAGGGTTGTGACCTCTCGGTCCCGGCGGGTGCATGGCTCCGGTCGCGAGCTTCTCGA